>DATJSR010000287.1:0-20788 GCA_035504015.1 Steroidobacteraceae bacterium
TTCCTGGTCAAGGGCCGCAATGGCGAGTGGGTGCTCGTGACGCTGCTGTTTCCCGCCACGGTGCTGCACGCGCGGCGCCTGCACGACATGGGGCACACCGCCTGGCTGCTGCTCATCCCCACCGCGCTCAACGTCACGGCCCTCTGGCTGCACCTGTACCGCCATCACCCGCCGCTGCAGCCCGCTACGACATGGGCCGCGCTCGTCGTGTCGGTGGGCTTCCTCGTCTGGGGCATGGCCGGCAAGGGGCAGGAACAGGCAAATCGTTTCGGCGCGCCGGCTACCGCTTAGGAGACGGGTCTCATGAATTTCCCAGCCGCGCGAGGCGCCGCGCGTGACTCAGGCGTGGCGCAGCCGCTCGGCTGAGCGAGCCGAGGCCCACTGCCGGATCAGCTCCTCACTGTGCACCACCCGACCGAGAATGCCGGACTCGCCGGCGATGCAATCGAGCATGGCGGCGTGCACGCGCGGGTCTGCCGCAGCGCAGGCATCGGCCACGGTCTCGCACTCGAAGCCGCGATCGACCGCCTCGCGCAGGGTGGAATGCACGCAGATATCGGTGGTGACGCCGGCGAGCGTGAGGGCGCGGATGCCGGCGGCGCGCAGGATGAGCTCCAGATCGGTGGCGTAGAAGGCGCCGAACCCCGGCTTGTCGATGACACTTTCCCCGGGTAGCGGCGCCAGCTCCGCGACGATCGCGTGCCCGGGCTCGCCACGCACCAACAGTCTGCCGAGCGGCCCCGCACTGCCGATGGCAGCACCCGCCCGCTCGGCGCGACGGCGCTTCGCGGGGTTGAGGTCGCACAGGTCCGGGCGGTGGCCCTCGCGGGTATGGATGACGCGGATGCCGGCGCGGCGTGCCGCCTCGAGCAGCCGCTGCGCGGGCTCGAGCGCGGTGCGCAACACTCGAACATCGACGCCGCTGCGACCGATGTAGCCCTGCGGGTCCAGAAAGTCCCGCTGCATGTCGATGAGCAGCAGTGCGCGCTCGGTCGCCTCAGGCGTCATGGGGCTCTCGTCGGCTCGGCGAGCCTGCTACATCGCGGTCAGGAAGGACACCCCGACCGCGCCCAGAAAGGCGCTCGCCCGAGCACCCTCGGCGGCCACCTCCCCATAATCCTCGGCGAGCACGCGCTTGATGCGATGACGGTGATAGCTGGCGATGAGCTCCCGACAGGTGATGACCTGCGGGTCGGCCGCCCCGTAGAGCTTGCGGTGCAGGGCCGGCAGGCGATACCAGGGCTCCCCGGGGCGCACGTGGTGCGCGTTGTGATAGGGGAAGTTCAGGACCAGCAGGTTGAGCCACCACCAGCGCTCGGACACCAGGTTGGAGTAGGTGTGCTCGTATTCGTAGCGGCGGTCGCGCCGGCGATCGACGGGCGCCGCGGTGAGCGAGCGCGACACGAACACCTCGTAGGTATGCTGAAAGGCGTCCATGAAGCGCAGGACATTGAGAAAGATGACGTAGGCGAGGGCGTAGAGCAGCAGCGCCTTGAGCGAAACGAGCGCCAGCGCCACGAACAGCCCGATCCGCAGCACCAGCAGGCCGATCACCCGCAGCTGCTCGGCGCGGGTGCCGAACTGGAAGGGCGCGGCGACCACCATGCCGCGCATCAGAAACTCGACCGCCGGCAGGTACGCCCACTCGAGCGCGAGTACCAGACGGCGAACCCAGCTCGGCGCGGCCTTGAGGGCGGCGCGATAGTCGAAAGTGACCACATCGAGCCGGTCGGCGTGGTGGCGCAGATGCTTCTTCTTGAGCTTCTGGTACGTCGCCAGGCACGCGCCGTTGATCCAGCTCATGAGCACGCCGAGCCGATCGTTGGCCGCGGCCGTGGTGAAGATCGCATGGTGCGCGCAGTCGTGCAGCAGATAGCCCGAGTACACCAGTGCGTGGGCGGTGAGGAGCACTCCGAGCGCATCGAGCGACCACTCGGGCCGCAACAGCAGCCAGATGCCGAGCGGCCAACCGAGCAGCGTGTAGAGGATCGCCAGCGTATTGGGCCATGCGCCGTCGGCATGGCGGTACCATCGACTCATTGCAGATCTCCCGGGTGCGCCTGCACCAGCGCCACGAAGTGCGCATCGTACGTAGCGGCGATCGGCGGCAGACTCTTCAGCAGGCCTTCCTTCATGAGGATGCCGCCGATGACCTTGCCGCTGGCATGAAAAGAGGGCAGTGCCTCGGCCTGATTGAACACGTCGCCGAGCTGATGCAGGCCGGGATTCTCGATATTGGGCAGCTGCGACTGTACGTCGGCCACCGACACTTCCAGTCGGTGCGCGATCAGCGCCGCCGCCTTGGCGGGCTGCTTGTGCATGAAGGCGAGCCCATCGAGCGTGCCGCGGATCAAGCCCTCGACGAGCTTCGGGTCCTGCACGATCGTGCTCTGCTTCACGGCGAGCACATCGGTGATCATGCCGCGCGCATCGCGCGAGGACAGCAGCACGTGATAGAGCTTGCCGCCGCCCATCTTGAGGATCACCGACACGCTCGGCTGATAGGTGACCCCCGCAGCGACCGATCCGCTCGCCATGACGCCGACCACGCCCTCGGGCGTAGCGTTCACCGCGCGGATGTCGCGCTCGGTGAGGCCGACCTGCGCAAGCGCGTACCCGAGCAGGAAGTCCGAGGGCGAGACCGGTTGGAAGGCAACCGCCCGTCCTTTGAGGTCGCGCACGCTGTGCACGGCATTGCTTGCGAGAATGGCATCGCCACCCGTCGAATAATCGACCGGCATCACCACCTTGAGGTCCCAGTGCCGGGCCGCAGCGACGAGCACCTGATCGTAGGTGAGGGTGGAGGCGGTGAGCTCACCGCCCTCGAGCGCCCCCGACATCAACGAGTTGTCGCTGAAGGTAACCAGGCGCACGTCGAGCCCGTAGCGCCGGTAGTCGCCATTGTCGGCGGCGCAGTAGATCGGCCCGTAGCCGATCCAGTTGACGACGCCGAGCGTGACCTGCGGGGCGGCGTCGACGAGCGGCGGCAGCAGCAGACACAGCGCCAGGGCAAGCAGCGTGCGGCTCATGGGCGCGCCCCGAGCGTGCCCTCGGCCGCCACGCGCAGCGCCTGCCTGCGCACCGCGAGCGCGTAGTAAAGCGGTGCCGTGACGGCGAGCCCGATCAGCCAGGAGAGATCGGCATCGTGCAGACGGTGGGCGACGACGCCGGTGTACATCGGAGTCGACATGAACGGAACCTGTACCAGGATGCCGAGCACATAGCAGCCGACGGCCGCCGGATTCACGCGCCCGTAGATGCCGCCATCGGCGCGCAGGAACGACTCGACGTGATACTGCGCGCGGCGCACCCAGTAATAATCGACGAGGTTGATCGCGGTCCAGGGCACGAGCACGTAGAGCAGCAGCAGGATGAAGTTGGTGTAGTTGACCAGGAAGGAGTCCTTGCCGAGAACGGCGAGCGCGAAGGCGCACAGCGCGATGCCGATCGCGGCGAGGGTGCGTGCCCGCGCCCGCGGGGACCACGCCGGCGCCAGCGTCTGTCCGAAGGTGAGCGAGGAGAGCGCCCCGCAATAGATGTTCATCGCATTGGTGGCGACCATGCCGACCGAGAACACGAGGAAGGCGACCGGCGCGAGCCGGTCGGTGACCTGGCCGAGTCCTGCGATCGCATCGTCCCCGCGCATGCACAGGCCGATCGCAGCGCCCAGCACCATCGGCAGGAACGAGCCCAGGGTGCATCCCCAGTAGGTTGCCCAGAACGCGGGCCGCACGCCGGTATCGGCCGGCATGTAGCGCGAGTAGTCCGAGACGTAGGGAGCATAGGCAATCTGCCACAGCGCGGCGATCGACAGTGTGCCGAGCGCCCCGGCGGCGCCGTTGCTGCCGAGGTTCCTGTGCCAGAAGTCTGCCGGCAAGCCGTGCACGCCGAACACCCAGACCAGGGTGAGCAGCAGCATGACCCCGGCGAGGTAGCTCATGGCGCGGGCATAGGCATGGATGAGGTCGTAGCCCCAGATGGCACCGGCGACGCTCACGAGGGACATGAGCGCGATGCCGCCGAGCGCGTGCAGCGGTGGGCACACGGCCGCGAGCGCCTCACCGCCCAGCACCAGATTGGAGGCGTAGAATCCGACATACATGACGATCACGATGCCGACGACGAGCAGTGCGCCCACCGAGCCGAATTGACCGCGCGTCTGCACCATCTGCGGCACGCCGAGGATCGGGCCCTGCGCCGCATGCAGCGCCATGAACACCGCACCGATGAGATTGCCGAGCGCGAGCGCCACCACTGCCCACAGGAACGACAGATGAAAGACCGTGACGCCGAGTGCCCCGGTCACGATGGTGAGCAGCATGATGTTCGAGCCGAACCAGATGGTGAACAGGTCGCGCGCGCGGCCATGCCGCTCGTGGTGGGCGATCGGCTGAATCGTCAGTGTCTCGAGACGGGAGGGCTGCTCGCCGATGCTCACGGGATATCCGCTCGGGAGAGTGAATGCCTGAGGGTGCTGCAGGCGGCGCCCGCCCATGCAGTGGCTGCAGTATTCGGATTGCCCGCCGAGGCCGCAAGGCCGCGAGCGCTGCCGGTGCGTGCGGCGCGGGGATGCACGGCATTGGTGCGCAGGAGCTCGGCCCGAGGCTGGCGCGAGCCGTGGCGGGACTGCCGGGGGGGCCGCTGATGTCCGTACCCTCCTTCTCGCTGGCGGGGCGTGTGGCGCTCGTCACCGGGGCGGGCGGCGGCATCGGTGCGGCGCTCGCCGCCGCACTGGCCGGTGCTGGTGCCGCGGTGGCGCTGATGGGCCGCGACGCCGCCGCGCTCGATGCGCGGTGCACTGCGATTCGCGGCTCGGGAGGGCGTGCCTTGGCAGTGCGTGCCGACGTGCGGATCCTCGAGGAGATCGAAGCCGCGTGCGCGAGGGTGCACGAGACGCTCGGCTCGCTCGACATCCTCATCAACAACGCGGGTGTCGAGGAGTCCCGGGCCTCGCTGCAGGTCGATGAGGCGCTCTGGGACCGTATCCTCGACACCAACCTGAAGGGCGCGTTCTTCTGTGCGCAGGCCGCCGCGCGCCGCATGGGCGCCGGTGCCAGCATCCTCAATCTGTGCTCGCTCACCTGCGAGGTCGGCGTCGCCGGCTCGGCAGCCTACGGTGCCTCCAAGGCGGGACTGCTGGCACTCACACGGACACTGGCGGTGGAGTGGGCTGCCCGCGGTGTGCGTGTGAATGCCATTGCGCCCGGGTACTTTCGTACCCCGCTCACCGAGCCGTTCTTCGTGAGCCCCGCCTGGCAGCAGCAGATGCTCGAGAGCATTCCGCTGCGCCGCTTCGGTGAGCTCGCCGATCTGGCCGGCGCCGCGGTCTTTCTGTGCTCGGCAGCGGCGGCGTACGTCACCGGTCAGGTGCTGTACGTCGATGGAGGCTATCTCGCGGCGCTGTGAGCTCATGGGTCTCCAGGCACCCCGAAGCTCGGGGCGGCGCAAGGGTCGAGCGCCCGGGCGACATAGCTCTCGAGCTGCGGCGCGTAGCGCTCCCAGAGCCCCTGCAGCTCGCTCAGCGGATCGGCATCGCTCCAGTCGATGCGCAGATCGACGATCGGCCAGCTGACCTCGCGCACCACGAGCAGCGCCGCCGAGTGGATCGGGCCGGCCTCGCCGCCGCCCGCAAGTCCGCTGCGCAACGCATCGAGGAGCGATGCGCCGAAGTCGAGGTCGCTGCCTGCGGCAGCTGCCTGCGAGGCGGCAAAGCGCTCGAGCATCACTTGCGGCACGGCGGCGCGCGCGAGGAGATTACCGGCCGCGGCAGCGTGTGGACCGAGTGCGGTGCCGCTCGTGCCGAGCGCGCGCGTGCCGGAGTGCACCGCCGGAGGACCCTCGCGGCCGATCGCGAGCAGCTGTCGATAGGCCGCAAAGGGCGTGGCGGATAGCGCGGCATCGAGCGCGGCGGCGGCCGATGCGCCGCGGGCGAGGGCCTCGAGAATGGGGCGCGCGAGCGCCGGATCGGTGACATTCTGCGTCGCCACCGCGCCGACCTGCGCGCGCGCATGAGCGCAGCGCGCACCGACGGCCGGCGAGGAGGAGGCGATCGCGATCCCGAAGAGCCGCGCATCCGGTGTGCGCGCTGCGATCGAGAATGTCACCGCGAGGCATCCGGCTCGGGGAGCACGGCGATCACGTCCACCTCGACGAGCCACTCCGGGCGCGCGAGCGCGCTGACCACGATGCCGGTCGAGACGGGGAAGACCCCGCGCAGCGCACGGCCGATCACGCGATAGACGCCCTCGCGAAAGCGCGCATCGGTGAGGTAGATCGTGATCTTGCAGATATGCTCGAGCCGCGCGCCGGCCTCGCCGAGCAGCTGCTCGATGTTCTGCATGGCCTTCTCGGCCTGCGCAACCGGATCTCCCACGCCGACGCTGGCCGAGCTCTCCAGGTCCTGCCCCACCTGCCCGCGCACGAACACCATGCGGCCGCTCGCCACCACGACCTGGCACAGATCGTTGTCGAGCTGCTGCTCGGGGTAGGTATCGCGCGTGTTGAACTTGCGCAAGCGTGTATGCATGGGTCGACTTCCGGCGGCGCGAGGCGGCTTCAACTCAATCGCTCGAGCAGGGCATCCATCATGGCATCGCAGCGCGCGAGCTGCTCGCGCTCGATGAACTCATCCGGGCGGTGCGCCTGCTCGATGGAGCCGGGTCCGCACACCACCGTGGCAATCCCCAGACGCTCGCTGAAGAGTCCTGCCTCGCTGCCGTAGCCGACCTTGATCGGCTCCGGCTCGCCGGTGAGCGCCGCCACGAGCTGCACCACCTCGGCATCGGCGCGCGTCTCGAGCGCCGGATAATCGTGCAATGGCTCGAGCTCGATGCCGGCGGACTCGAGCGCGCCGGTGTCGGCAACGACCCGCGTGGCAGCCGCCCGCAGCTCGGCCACGATGGCCGACGGGTCATCCTCGCGCACGTTGCGGATCTCGAGCTCGAGCTCGCAGTGCGCCGGCACGATGTTGAGCACGGTGCCGCCGCGTATCACCCCCACGTGCAGCGTGGTGTGAGGCACCTCGTAGGCGGCATCACAGGGGCCGGTGGCGGCGATCTCGGCCTGCTGCTCGCGCACCGCCGCGACCAGATCGCACGCGATATGGATGGCGTTGACGCCACGGGCGGGGTTGGCCGAGTGCGCGGCCCGGCCCGCGCAGCGCGCCCGCAACGCCGTCTTGCCCTTGTGCCCGATCGCGACGCGCAGCCCGGTGGGCTCACCGACGATGGCGAGCCGCGGGCGCTGTGCCCAGCCGGCCATGTCCTCGATGAGCGAGCGCACACCGAGACAACCGACTTCCTCGTCGTAGGAGAGTGCCAGATGCAGCGGCGTGCGCAGTTGCCGCCGGCTCGCCAGGTGGCAGGCGCGCAGCGCACAGGCGATGAAGCCCTTCATATCCGCGGTGCCGCGCCCGTAGAGCCGACCCGCGCGCTCCACGAGCTGAAAGGGCTCGCTCGCCCAGCGCTGCCCGTCGATCGGGACCACGTCGGTGTGCCCTGAGAGCAGCACGCCGCTCGCCTGCGCGGGGCCGATGCTCGCGTACAGATTGGCCTTGGTGCGGGCGGCATCGTAGTAGAGACGCGCTTCGATGCCGCGCGCGGCGAGCAGTGCGCGCACATACTCGATGAGCTCGAGATTGGAATCGCGGCTCACGGTGGCGAAGCCCACGAGCTTCTCGAGCAGCCGTACGCTGCTCAGCTCCCCCTCTGCGCTCCTCAAGCCCCCTCCGGCGATGTCAGTGCCCCTTGAACGAGTAGGTCTCCGTGATGCCGATGGTGCGGGGCGTCGACACCACCGCCTGCCAGCGGTTGCCGTAGATCGCCGGGTCCGAGTACGACTGGATCCCGAGATTGTTGGTGATGTTATTCGCGTACACCGTGGTGATCCAGTGCGATAGCTCGAAGGAAACACGCGTATCGAGCATGGTGTATCCGGGCACGTTGATGGCCGTGGCCGAGAGGGCGGGCAGCTGATCGCTCTGGTAGTGGGCGTTGATGGCAAAGCGCAGCTCGCCGCCCGCGAGCTGCACGTGCGCATATTCGAGACCTACCGCGACGCTTTCCTTGGGTGTGCCCGGCAGCGCCGTGCCAATGGCCGCCGGGGGGGCTGAGAGGTTGGCAAAAGTGTTAGGCGGGGTCGCCTGTGCATACAGCGGACTCTCGGTCGTGAGCTTGGTCTGGTCATACGTGTAGTCGAGCGTCACGGCCAGATGGTCGGTCACGAGCGCGTAAACCTCGAGCTCGGCACCGCGGCTGAAGGCATCGCCGACATTGATCGAGGCGGGCAGCACCAGGGGCGTGAGCTGCACGCCCTCCTGCATGTTGTGCCAGTGGATCTCGTAGAGGTCTGCCGAGTACTGCACGCGGTTCGCGATCGTGCCCTTGAAGCCGATCTCGTAGTTGTCCGCCTCGTCCGGGGAGAGCTTGGTGAGTGCCGCGGGCGTGGTGTAGCCGTAGGCAGGCTCGCTCGGGGGCAGCGCATTGACACCCCCGCGCCGAAAGCCTTGCGACCACGTGACGTAGACCAGGTTGTTCTTGTCGAACTGATAGGCGGTATTGAGCTTCCACAGCGCCTTGCGCCAGGAGTTGCTCAAGCCGGTGTTGGCAATCGGCAGGTCCGGCTCGAAGAAGGTGCCGCCATCGAAGAGCAGTCCGGTCTGCTGCGACTGCGAGACCGTCTGCTTGAACAGGCGCGCCCCGCCGGTGACGCTCCAGGCGGAGGTCACATGGCCCGTGAGCTCACCGAAGAGCGCAAGATCGGTGTAGTGCGTCTCGAAGTCGCCGATGTAGGTCTGATCCTTGACGATCGGAATGCCATCGACGTAGTTGAGCGCGCCGGGGGTATAGGCGGTCTCGCCGACACCGCAGTACGAGGGGAAGTTGCTGAACACCTGCGTCACTGTCGCCTGGCCGTAGATCGCCGAGCAGGCGTTGTAGAAATCGAGGTAGCCCGGGAAGAACTCGTGCTCCTGGATGTTGCTCTGCTCGTCCTTGTAGAAGAGGCCACCGACCCAGTCGAGGAAGCCGCCCGTCTTGGAGGCGAGGCGGAACTCCTGGGTGACGGGCCGATCGTAGAACTGGTCGCGCCCCTGCACGAAGGTGCGCGGGTCCTGGCCGTAGATGCTCTGATAGAAACCGAAATTGCTGTAGAGCGCCGTCAGATCGTCGCTCGACTTGTTCATGTGCTGCGCGTACGAGCTGTCGGAGGTCAGTGTCGCAAAGCCGAGGTCGTACTCGATGGTGAGGGCCGTGATGTCGACCTTGTCGTTGGCACCCTCGAGGCTGTTGTCGGCATTGGAGAGGGAATCGACGCCGGCCGGCACGGGAGAGTTGAACAGCTGCGGCACCGCGGCCGGTGCGCACGGTGTCGGCGAGCACGGTGTCGGCAAGTGGCCGTCGGCGGGGTTGTCGTCGATGAACTGGTTGTACGCGGACGTCTGAGTGGCGGCGTACGGAAAGCCGTTCGCCGTGGCGTACTGGTAATAGAAGTTGAGACCGATCTGAAACACATCGCTCGGTTTCCACAGCGCTGCCACGCGCGCCGTGCGGTACATGTAAGCGTTGGTGCCGTCGTCGGAGTACTTCACCGGCGGGCTGAAGGGATTGCCGGGATCGGCCGAGATCGGGATGCCCGCGGAGTCGAGCACGTAGAGGTTCGGCTGATTGATGAAGCCGGCATCGTACGCCCAGCTGGCATTCAAACGGATGGCAAAGGTGGAGGTCACCGGCAGATTGAGCATGCCGAAGGCCTCCTCGTTCGGCGCGTGCGTATGGGCGGTGTCGCTGACGCCGAGCTCGGCCTTGGCATCGAAGGCGGAGGGATCGGGCTGGTTCTGCACGAAGCGGATGGTGCCGCCCAAGGATCCGGAGCCGTAGAGCGTCCCCTGCGGGCCGCGCAGGATCTCGACTCGGTTCAGATCCTCCAGACGCAGATTGACGAAGAGCGGCGTGTCATCCACATAGGTGGCGACCGGGGGCACGACGGGGCTGGCCAACGCCAGCTGACCGGAGGTCTGCTCGCTGTTCAACCCACGGATGATGAGCGTCGAGCCGTTGACCCCACCGAAGGGCCCCTTGTCGGTGTAGTCGACGCCCGCCATGTTGCGGGCCAACGAGGCCATGTCCTCGATGCCCGCCTCCTGCAGCTGCGCGCCCGTGATCGCCGTGATACTGATGGGCAGATCCTGAGCCGAGGCCGCGCGGCGTGTCGCCGTCACGGTCACTTCCTGCAGACCGGTCTCGACGGGTTGCTGCGCCACCGTCCCCGATGCCTGAGCGAGCTGCGTCGGGCTCTGCGGGTCGCTCGCATCGGCGAGCACCGCCGGTCCGTAGAGCGCGGAGAGAACTGCCGCCGTCACGGGAGTGACGGTCCCGAGGCGCAGCGCGCGGCGTGCGAGCGGCTGCGCGGCCCGTCTGGCTCGTTGCTTGGTCATGGTGCGACTCGTCTCCTCGTTGCCCAATGCGTTGCGCGCACCGTCGAGGAGCGTTTCCCATGACGGGACTGCCTTCTTGCGGAAGATCGTCCCGAGGCGAACCGAAGTCTCCTCGACAGCAGATCTCCCGGGCTTTTGTCCCGCCGTGTATCCACGCCAACCGGGCAAAACCCCCCGTTTGGCTCTGGACTGCCTCTCTCGGACCAGACACCCGCTCGTCGCGCAGGCCGGAACCCTAGACGCACATTTGTCGACGTGTGGTGCAAATGGCATGCCCGCGCCGCGGGTCGACCTGGCAGCCGCATTCAAACACTCAGAAAACCAGTACTTACGCTGAGGTGTTGCTGCGTGCTCAATGGTGAGGGAGATGCGACGCACCGTGTCGGTGCACCAGTTGAGCGCAGCTCACGTATGCAATGCGCGATAGCAGGGCGCGCACGGCCCCCGGGCGGCTGTCTCTAGGCGCTGGCGCGCCGGGACATTCTCTGCAGCAGCTCGAGGTCGGTCTTGATCCCGGAGGTGGCGCGGATGCGCGCCAGAATCTCGCTCTTCAGGCCGAGGAAGGCGGGCGTGTGCTTCATGTCCTGCGTGCGGCTCGCCGGCAGGGGTACTTCGTAGAGCGAGTCGATGCGCCCCGGACGAGGCGCCATCAGCACCACGCGCCGGCCCAGATAGATCGCCTCCTCGACGTCGTGGGTCACGAACAGCACCGTGCAGTGCTCGAGCTCGGAGACGTGCAGGATCAGATCGTGCATGACCTCGCGCGTCTGCGCATCGAGCGCGCCGAAGGGCTCATCCATGAGCAGAATGCGGGGCCGGCTCATGAGCGCCCGGGCGATGGCGACGCGCTGCTGCATGCCTCCGGAGAGCTGGTTGGGATAGGCATCGGCGACGCCCACCAGGCCCATGACCCGAAGCAGCGCGTCCGCCCGGCCCGCGGCTGCCTCAACGTCCGCCGAGGTGCGATCGCGCGTGTGCGCCGCGAGCTCGCGGGTGAACTTGATGTTGCCCGTCACCGTGAGCCAGGGATAGAGGCTGTAGTTCTGAAACACCATCGCGCGATCGGCACCCGGCGCCGAGACCGGCACGCCGCCGGCTTCGATCTCACCCGCACTGTGCGGCTCCAGGCCTGCGAGCGTGCGCAGCAGCGTCGATTTGCCGCAGCCGGAGGCACCGACGAGCGTCACGAACTCCCCATCGGCCACCTCGAGCGTCACGTCCTGCAGCGCCACGACCGCGCCGCTGCCGCTACCGAACACCTTCCACAGACCACGACAGCGGATGGCGCTCGGCATGTCAGCTCCGGGCGTACAGCCAGGGGAAGGCGAGGCGGTGCATGCGCCGAAAGCCCTGGTCCATGGCAAGGCCGATCGCGCCGATCAGGATGATGCCGGCGAAGATCTTGTCGGTCTGCAGAAAGCGTTGCGCCTTGATGATCGCGTAGCCGAGGCCGGAGTTGGCCGCGACCAGCTCGGCCACCACCAGATAGGTCCAGGCCCAGCCCATGGTGATGCGCAAGGTGTCGAGCAGTGCGGGCTTGGCCGAGGGAATGATCACCTTCTCGATGATCTCGAGCCGCGACGCTCCCATGGTCTGTGCGGCCTCGATCTGCGCCATCGGCACGCGGCGCACGTCCTCGGCCATCATCAGCACCATCTGGAAGAAGGTGCCGATGAAGATGATGCCGATCTTGGCTCCCTCGTCGATGCCGATCCAGAGCATCACCAGCGGGATGAAGGCGACCGCAGGCATGTAGCGGATGAAATCGGTGAGCGGCTCGAGCAGCGCCTGCACGGCGCGATAGGTACCGATGAACAGGCCGAGCGGCAAGGCGATGATGGCCGAGAGCGCCCAGCCGGCGATCACCCGGTAGCAGCTGATGCGGATGTCACCGAGCAGATCGTCGTCGTTGTACCAGGTGCCCACCCGCCGCAGCACATCGAGCGGCCCGGGCAGGAAGACCCGATTGACCGTGCCGAGCGAGGTGAGGGCGATCCAGAACAGCAAGGGAACGGCGAGCCCGAGCGCGGCGAGCAGCCAGTAGCGTCGCTGGCTGATCCAGCCGCGGATGACCCACAAGCCCGGTGAGCGCGGGCGCATGGGCGGCAGCGGCAGGATCGGCACGCTGACCGCGGGGGACAAGTCCGCCGCTGGCTCCACCGATGGCGCCGCACTCATTTGCGTAGCGCCTCCTGCAGCAGCGACCCGTCGACGCCGCGTGCCGCGTTCGGCTGCCCATCGATGAGCTTATTGGATAGCAGGAAGCGCGCGATGATCGGCGCCGTCATCACCAGACCGTGTGGATCGCGCGGATCGAAGGCCTGCACGTTGGCCTTGGCATCGAAGAAGCGGGTGCCGGGCAGAAAGACCTTGTATTGCTGCGCGTCCATGCCGACGACCTTCGACATGATGCGCACTGCCTGATCGGGATTGTTCTGGATGAAGCTCACCGTGTCGAACCAGGCGCGGATCATGCCCACGAGATCGGCGCGGTGATTGTGAATGGCACTCTGCTGCGCGACCAGCAGATCCGGAATGAGCCCCGGCATGTCCCGCGAGGTGAACAGCGGCCGCCCCCGGCCGCTCTTCTCGATCTGGCTGATCCAGGGATTCCACACCACGGCGGCATCGACGCGGCCGCTCATGAAGGCGGCGGCGGCATCGCCGGCCGAGAGGTTCACCACGCGCACGTCCTTGGGCGTGAGGCCGTTGCGCTCGAGAGCGGTGTAGAGCACGAAGTGCGACACGCTGTACTGCTCGAGCGCCACGGTGTGGCCCTTGAGGTCGGCGAAGCTCTTGAGGCTCGGAGCTACCATGAGGGCATCGTTGCCCGCGGAGTTGTCGTTGACCAGCACCGCCTCGAGCGGCAGGCCCTTGGCGAGCGGGCCGAGCGTATCGGACCAGGTCTGGCTGTTGGCATCGAGCTGGCCCGTCGAGAGCGCGGCGATGGAGTCGCTGTAATTGGCGAACCAGATGAGCTGCACATCGGCGCCGTATTTCTTGAAATAGCCCTGCTGCTGCGCCACGTACCAGGCGACCCAGCCGGTCCAGTCGGAGACGCCGACCCTCACCTCCGCGCGGGCCGCCAGAGGCAGCGCGAGGCTGAGGAGCAGCGCGACACGCAGCGTACGTGCGAGGCGGCACAGGGACTTAGCGAATGAGTCCACGGATCGGGTCTCCTTGGGATGCGAGGTAGGCGCGCCAGCCGCCGTGGTGGCTGATATCGAGCGCACCGGGCAGTGCACGCGGCTCGGCCACGAAGCCCCGCACGCTCGTGCCGTCGGCGAGCTCGACCGTGCCGATCGCAAGCGGTGGCGGCACTTCGGCGACAAAGCTGCCAAAGGCCTCGAGCTCGAGCTCGTAGACTTCGATCTCGATCGGCGAGCCGCCCGCGCCGACGTGCACGAGCGCGGGCTTGGGCGGTGTCTGGCCGCTCATCGCATACAGCCGATAGCGCGCGGCCGTGCGCGTGCTCTGTGCCAGGCGTGCGCCGCGGCTCGTCAGCTGCCAGTGCAGCGGCATTCCGGCGAGGTGGGCGCCGACCACGGCGAGCCGCACGCTCGGGGTGCGCGTGCTCACATCGAGCGGCGGAGGCGGCCCGAGCGGGACGCGCCGCTCGAGGCGAGCGGCAAGCTCGAGCAGCCGCTCATCGGACCAGGCAGGGGCGATCAGGCTGACGCCGAATCCCGTGCCGTTGCGGCGAAAGCCCGCGGGCACGGCGAGCGCCGCCAGATCGAGCAGGTTGACGGCGTTGGTGTAAAGGCCGAGCTGACTGTTGAGCTGCACAGGCTCGGCGAGCACCTCGCTCACGCGATAGATCGTCGGTGTCGTTGGCAGCAGCAGCAAGGCGGCGCGCTCGAAGAGCGGCTCGATGGCGCGCGCGTAGCGCTGCAGGGCATACAGCCCGCGAAAGGTCTCGACCGCCGACACGCCGGCGCCTGCCTGAGCGATGGCGCGCACCACCGGGTGCACCGCCGCCGGCTGTCGGTTGAGCAGCGTTTCGAGGACCGCCGTGCGCTCGGCGACCCACGGCCCCGCATACAGCAGCTGCGCTGCCTCCAGCAGCGGGCTGGCATCGACCTCCACGGGTGTGCCGCCTGCGGCGCTCAGTCGCTCGATCGCCGCGGCGAAGAGGGCGGCCGATTCGGCATCGCCATAGAACTGCAGCTGCAGGGGCCGCGGCACGGCAAAGGCGAAGGACTCGGGAAGCGCCGCGGCGGCGTGCGCGGGCGCACGTCGCGCATAGGGGTCCTCGGGATCGAAGCTCGTGAGCACTCGATCGATGAGCCGTGCGTCCTCGGCATCGAGCGTGAGCGAGCTCACGCAGTCGAGCGTACGGCACGCCGGCACCAGCCCGCGCGTGCTCCAGCGCCCGCGCGTGGGCTTCAGTCCCACCAGATGATTGAATGCGGCCGGTACGCGGCCCGAGCCTGCGGTGTCGGAGCCAAGCGCGAAGGGCACGACACCTGCGGCAACGACGACTGCGGATCCGGAGCTCGAGCCCCCGCTCACGTACTCGCGATTGAAGACACAGCGCGGGGCGCCGTAGGGGCTGCGGGTGCCGACGAGACCGGTCGCGAACTGATCGAGATTGGTCTTGCCGACCGGTATCGCGCCGGCGCTCATCAGCTGCTCGACCACCGCGGCCGAGCTCTCCGCGGGGTAAGCAAAGGCGGGGCAGGCGACACTGGTGGGGAGGCCTGCCACGTCGAGATTGTCCTTGACGGCGAACGGCACGCCGGCGAGCGGCAGCGTGTCGCCGCTGGCGATGCGCGCATCGACCCGACGCGCCGCAGCCAGCACCCGCTCGGGCGTCTCCCGCGCGATCCAGGCCTGCGGCTGAATCTCGTCGTAGGCATCCGCACGGGCCAGGGTCTCGCGCGCGACCTGCTCGGCGCTGCGTGCTCCGCAGGACACCAAGCGCGCGATCTCGCGCACCGAGGCACGCTCGAGGGTGGGCACCGGGGCGCGTTGCATGCGCTCAGCCCGCGCCCGCACGCGCCGGCGGCGTGGGCTCGATGGCCATGAGCGGCGCACCCGCGGCGATCCCCTGCCGCTCGCGCACATAAACGGCGCGAACCACGCCTGCGGCGGGGCTCGGGACGGTGCACTCGGTCTTCATGGCCTCGATCACTGCAATGACCATGCCCTTTTCGATGGCATCTCCTACTTGCACCTTGATCTTCCAGAGATTTCCGCCGACTGGCGCTTCGATGAGCTCCGCACCGAGCGGAATTTTCACCGCCTCTTGCACCATTGTGGTGCCGCTCAGGGATTCCGCTCGCGACAGCTCGTTACGCCGCGCCCACTCCTCGCACTCGGCATTGAAGGCTGCCTGCCGGCGCTGCTCGAACGAGGCGATGCTCGCGTGATGCTCGGCGAGGAAGCGCCGGTAGTCGGCCAGGCGAAACAGCTCTGGCTCGATGCGCAGCGCGCGGCGGCCATTGGGAAAGTCGCGCCGCCACTCGGAGAGCTCGGCATGACTCACAGGGAAGAAGCGGATCTGGTCGAAGAAGCGCAGCAGCCAGGGCTTGCCCTCGCGAAAATCCCGCGTCTGACGGTAGGTGTTCCAGACCTGCACCGTGCGGCCGAAGAGCTGGTAGCCGCCCGGCCCCTCCATGCCGTAGATGCATAGGTAGGCGCCCCCGATGCCGACCACATTCGGCGGTGTCCAGGTGCGCGCCGGGTTGTACTTGGTCGTGACCAGGCGGTGGCGCGGATCGAGGGGCGTCGCAACCGGTGCGCCGAGATACACATCCCCCAGCCCCATGACGAGGTAGCGTGCCTCGTAGACGATGCGGTGCACCTCCTCGGCATCGGCGAGGCCGTTCACGCGGCGAATGAACTCGATGTTGTCCGGACACCAGGGTGCATCGTCACGCACCGAGCTCATGTACCGGGCGATCGTCTCCTCGATCGCCGGGTCGCGGAAGGAGAGTGGCAGGTGCACCACGCGCGAGGCGATCTCGAATTCCCCGAGATCGCCCAGGCGCTCCTCGGCATCGGCGAGGGTCTGCAGCAGCCGTGCTTGCGTCAGCTCGCGAGGGTGGTAATGGATCTGCATCGAGCGGATGCCGGGGGTGATGTCGATGACCCCCGCAAGGCGCGAGCGCTCGAGCTCGAGCATCAGCGCGTGCACGCGCAGGCGCAGCTCCAGATCGAGGGCGAGAGGACCGTACTCGATGAGCAGGTGCCGATCGCCCTGGCGCCGATAGAGCACGGCCGGTCGCGTGCCGCGGGCCTCGAGCGCGCCGAGAATGGGGCTGCGCTCCCCGGCGTGCTGCGCCGAGAGCCCACGCTCGGCCGCGCGCGCGCGACGCGGGGACTGCAGATGCTCGATGAGCTGCTGCTGGGCGCGCTCCTCTGCGGCCGCCGTCTCCTCATCGATGCTCACGAAATGCACGGTGTCGCCGGGGGCGAGCTGCCCGAGCTTCCACAGATCGACCTGCGCGACGACGAAGGGGCAGACGAAGCCGCCCAGGGAGGGCCCGTCGGGCCCGAGGATGATCGGCATGTCCCCGGTGAAGTCGAGGGCACCGACCGCGTACGCGTTGTCGTGAATGTTGGAGGGGTGCAGCCCCGCCTCGCCGCCGTCGCGCCGCGCCCAGCGCGGCTTGGGGCCGAGGAGCCGCACACCGGTGCGGTTGGAGTTGTAGTGCACGCGCCAGGCGGCCTCGAGAATGGCGTCGATGTCCTCGGGCGTGAAAAAGTCCGGGGCGCCGTGCGGGCCATACAGCACCCGCAGCGACCAGTCGCGGGTGAGCTCGGGTCGCAGTGTCCGCGGGAGCGCGCGCTCGAGGGCATGCGCGCTCGATGCAGCGGCGATCTCGAGCACATCACCCGCGGCGAGCGTGCGTCCGGCATGCCCACCGAAGCCCCCGAGGGTGAAGGTGGCGCGGCTTCCCAGGTACTGCGGCACACGCAGCCCACCGCGCACCAGCAGATAACTGCGCAAGCCCGCTCCTTGCACGCGCCCGAGCTTGAGCGTCTGTCCCGCACGCACCGTCACCGGCTCGTAGGAGGGCAACGGGCGGTCATCGAGCGTGCCTTCCACGAGCGCACCGGTCAGACAGATCGTGCCCGGGGTTTGAAAGAGCAGCGTCGGCCCGAGCGCCGTGCATTCGAGTCCGGCCGCGCCCGGCTCGTTGCCGAGCAGGCGGTTGCCGAGGCGGAAGGCGAGCGAGTCCATCGGCCCCGAAGGCGGCACGCCCACGTTCCAGAAGCCGAGTCGGCCGGGGTAGTCCTGCACCGTGGTGGCAAGACCGCCGCTCACGACGCGGATCACCTGTGCCGCGTAGGGGATCTGCGCGAGCGCACGGGTCGAGACCGCCCCGCTCGCGAACATCTCGCTCGCTGCCACCTGGCGCAGCCACTCGAGATTGGTCTGCAGTCCTGCGAGGTGCGTTTGCTCGAGCGCACGCCCGAGCTTTGTCACCGCCTCGGCGCGGTCGGCGCCCGTGACGATCACTTTGGCGATGAGCGGATCGTAGTGGGGCGTGATCTCGCTGCCGCGGGTGACCCAGGTCTCGATGCGCGCCTCCGGCGCGAGCTGCACGTCGCTCAGCACGCCGCTCACGGGACGATAGGCCTCGCCGGGGTCCTCGGCGTACACGCGTGCCTGGATGGAGGCGCCCCTTGCGCGGCGCGACCACGCGTGCACATCCGCCCAATCGTCGAGGAAGCTGCAGTCCCCGGCGGCGCAGCGAATCATCCATTCCACCAGATCGATGCCGCTCACCTGCTCGGTGACACCGTGTTCGACCTGCAGCCGGGTATTGACCTCGAGAAAATAGAACTCGTCGCCCTCACGGTCGTAGAGAAACTCGACCGTGCCGGCCGAACGGTACTGCACGCTCGCCCCCAGACGAACCGCGCACTCGAGCAGGCGCGCCCGCGTGGCGGCGGGCAATCCCGGCGCGGGGGTCTCCTCCATCACCTTCTGATTGCGCCGCTGCAGCGAGCAGTCGCGCTCGCCGAGCGCGGCGATGCGCCCTGCGCCATCGCCGAAGATCTGCACCTCGATGTGCCGCGCGGCGCGCACATAGCGCTCGAGGAACATGCCCGAGGCTGCGAAGTGGCTCCCGGCGAGCTGCGCCACCGAGGCGAACGCCTGCGAAAGGCCTGCCGGGTCCTCGCACACGCGCAAGCCGATACCACCCCCGCCCGCGGTCGCCTTGAGCATGACCGGAAAGCCGATGGCGCGCGCGGCGCGCTGCGCCTGCTGCTCGTCGTCGAGCACGCCCGTACCCGCGAGCAGCGGCACGGCCTGCGCCTGCGCGAGCTCGCGCGCGCTGTGCTTCAAGCCGAAGGCGCGAATGTGCTCGGGGCGCGGGCCGATGAACGTGATGCCCGCCTGTTCGCAGCGCGCGGCGAACTGCGGGTTCTCGCTCAAGAAGCCGTAGCCGGGATGCAGCGCCTCGGCACCGCGCTCGCGCGCGGTGGCGATGAGCGCCTCGGCATTGAGATAGCTCGCGGCCGCCTCGGCGGGGCCGATGCACACGCTCTCATCGGCCTGATCGACGTGCAGCGAGCCGGCATCGGCCTCGGAGAACACGGCCACGGAGCCGATGCCGAGCCGGCGCAGCGTGCGGATGATGCGACAGGCGATGACGCCGCGGTTGGCGATCAGCACCTTGCGAAACGGCGGCCGCTGCGGCGCCGGCCGGCTCTCCGCGGCGGCCGCGGCGCGCCCGGCGAGCTCGAGCTCAGCCCGCGGCATCGGGTGCCGCGATGATCACGCGCACGGGCGTGGGATTGAAGCCGTTGCAGGGGTTGTTGATCTGCGGACAGTTGGAGATCACGGCGCACAGATCCATCTGCGCCTGCAGATCCACGTACAGCCCGGGGGCCGAGATGCCATCGACGATTCCGAGGGTGCCGTCTGCCTCGACCGGCACGTTCATGAACCAGTTGATGTTCGAGACCATGTCGCGCTTGCCGCGGCCGTGTCGCAGGTGTGAGTGCAGGAAGTTCTCGACGCAGGCGTGCTGCGCCTTGGTGTGATGCCCGTAGCGCAGGGTGTTGCTCTCACAGCTGCAGGCCCCGCCGATGGTGTCGTGATAGGCGACGGTGGTGGCGGTGATCGTCGCCATCGGCGTGCCTTCGTTCGAGAGCAGCACGGTGCCGGTGCGCAGGAAGATGCTGCGCTGGGCGGCGATCGTGTCCTGGGCGCTGTAGCGCACGGCATCGTTGTGCAGGCCGTACATGAGGAAGTCGACGGCCTGGTTGCCCTCGAGGTCGATGATGCGCAGCGTCTCGCCGCGGTGCACGGGATGATCCCACGGGGCGCGGGCCGCAATCACCTCATCGAGCACGATGCGCCCGCTGAGCGGGGGTGCCGGGTGTGCAGAGTCAGGCTGCTTGCTCATGGGGGTCTCGGTCGGCGCGCGCGCGGCTAGCGCCGAAAGTATTCCTCGACATTGAGAAAGGCGCGCTCACTCTCGAGTGAGGCGTTGCGCAGCGGATCATCCTCGCCAGTGAGCGCACCGCGCCAGGCGCTCACGCGCACCGGTGTGACGCTGTAGCGAGGCCGCTCATCGAGCACGTGCGGGCAATTGGCGAGCACCACCACCACATCCATCTCGGCACGCAGAAGCAGCTGACGCCCCGGGGCAAAGGGACCCACCTCGAGCCGCACCGAGCCATCCGCGCCGATGCGTACGCCCTTGAACCAGTTGATGCACGGGTGCACGTCCTTGCGGCCGAGGCCGAACTTGGCGGCCCCGAGCAGCAGGCGGTCACGGGCGCTCGGATACGGGCCGCTGTTGCTGCCATCGCCGTAGCGGGCCGCATTCGTGCGCTCGTTCGAGGCGCCGCAGAAGGCATCGTGGGTGCGCGCCTGATCCTCGAGGAGGCTCATGAGCACCCGCCCCATGTCCGACAGCAACACGCTCCCGGCGCCGAGATAGGCGTTCCACTGCACCTTCACCGTATCGGCGACGTTGAGCCGCTCCACGGGGCTGCGCGCATTGAAGATCAGCATGGAGATGCAGCCATCGCCGTCGAGGTCGACGAGGGCGAGTCGCGCACCGCGGCGCAGCTCCTTGGCGGCATAGCCACCCGCGGCGAGCGTCTCCTCCCACAGCATGTCGGCCGCGGCGACTCCCGCGGGCAGGTGTGCCGCGTGCGTCGCCGGCACCGTCGGCATCGCCTCGACGCGCGTGCCGGCCATTGCACGGGCGTGCGCCTGCGCGCCCTTGGGGTCCGCGGTCCGCGAGCCGCTCACGGTGCGCTCCGGGAGGCGCGCGCAGCGCCAGCAAGCGTGGCGGCGCTGCCGTGCGAATGCAGGGGCGGCAGCAGCGCCGTCGTGGTCGCGAGCTTGATCTGCTGCACGCCACGCACGCGGCGCAGCTCATC
>DATJSR010000288.1:0-11197 GCA_035504015.1 Steroidobacteraceae bacterium
ACGTCGGCCTTCTGGCTGAGGGCCTTGAGCAGCCAGTACTTTCGCGGCGGCAGATACAAGGTGAACGCGATCTGCTTGCCTTTCATGTGCCGGCTGCCGCTGCGCGTGGGTACGTGCACGGTATCGCTCCGGGTACCAGTAACTGTGTGAGTATCAGAGTTTTGGTGCTCATACCGCAACCCTGTGCGCACCGATCGCCGACGCGGCTCTTCGCCTGCGAGTCGCGGCGATGCGCCCACGGGCATTTGCGAAGACAATAGCGCATGCCGCCAGCGACGAGGGGGCCATGGCCTACGAAACCATCATTTTTGCGATCCAGGACGGGATTGCCCGGCTGACGCTGCAGCGTCCGGACAAGCTCAACGCTTTCAACACCCAGATGCACGCGGAGGTGCGCGAGGCGCTCGAGGCGACCCGCAGCGCCGCTGCCCGCGTGCTCGTGCTCAGCGGGGCGGGTCGTGCCTTCTGCGCAGGGCAGGACCTCGCGGATCGGGCCGTCGCCCCCGGGGGCGAGGGCATCGACCTCGGCGCCTCGATCGAGGCGCATT
The DNA here is from genome assembly GCA_035504015.1 of Steroidobacteraceae bacterium. Lineage (GTDB taxonomy): Bacteria > Pseudomonadota > Gammaproteobacteria > Steroidobacterales > Steroidobacteraceae > JASHUC01. The sequence goes on from DATJSR010000288.1 coordinate 549, forward strand.
ACAAACCCCTGGTGCTTGCCCTGCGGCAGCTGCCGCTGCCGGTGATCGCCGCCGTCAACGGCGTGGCCGCGGGCGCGGGGGCGAACATCGCCCTCGCGTGCGATCTGGTGATCGCTGGCCGCTCGGCGAGCTTCATCCAGTCCTTCTGTCGCCTGGGTCTGGTGCCTGACAGCGGTGGCACCTGGTCGCTGCCGCGCCTGGTCGGGGATGCCCGTGCACGCGGCCTGGCGCTGCTGGGGGAGCGGCTCGGAGCGCAGCAGGCCGCCGAATGGGGCCTGATCTGGCGCTGTGTGCCCGATGAGGAGCTCTGGCCGAGTGTCGAGCAGCTCGCGCGCGATCTCGCCGCCGCGCCTACCCTGGGACTTGCGCGTACCAAGCAGGCGCTGCAGCGCGCCTGGCAGCAGGATCTCGCGCAGCAGCTCGATCTCGAGCGGGATCTGCAGCGCGAGCTCGGATACTCGGCCGACTATCGCGAGGGCGTGGCCGCGTTTCTCGAGAAACGGGCTGCGAAGTTCACCGGGCGCTAGCCGACCGGTGCAGCCGCCCTGAGCCGCCGGAACGGCTGTCGCCCAATCTCTAACGAGGATGCTCGAAGAGCTCGACGAAGCCACCGACATCAGGATCGCGGACCATCACCTCGCGGGTGCCGCTCGCCATCGTGACGATGCCGTCGGAGACCAGGCGCGCGCCGGCGGCACGCGCTCGCGCGAGAAAGGCCTCGAGGTTGTGCACCTCGAAGCCGACGTAGCCCACGCCGATGTCGGTGATGCGCGCCGCGGCGGGCGGCTCGCGCCGATTCTGGAACTCCACGAGCTCGAAGCTCATGTGCACTCCGCCGGCACCGGCGACCGGGAATGATTCGTTGAAGAAGCGCAGCACGTTGCCGTGGGAGCCGACGGCGGAATCATAGAAATCCCCGTGCATCCACGGCGACTCGGGCGCCAGCAGATGGCCCCCCAGCAGCTCCCCGTAGAAGCGCCGCGCCTTCTCGGCATCGAGCACCACCAGTCCCACATGATTGACGCCGGGTAGGAGCGCGGGCCGCCCGGGCCGGCCGGCCTCGGCCGGCGCCGCCGGACGCTGATCGATGAGCTCGACGTCGAGGCCGTCCGGATCGCTCATGTAGGCCAGCATGCCCTTGCTCTGCCCTGGCGGGGCGATGAGCTCATCGCCCCAGGAGCGTGCCCGCAGCTCCCCGCTCGAGCGCAGCTGCATCCACAGCAGGGCGGCGTCGGGCACCACGTAGCCGAAATGGCTCGAGCCGGCGCGCCAGGGCGCATGGCTTGCGAGATTGCGCCGCTCGATGCCGCGCACCTCGCGCAGGTAGAGGACGAAATGCCGGCCGGAGTTCTGATTGATGACGAACATCTTCGCCATGCGCGTGTCGAAACCCTGCGCGGAGTACAGGTGCTCCACCACCGGGTCCTTGCGCCAAGCGGGGTTCGCTGCGGGGTCTTGCTGAAAGCCGATGGCCTTGTAGAAGGCGACCGCCTGATCGAGGTCGGCGACCATGCGACCGATGAAGGCGATGCCTAGCACTTCGCCACCCGCGGCGGGGCTCGCCTGCGCGGTTGCCGGGGCAGGTGCGGCGCCGGCTCGCAGCACGGTGCTCACCGCCAAGCACGTACCCACCAGCAGCGCACGCCAGCCGATCGATTGCTTCATGGAATCCCCCTGTCGCGCCGACTATAGCAGCGGGGTCGACGCCCGGGGGTGCGGCGGTCAGTGGGGGAAGCTGCCCGTGTAGCCCGGCGGCGGCACTCCCCAGCCGTAGCCGGCGCCGAAGAAAAGGTGCCGGCCGATATAGTCGAGGACGATGGCGACGACGATGCCCACGATGAGGGTGACGGCCGTATAGGCGACCGCGCGCGAGTCCGGGCATTTCATGGTCGCCGGCAGCCCGAGCCGCAGCAGGTAGATTCCGTAGATCAGCCCCACCAGTACCGCGACGATGCCGATGCCGGGAATGATGCCGAGGATCGATGCGACCCAGGTGGCGGTGTAGGCATAGGCGACCGCCTTGAGGGCCTGCACGCGATTGCGCTGTCCCTCGAAGGAGGGCGCGAGCGCATCGACGATGAGGGCGACGATGTAGACGCCGATCAACGCCAGCGCGTAGGTGACTACGGCGCTGACCAGCGCGTTGACGATCCCCACGCGATAGTAGCCGCCGAAGGGGATGCGCACCCCGATCAGCCCATACGTCAGGAATTGCACCACGGCCGGAATGGCCGCCATCTCGATGATGTAGTTCGAGTACAGATGCCCGACCGTCTCGGGCTCCTCGGCAATGATCGGCCACTCGGTCTTCGGTGTCAGGAGCGTCGCCCGCGCACGGGCGATCATCTTGCTCGTGTCCATCACGTCCTCCCCTGCGGTCGCAACCGGACCGTCGCGGTTGTTGTTTGAGTCGATGCTAGTCCCGCAGCAGGTCGATCGCAATCGCAGCGATGGGGCGCCGCCGTGTGGATTGGGAGCGCGGTGCCGGGGGCGCATCTGCTGCGCCGCACGAATGGAAGCCGTGCCGCATTAGGGGGTCGCCGCGTCGCTCAGCGCGCATGCACCTGCTCAGCGCGCATGCACCGCACGGTAATCGGCCCGGTACGGCGCGAGCGTCAGCAGCACCGTGAGCATGCCGAGCACGGCGGCACCGGCCACGGTGAGCGCCATCGAGGTGCCCACGCGCAGCTCGTCGTGGAACCAATGGTCGTTCAGCCAACCCGGCAGCCCCGCGCCGACGCTGAGGCCGATGAGCGCGACGGCGAGGATCACGAGCGCCGAGGCAAGGCCGCGCACCTGGTTCGGAAAGATGAGCTGCAAAGCGGCGTAGCCGCAGCCGATCGGCAGGCCGACGCAGAAGACGGCCGGCACCAGCAGCGCGACCGTGAGGCCGGCGCTGCTCACGAGCGTGGCGGGTGCAAGGGTCAGCAGCACGCCTGCGAGATTGAGCAGTCCGACCCGCAGCGATGCGTCGATCGTGCCGCGTCGCTGCCAACGATCGGCGAGCCAGCCTCCCGCGAGCAATCCCAGGCAACCACAACCGAGGGAGGTGCCTCCGAGCACCAGGCCGATGCGATCCTTCGGCCAGTGATGCACCCGCTCGAAGAAGCTCGGTCCCCAGGCAAGCAGCGTGTAGTTGCAGGTTGCCTGAAAGCCCATCATCAGCCCGAGACCCAGCACCGAGCGCCAGCGCGCGCGAATCTGCTGCCACGCGCCGGCGAGCCCGAGCGTGGCGGGACGGCCGGTCGCATCGAGGAGCAGGGTGCGCCGAGTGGGCTCGCGCACGCTGAGCACCACGAGCGTCACGAGCAGCCCCGGTGTGCCGACGATGAGGAAGGTGACGCGCCAAGGTGCGATGTCACCGGCGAGCGGCAGATGAATGGCGTGCCACTGGCTCACCGCCTGCGACACCACCCCGCCGATCACGAGCGCCAGCCCCGAGCCGAGCTGAATGCCCATGGTGTAGATGCTCAACGCCGTGCTCAGGCGCTCCTTCGGAACCGCATCGCCGATCATCGAGAAGGCGCACGGGCTCACGGTGGCCTCGCCGATACCGACGCCCATACGCGCGGCGGCGAGCGATGCGAAGCTGCGCGCGATGCTGCTGAGGGAGGTCATGACACTCCACAGCAGCACGCCGAGCGCGATGATGTTGCGCCGGCTGAAGCGATCGGCGAGCACACCCATCGGCAGGCCAACGACCGTGTAGACCAGCGCGAAGGTGAAGCCCTGCAGCACCCCGACCTGCGAATCGCTGATGTGCAGATCGTGCTTCATCGGTGCGACCAGGAAGGCGAGGATCTGCCGATCGGCGTACGCGAGTGTGTAGCAGAGCATCAGCACGCCGACCAGATACCAGGCGACTGCGCGACTCGGCAGCGTCGGTTGCACACCCGGCGGCAGACCGGCGCCTGCCTGCGCCCGAAGCTCATCGACGCTCATCGTTGGACTCCCCCCGGAAGATCATGAATACAGATCGAGCTGGCGGCTATCTCCGATCACTCGCTCGAAGCTGAGGCCGAGGGCCTCCAGCACCGGCTCGGCGACGGGCTGCACCTGCTTGCTGACGTAGTGCTCGCGATCGAGCGGATGCTGCAGGTTGTCGAGCGGCTCGGCGCCGGCGCTCGTCATCAAATAGCGGATGGTTCGCCCCGGCGGCTCGCGCGACTTGCGCGCCGCGGCGACGTGCGGCGGCGTGGTTGCGGTGTACTCGCGCGTGGCCTTGCGCAGGCCCTTGTGGTAGACGAGCTCCGCATCGAGCTCACCGCGGCGCACGCGCGCCACGACATCTGCCAGGTACGCATCGACGGGCAGCCCCGCGAAGAGGCGCTGGTAGAGCTCGCGCTGCACACGCTTCGCGAGCGCGGTCCAGTCCCGGCGCACGACCTCGAGCCCGACGAACTCCACCCGCTCCCCGCCCGCATCGCGCAGCAGACCGGCGTAGCGCTTGCTCGCGCCGCGGCTGCTGTGACGGGCGTGGGGCAAGAACAGCTTGAGATAGAGCTTCTCGAATTCCAGCTCCAGGCGACTCTCGAGGTGCCAGCGCGCGGCGATGTGGCGCGTGAGCTCGCGATTGAGCGCCACCACGAGCTGGCGCGCCCGGGCCCCCGCGCGCTCGGGGTCGCCGTCTCCCGCGCGAACGAAGAGGCTGTCCGTATCGCCGTAGAGCACCGCAGCCCCTGCGGCCTCGAACCACTGCTTCGACCACAGCAGCAGCTCCTTGCCGAGCCCGGTGATGGCGTTGGCGAGCGCGGGGTTGAAGAAGCGGCAGGCGGGCGTGCCGAGCACGCCGTAGAAGGAGTTCATCAGGATCTTGATGGCATGCGCGGCCACCGCATCGCCCTGGCGCTTGGCCGCTTCGCGGCGCGGGAAGAGCTCATCGAGCAGCCGCGGCAGAATCGCCGGCTCGCGCCTGAAGGCCCCGCCGGGAGTGACGATCAGCGCCGCCGAGGCGCTGGCCTTGTCGGAAGCGTCCGCATCCGGCTGCGCGCCGGGCTCCCCCGAGCCGGGCACGTAGCTCAGCGGATCGATGTTGAAGGTGCGGATGATGCTCGGATACAGGCTCTTGAAGTCGAACACCCACACGTTCGTATGCAGTCCGGTCACGGGCTCGAGGACGTGCCCACCCTTCTGTGCGATGTGCACGCGCGCATCGTCCCCGCGCACGCTCGGGGCGACGATGCGCAGCCGCTCGAGCTCGGAGAGATAGAGAAAGTCGAACGAGGCGATGCTCGCGGCCACCCGATCGGGCGTCGTCCCGGTGAGGCGGCTGCGCGCGAACGCGAGCCTCACCAGCTCGAGCTTGTCGACGATTTGATACGCAAGCCGCGCGTCCGTGCGCGCATAGCGAGCGAATGCCTCGAGGTCGTGGCGGTAGTTGTGCTGGATCTCGGCGAGGCGCTCGCGTGCCTCGCCGCGCAGCGCCTTGCCCTCTGCGAGCACCTCGCGCGCCACCGCATCGAGGGAGTAGTCCTCCATGCGGATGAAGGCTCCGCGCAGCAGGTCGATGCCATCGAGCACGAGGCGTCCGGGGATGCTCGCCTGGCCGCTGCCGAAATAGCCTTCGGGCTTGCGCACGCGCAGCGCGCCCGGCTCGCGGCCGAGCTCGAGCGGGTGGCGCACGCGCGCGGCGATGCGCTGCAGGGCGGTGAGGTCGAAGTCGACGATATTCCAGCCGGTGAGCACATCCGGATCGAGCTCGCGTACCCGGGCGCAGAAGGCCTCGAGCGCCGCATGCTCGCTCGTGCACCGTACTGCCCGCTCGGGCATGGGCGGCTCCGCGGCCGGGGTGGCACCGCGCTCGCGCGGCGCGACGATCAGCACCTCATCGGTCTGCAGGCCGTAGAGCGCGATCGCGAGCAGCCGCTCACCGCGCTCATCGGTCTCGATGTCGAAGCTCAGCACGCGCGGCTCGATGCTCGCCGGGGCGGGGTGCAGCGTCGGCGCCTCGAACAGCGCTGCAATGCTTCCCGGCCCGGGCAGTGCCTCGCCCTCGATGCGGCAGCTGGCGCGGATACCGCGCTCGATCAGATAGCGCGACGCGAAGCGCACGTCGGCCTCGAAGGTCTCGATGCCGCTGCCATGCAGCCGCTCGCGCAGCGCCGGCACATCCCCCGGCACCTCCACCTCGATGCGAGCGAGCGCGGCGCCGTCGAAGCCGTGACGATCGCTCTGGAGCGGCTGGCAGCCGAGCGCGCGCGCGCCGGCCGCATCGCTGGCGCGCACGTAGAAGTGCGGGCGCTGGCGCGCATCGCGCACCAGGAACGAGCGGCCGTCCTCGAGGCGTCCGTACAGGTGCACGACCGGCACGCGCCGCGTGCCCGCCTGCGGCACGATGCGGTAGCTCGCCTGCAGGATGAAGCCGCATGCGCTTTGCATCGGGCTATTGTGCCGCAGCCCGCATCGTTGAGTTATCATCGGCTGAACAGAAAGGGGGGCATCGCATGAAAGCGCGCATCGCAGGCTTCGGCGTCGTAGGAATTCTGCTGGGCATCGCGGCGCAGGCAGGGGTCAGCCTCAACGCCGCCCGCGTCGGCGGGCCGGACGTGGCAGCCCTCGCGGGCTTCTATGAAGCCGCCTTCGGGCTGCAGGAAGTGAACCGCCTGAAGGTCCGCGACAACATCGAGATCATGCTCAACTTCGGCGCCACCGCTGCGGCCGCCAAGGCCAACGGCGGAGCACAGATCGTCATCATGCATCGCGCAACGAACGTCAGCGACGATCCCGTGCCGCATCTGATCCTGAACGTAACCGACATGGCGGCCACGGCGGCTGCGGTCAAGGCCGCAGGTGGCAGCATGGCCGGTGAGCCACGCGCCTTCGGCAACACGGGCATCAAGATCGGCATTGCCCTGGATCCCGCCGGCAACCGTATCGAGCTCATCCAGCCGCCGGCGCACTGAGTGCTCGCAGGGGCACAGGGCCCCTGAAGCGCAGCATTGCGGTCGACGAGTGCTCGGCAGCCGCTAGGCGAGCGCCTTGCCGAACAGCACCATCTGACGGCTCCAGGCCTTCTCGGCGAGGTCGTGGTTGTATACGTGCGAGTCGGGCGGACACCAGCCGTGCTGCGCGCCCTTGTAGACCTCGATCTCCGCCGTCAGATGCGCTTGGGCGAACGCCTCCCTCAGGACGTCCTTTGCCTTCGGGTCGCGCTGATCGTCGTTGTCGGCGATGGCGATGAGGAATTGCGCGTGCATGCGCGGCACGAGCAGATGCGGGCTGTCGGGGCCATCGGTCACGAGGTTCGCGCCGTGAAAGGAGGCGCCCGCACCGATGCGGTCGGGAAATGCGGCAGCCGTGCGCAGAGTGAACGGGCCGCCCATGCAATAGCCCGTCGTCCCCATCTTGCGCCGCTTGTCGACCGCGGCCTGGGAATCGAGCCAGGGCACGAAGGCTTGCGCATCGGTGAGTACCCGCGGCGGGGTCAATGAGCTCATGAGCCCGATGAGCATCTGCCGTGTCGCCGGATCCTGAAAGTCAGGATTGGGAGGCGAGGTCGGCGCCTTCTTGGTGCGATAGAAGGGGTTCACCACCAGCACCGCATAGCCCGACCCGGCGAGCCGCTTGCCCATCTGACGAAAGGCGGGCCGCAAGCCGAAGATATCGGGCCATACGAGCACGCCGGGATGCTTGCCCTTGAGCGGATGCACCAGGTAGGCATCGCAGGTGCCATCGGGCGTCTTGATCTGCACGTCTGCTTCCTGCACCTGTACGGCATCGGCCGCCGGCAGATACGAGGCGAGGCCAAGGCCCAGGGTGGCCGCGCCGAACTGTCGTCTCGAGAGCCCCCGATTCTTGAGTTCGTAGGCGACGATGTCGTCCATCGAGTCCTGATCACACATGGCGTTCCCCTCGGGCGATGTCGATGATGTCGGCGATGTGGGTGATGTGGGTGCGCATGAGGCGTGGGCAGCGCGAGTGTGGCGTCGAGCGCGCCGCTGCGCAAGGCGTCACGCAAGCCGCCGAGAGCCGTTGACCTGCGCGCCGGAGTACCGCCAGAATGCCCCGCATGTTCGTGACCTTCAGCCGCCAACTCCAGCAAGCCGTCAGCTCATCGGCGGTGGTTGCGCACGCCCGCTTTTTGGCGGCCGTCCAGGTCCGGATCTGATTTCCCCGCAACCCCGCCTTTACGGCGGGGCTGCGTTTCGAGCTTCGCCGGAACTCAAAGTACCGCAGGAGCTCGCAATGCGAATATTCACCAGCGACACGGAGATCGAGCACATCGGTCTCGGACTCATCCACCGCAATCTGCCCAAGCCCGAATGGACGCACGCGGCGCATTTCGCCGCCGCCTCGTGGTTGCTCTCACGAGGAGAGCGCGAGGCGTTTGCGCAGCTGCCCGGGTTGATCCGCGCGTACAACGAGGCGACGGGGGTAGCCAATACCGATGCCGGCGGCTACCACGAGACGATCACGCTCGCCTCGCTGCGCGCGGCGCGCGCCTGGCTCGCGGCGCATCGCGGGCTGGCGCTGTTCGAGGCCGTCAATGCGCTTCTCGCCGCAGAATGCGGCCGCTCGGAATGGCCGCTGCAGTATTGGTCGCGGGCGCTGCTTTTTTCGGTGGGCGCTCGCCGTGCCTGGGTGCCGCCGGACCTCAAACCGTTGCCGTTTGCCTGAGGCTCGCCCCGCAGCTCGCGTCAGCGCTTGGGCGTGAGCGCGCGGGCGAGATCGGCGCGCTCCTCGGTCGAGATCGGCCAGTGCTCGTCGCAGCTGCTGCAGTAGGCTTCGATCTCCGCGCCCGTGCGCAGCAGTTGGGCGAGCTCCTCGCGGCTGTACCCGGGCTGCAGCCGCTCCTGTCCACAGTTGGGGCATTCGGCGGTGAAGGGTGGATCGCTCATCGGCTGCTACCTGTGATGGGTGTGTCGACTGCCATGCGCCGCCCACTCTCGGCTTTGTGGCCCAGGGTCAGGGCGCTGAAGAGGATGGTGAGCAAGCAGCAGGCCACCATCGTCATGAAGACGCCGCCCCAGCCGAAGTGATCGGCGATCCAGCCGACGCCGGTTCCTGCGATGGCGGAGCCGAAGACGTAGCCGAACAGCCCGGTGAACCCCGCGGCGGTCCCGGCGGCCTTCTTGGGCACCAGATCGAGCGAGTGCAGTCCGATGATCATGATCGGGCCGTAGATCAGGAAGCCGATCGCAATGAGCGCGGCATAGTCGAGCCACAGCGGCCCGTGGCCGTTCAGCCAGTAGGCGATGACGGCGAGCAGGGTGAGCGCCATGAAGAGGATGGTGGCCGGAGCGCGCTTGCCCTTGAACCAGCGGTCGGAGATGTAGCCGCAGGCGATGGTGCCGGGGATGGCAGCGTACTCATAGAGCGACCAGGCGATGCTCGACTGCTTGAAGGTGAAGCCCTTGGCGGTCTGCAGGTACGTCGGAATCCAGTTCTCCACCCCGTAGCGCACGAAGTAGCAGAAGGCATTCGCGAGCGCGATCGCCCACAGATAGCGATTGGCGAGCACGTACTCGAACAGGATCTGCCGCAGTGAGAGCTGCTGCTCGTGCGCTTCGGAGTAGCCGGGCGGATAGTCGTCTTTGTACTGCTCGATGGGCGGCAGACCGCGCGACTGGGGCGCATCCTCGAGCAGGAAATGGGCCCCGAGCGCCACGACCGCGGCGATCAGCGCATTGAAGTAGAACTTGGCGTGCCAGTCGTGAAAGAGCAGCACCCCGAGGAGCGCGAGGTTGGCGACGAGCGCCCCGCCGACGTTATGCGCGGTGTTCCACACCGACACCGTGAGCCCGCGCTCGCGCGTGCTGAACCAGTGCACCATGGTCTTGCCGCAGGGCGGCCAGCCCATGCCCTGCACCCAGCCGTTGGCGACCTGGGTGATCATGAGCACTGCGAGCGAGCCGGTGAGGAGCGGGAAGACTCCGAGCGCGGCCATGATGGCGCTCGAGGCGAGCAGGCCCAACGGCAGAAAATACCGCGGGTTGCTGCGATCGGACACCGAGCCCATCAGGAACTTGGAGACGCCGTAGGCGATCGACAGCCCGGTGAGCATGCTGCCGAGCGCGGCCTTGCTGAATTGCGGATGCTCGTGCTGGATATCCGGGATTGCGAGCGCGAGATTGCTGCGCACCAGGTAGTAGCCGGCATAGCCGATGAAGATGCCGGCGAACACGCGCCGGCGCAGCCGTCGATAGGTCGGATCAACCGCTGCTGCCGGCAGCGCGGGCGCAAAGGCGGCGGGCCTCAAGAAGGAGATCATGGGTTCATCGGGATCGAGTGCGGGCTGCTCCCGCGCACGGGCGGTAGCGGCACGCTCAGCTGGGCGCTGTCTGCACCGCGCGCGAGAACTGCAGCGGTGCGCCGATGTTCTCGAAGGGCTCCTTGGTGCCTCCGGTGCCGGTGACGACGATGTCCCCGAAGCCAAAGATGCGGCCGAGGATGCTCTGATTGACGGCGATCGTCTCCACCTTGGAGCGCTGCACCTCGAGCGTGCGGCGCCGAAACACCCCGACCTTGATGATCACGCGCAGGTTGGTGACGGCGAACTCGGAAGAAATGTAGCTCACGTAGCGTGCGAGCCCGTGCAGCAGCGCCACGGCGAGCAGCAGGCCCCCTGCAGCCTGTCCGATGGGCGACTGGTACCACAATCCCAGGACGACCGCGCCCGCGATCGCGGTCAGCACCGGCCAGAGGAACAT
>DATJSR010000289.1:0-7160 GCA_035504015.1 Steroidobacteraceae bacterium
CGTGCGCCTGGGCGCTGCCAATCAGGTGACGGTCATCCGCGGCGGCCTGGTCGCGCTGCTCGCGGGCCTGCTGGGTGAGGATGCGGGTGGTGCGGTTGCGGGGGCCGCCGTCGTCATCGCTTCGGCCGCGATGGCGCTCGACGGCGTCGATGGCTGGCTCGCCCGCCGCTCCGGCATGGCGAGCGAATTCGGCGCCCGCTTCGATATGGAAACCGACGCTGCCTTCGTCGCCGTGCTCGCGCTCCTCGCCTGGCGCTTCGGCAAAGTCGGCTCCTGGGTGCTGCTGTCGGGGCTGATGCGGTACCTGTTCGCCGCCGTGGTCGCCGTGGTGCCACAGCTGCAACGCCCGGTCCCCTCGAGCCTGCGAGCCAAGACGATCGCGGTGTTGCAGATGATCGCGCTCATCATCGCGCTCGCCCCCCTCTGCGCTGCGCCCGCCGCGGCGTGGGTCGCCGCGATCGGGCTGCTGCTGCTCGTGCTTTCTTTCTCACTCGATGTCGCATGGCTCTTACGCCACCCGCCGACCGATGTCGCCTAGCCCCAAGGAGTCTCGCGCCCGCGCATCGCTGTGGCTGAGAGCGCTCGTCGGAGTGCTGCTCCTCAATGCTGCGGTGACCTTCCACAATGTATGGCCGACACTCGGCGTGCATTGGCCGGGGGAGCTCTCGGTCGAGCTCGCCGCGCTGCTGCTGCTGCTCGCACTCTCGAACGCGTGGCTCGGGCCCACCGCACCGCGCGTGCTCGCCTGGCTGTCCGCGCTGGTGGTGCTGTTCGCGCTGGGCCGCTACGGTGAAGTCACCGCCCCAGCGCTCTATGGCCGCGAGATCAATCTGTACTGGGACGGGCCGCGCCTCGTCTCAGTCGTGCAGATGTTCGTGCGTGTCGCCTCCGCCTGGCAGGTGCTGGCGGTGTGTGGCGGCGCCTTGCTCGCCTTGACGCTGCTCTACCTCCTGGCCCGTTGGTCGCTGCGGCAGATCGATGCGCCCCTGCACCGGTATCACGGTGCGCGCCTCGGGCTTGGGCTCGTGAGTGCGCTGCTGCTCGCAGCGTTCCTCGTCCAGCAGCTGAGCGACCGGCTGCCACGCCTGCCGCGCTTCTCCATCCCGGTGAGCCGCACCTACGGGCAGCAGATTGCGCACATCGTCGATGCGCTCTCGAGCAGCCGGGCAAGGCGCGTGCTGCCGCCGTCACCGCCGTTGCGGTCCGATCTGCAGGCGCTCTCCGGCAGCGATGTGCTGCTCGTGTTTCTGGAATCCTACGGCAGTGTCACGTATGACCGCCCCGACTACGCGCGGGCGTTGCAGCCCGCCCGGGCGCGGCTCGCGGCGGCGCTGAAGGACACGGGCCGCAGTGTGGCGTCGGCGTTCGTCACCTCACCGACGTTCGGCGGGCAATCGGTGCTCGCGCATCTGAGCCTGCTCTCGGGCATCGCGGTGCGCGATTCCACACGCTACGCGCTGCTGATGACTCAGAAGCGGCCGACGTTGGTGTCGACGTTCAAGGCGGCCGGCTACCGGGCCGTCGCCGTCATGCCTGGCATGAGGCAAGACTGGCCGGAGGGTGCCTTCTACGGCTTCGATGACATCTACGACTCGGCGAAGCTTCGTTATCACGGTCCGGAATTCGGCTGGTGGCGCATACCGGATCAGTACACCGTGGCAGCGCTCGATGCCCGCGAGCTGCAGCGGCATCCGCGCAAGCCGCTGTTCGTGTTCTTCCCCACCGTGAGCACCCACATTCCGTTTCAGCCCGTTCCGCCCCTGCAATCGGACTGGCAACGCGTGCTGTCGGATCAGCCCTACGACGTCGCACCGCTCCGGCACGCGTTGGCTCAGCACGCGGACTGGGCCGATATGGGCACAAGCTATCTCAGCGCCGTGGAATACTCCTTCGACGTGCTGGCGAGCTATCTGCGCGCACGCGCGAGCGAGGATTTCGTCCTGATCGTGCTGGGCGATCATCAGCCGGCGGCCATCGTGAGCGGTGAGGGTGCGCCCTGGGATGTGCCGGTGCACATCATCAGCAAGCGCACGGATATTCTGCAGACACTGCAGCGCCGGGGTTTTCGCAGCGACCTGATGCCCGTGCGCCCGGCCGTCGGCGAGATGAACGAGCTCGCGGTCTGGCTGCTCGATGCGTTCGATCGCGGGCACGGCTCATGAGCCGCGGGGCGACGCGCTCTAGCGGTATCGCGCGAGCAGCTTGCCGAGCGCCTGCGAGCCCGGGGAGAGCTTCTCGAACGGCAGGCGGTTCAAGGGCTCGTCGGGGGTCTGATTGATCTCGTGGAAATCCCGCGGTGTCGGGTCGAGGTACAGCAGCCCGGTGAGGTACTCGCCCTCCTGCATGCGCGCCTGCACGTGCGCGGCGGCGGCCGTGCGGTCGGTCGGATCGTGGCTGGCATCGAGCTTGCGCAGGACGATGCGGGTGCCATCATGCATGACGACGGGCAGCGCCTCGCCGGCGGCGTACTGCGCGGTGATCTCGCGCTCGAGCGGGATGAAATCGACGTTGACCGCAGGCTCGTAGTGCTCGCGCGTGTAGGCGTAGCTCTTGGTCGAGCCCTCGTGATCATTGAAGGTCACGCACGGGGAGAGCACATCGATCAGGGCGAAGCCCTTGTGGCGCATGCCGGCCTGCAGCAGCGGCACGAGCTGTTCCTTGTCGCCGGAGAAGCTACGGGCGACGAAGGGCGCGCCGAGCGTCATGGCGAGCAGCACGGGGTCGATCGCCGGCTGCTGATTGATCTCGCCTTTCTTCGCCTTGGTGCCGAGATCGGCCGAGGCGGAGAACTGCCCCTTGGTGAGGCCGTAGACGCCGTTGTTCTCGATGACGTAGAGCATGTCCACGTTGCGCCGGATGGCGTGGCAGAACTGTCCGAGGCCGATCGAGAGCGTGTCGCCATCGCCGGAGACGCCGACGTAGGTGAGCTCGCGGTTGGCCGCACTGGCGCCCGTCGCGATCGAGGGCATGCGCCCGTGCACGGAGTTGAATCCGTGCCCGCCGCCGACGAAGTAGGCGGTGGTCTTCGAGGAGCAGCCGATGCCCGAGAGCTTGGCGACGTTCTGCGGGGCGAGCGAGAGGCTCCAGCAGGCCTCGATCAGCGCCGCGGTGATCGAGTCGTGTCCGCACCCGGCGCACAGCGTCGAGAACGCACCCTCGTAATCGCGCCGCGTCAGCCCCAGCGCATTCTTGGGCAAATCCGGATGATGAACCTTGGGTTTGGCGATGAAGCTCATGGGAGTCCCCTCACGAGTGAGCGGCGCGCGAGGCGGCCGGCACGGCGGCGGCGGCAGGCCGTGCGCTGCCGAGCTCGGCGAGCACTCCCTCGACGATGAAGCTCGAGGAGATCGGCAGACCGTTGTAGTGCAGCAACGAGCGCAACCGCGACTTCTCCACCGCGGTCTCCAGAGTGAGGAGCGCGCGCAGCTGCGCATCGCGATTCTGCTCCACCACGAACAGCAATCGATGACTCGCGAGAAAGGCCTCGACCTCCTCCCCGAAAGGAAAGCCGCGCACGCGCAGGGTATCGATGGCAAGACCCCTCCCACGCAGCACACCGACCGCCTCGCGAATGGCGCCCTCGGAGCTGCCGAGCGAGACAATGCCGAGCTCCGCGCCGGATGACTCGATGTGCGCCTCGGGTACCAGGCGCTTCGCCGTGCTCCACTTCTTCAACAGACGGTCGAGCACGATCTGATATTCGACGGAATCCTCGGTGTAGGCTCCGTACTGCGAGTGGCCGGAGCCTCTGGTGAAGTACGCCCCGCGCGGGTCGACGCCGGGGAGCGTCCGATAAGCAACGCCATCGCCATCGCGATCGAAGTAGCGATAAAATCTCTCGAGCTTCGCGATCTCCTCGCGGCCGAGCAACTTGCCGCGATCCGGTCGATACGCATCGTCCCAGCGCAGGTCGCGACACATCCAGTCGTTCATACCGATGTCGAGATCCGACAGCACGAGCACCGGGGTCTGCAGCCGCTCGGCCAGATCGAACGCCTGCACGGCCATGTAGAAGCACTCCTCGGGGTTGGACGGATACAGGCACACGTGCCGCGTGTCCCCGTGCGAGGCGTAGGCCGCGGCGATCAAGTCGCCCTGCTGCGTGCGGGTGGGCATTCCCGTCGAGGGGCCCACGCGCTGAATGTCGAAGATGACCGCGGGCACCTCCGCGTAGTAGGCGAGCCCGAGGAACTCGCTCATGAGGGAGATGCCGGGCCCGGAGGTGGCGGTGAAAGCGCGCGCCCCGTTCCACATCGCGCCGATCACCATACCGATCGCCGCGAGCTCATCCTCGGCCTGAATGAACGCGAAGTTGCGCCGGCCGCTTTGCGGATCGACCCGCAGGCGGTCGCAGAAGGCCTTGAAGGCATCCATGAGCGAGGTCGAGGGCGTGATCGGGTACCACGCAGCGACGGTTGCGCCGGCGTACACGCACCCGAGGGCCGCTGCGGTGTTGCCATCGATCAGGATGTGGCCCGCGGTCGCCTGCAGGGGCGCCACGTGCAGCGGCAGCGGGCAGGGGAAATGCGCCCGCGCATAGTCATAGCCCAGCTGAATCGCGCGCATGTTGCTGTCGACGAGTTGCGGCTTCTTCGCATAGGTCTCGCCGAGGAGCTTGCGGATCATCTCGAGATCGAGAGCGAGCAGCGCCGCCAGCACCCCCGCGTAGCAGATATTCTTCATGAGGATGCGCGTGCGCACCCCGTTGAAGCTCTCGTTGCACAGCTGCGCCAGCGGCACGCCGAGCACCGTGATGTCCTCGCGCTTGAGCAGCGCCGGGCGCGGCCAGGTGGAGTCGTAGATCAGGTAGCCGCCAGGGGCGACCTCGCGCACGTCCTTGGAGTAGGTTTCGGCGTTCATCGCCACCATGATGTCGACACGCCCCGAGCGCGCGACGTGAGCGTCCTTGGTCACGCGGATCTCGTACCACGTCGGCAGACCCTGGATGTTCGAGGGGAAGTAGTTCTTGCCCATGACGGGGATGCCGCTGCGGAAGATCGCCTTCATGAGCAGCGCATTGGCGCTGGCGGATCCGGTGCCGTTCACCGTGGCGATCTTGATGACGAAGTCGTTGATGCGCTCGCTCATGATGGGCTCGCTGGCCTCCTCGATCTCGAATCGGGTTGCGATCTCGACCCTGCCGCCTCAGGCGATCTTCGGCTGACGCGCATCGCTTGCGCGCGCCTCGTCCTCGACGTGCGGCCAGCGCACGAGCGATTTCTGCATATCCCAGGCGGCGGTCGGGCAGCGCTCCGCACACAGGCCGCAGTGCACGCACAGATCCTCGTCCTTCACCATCACCCGCTGAGTCTGCGGCAGCGGCGCCGACACGTAGAGCGGCTGTGCGAGATTCTTCGCCGGCGCCTTGAGGCGCCCCCGCAGCTCGGGCTCGGCCCCGTTGTGCGTGATGGTGAGGCAATCGACGGGGCAGATATCGAGACAGGCGTCGCATTCGATGCACAGCTTGGCCGTAAACACCGTCTGCATGTCGCAGTTGAGGCAGCGCTGCACCTCGGCCGCCGCCTGCTCGGCCGTGAAACCGAGCTCCACCTCGATGTTGAGCTTCTTGAAGCGCTCCTTCAGCGAGACGTGCGGCATCAGGCGCCGCTCGAGAGGTGCATAGTCGTTCGAGTAAGACCATTCGTGCAGGCCCATCTTGCGGCTCTGCAAATTGACTCCCGGGGGCAAGCGCTCCGTCACCGGCTCGCCCTGACAGTGCTTGTGGATCGAGATGGCCGCTTGGTGACCGTGCTCGACCGCCCAGATGATGTTCTTCGGGCCGAAGGCGGCGTCCCCGCCGAAGAACACGCCGGGGCGCGTCGAGGCGAAGGTCCTCGCATCGACGACCGGCACGTCCCAGCGATCGAACTCGATTCCGAGGTCGCGCTCGATCCAGGGAAAGGCGTTCTCCTGCCCGATGGCAAGGATCACATCGTCGGCAGGAATGAGCTCCTCGTCGAGGACGCGCTCCGCGGTAATGCGCCCGCGCTCATCGAGGGTGTATTCCATCTGCTCGAACAGCATGCCGGCGAGCTTGCCGCCCTCCAGCACGAACGCCTTCGGCGAGCGGTTCACCAGGATCTCGACGCTCTCCTCCTCGGCGTCGGCCAGCTCCCAGTCGGAGGCCTTGAAGAAGCCGCGCGGCTTGCGTGCCATCACCTTGACGCTCTTGGCCCCGAGTCGCAGCGAGCTGCGGCAGCAATCCATCGCCGTGTTGCCCACACCGATGATGAGTACCCGCTCGCCGATGCGCGAGACGTGCCCGAAGGCCACCGACTCGAGCCAGGCGATCCCGATGTGGATGTTGGGCGCCGCCGCATCCCGACCCGGAATGCTGAGGTCCTTGCCCTTGGGCGCCCCGGAGCCGACGAACACGGCATCGAAGCCTCCGCCCTCGAGGAGCTGCCGCAGGCTCGCGATCGGGTGGTTGAGCCGCAGGTCCACGCCCATGCCGGTGATCATCCCGATCTCCTCGTTCAGCACCGTGGCGGGTAGCCGGAAGGAGGGGATGTTGGTGCGCATGAGCCCACCGGGCTCGCCGTACTGCTCGAAGATCGTCACCTCGTAGCCGAGGGGCAGGAGGTCGTTGGCCACCGTGAGCGAGGCGCAGCCCGCCCCGATGCAGGCGATGCGCTTGCCGTTCTTCACCTTCGGGATGCGTGGCAACCGCGCGCTCACATCGTCGCGATGGTCGGCCGCGACCCGCTTCAGGCGGCAGATGGCGACCGGCTTCGCCTCCACACGGCCTCTGCGGCAGGCAGGCTCACAGGGGCGGTCGCAGACCCGGCCGAGGATCCCCGGGAAGACATTCGATTCTCGGTTGACCAGGTACGCATCGGTGAAGCGGCCCTGGGCGATCAGGCGGATGTACTCCGGTACATCCGTGTGGGCCGGGCAGGCCCACTGGCAATCGACGACGCGGTGATAGTAGTCAGGGTGAGACGTGTCTGTGGGTTGCATGGAGTGCAGTATGCCGCCCTTCCGAAGCCCCGCTTGGGTGCAGGTGCGCCAGTATAGGGATGCGCTGCAGAATGTCATGCGGCGCTTTGTCGCAACGCACCAACTCAAGCTATGACCGAGCCACTCGCCACCGAAATCAAGCTACGCACGCGCTCACGGCTGCTCGAAGTCGCCTTCGCCGACGGCAGCCGCTTCGAGCT
>DATJSR010000290.1:0-12898 GCA_035504015.1 Steroidobacteraceae bacterium
GCCTGGATGATCGGCAGCAGCGAGTAGGTGGCCAGGGCAGGTGCCTCGTCGGTGAGCGTATAGATGATCTTGGCGTCGGGCATGGGCTTCCTTGGCGTGAGGTCGCAGCGCGATGCGACGCATCATCATACCAACGCGGGCAAAGGTGTGTGTCGTGCGCAGCCCCGCGCCGACCGGCTCGCGCGCCGCGTGGGTTCAGCGGGCGATTTGTGCCGTCGCCTGCGCACGCGCCGCCGCAGGTGCATGCGCCTGCAGCCACTCGGCGATCTCGGGAAGGCGCTGGGTTCGCACTTGCGCCTGGAAGGTGATCTGCGCCTGCGCCTGCACAGTGCTCTCGCGCGCGGAGGCGGGGATGTGCGCCGCGGCGTAGGCCTCGAGCTCGCGAGCGAGCGCGGGATCCGAGCCGTGCGAGGCCAGCTCCGGCATGAAGGAGCTGCGGCTGTCGGGCTCGACGGAGGCCATCACCGCGTCGAGGTGCGCGAGCGCGAAATCGAAGGCGGCCTGCGGGTGGCGCACGGCGACGATCGAGATCAGTGTCGGGCGCAGCGTCTCGGCCACCTCGTCGCTGAGCGCGAGGGCGAGTGCCTGCCGTGCCAGCGAGGCGTTCGCCGCGCTCGCGAGCAGCCGGTACAGCGTCTCGCGTGCGAGCGTGTCGCGTGTGCCTCGCGCGAGCTGATGCAGCTCCTCCCAGCTCGTCGGGTCGGCCTGCTCGGCCACCACGGTGAGCACGTTGCGCCACTCCTCGCCCACGAGGGCGCGGGGATTGTGGCGATAGGCGGCAAAGCGCTCGCGAGCATAGCCGAGCACCTCCGGATCGGCGAGCTCTCCCAGGCTGCCGTACAGGCTCTCACGCAGCGGTGGCGTATCCTCGCTCTCGCGCGGCCGCGCGGTGTAGCCGATCGCCGCGAGCAGCGGCGCGAGGACGTGTCGGCCGAAGGCTTGAAATCGCGCCCGCTGCGGAAGCTCGGCATACAGTCGATCGATGCTGAGCAGCCGCTCGGCCATGTCCTGCAGCACGGCCGGATCGAGGCCTGCATCGGTGTGCTCGGCGAGCTGCAGAAAGTCGCCGATCGGCTCGTAGCCCGCGGTTCCGAGCGCATAGCTGTCGTCGGCAAGACCGAGCGCATCGATCGGTGCGAGCGCGCCATAGCCCGACAGCAGCGCGGCGAGCAGCGACGGCGCGTAGAGACTGCGGAAGTAGCCACTCTGGCCGAGGTTGAGCAGCGCACCCCGGCTGCCGAAGGCGACTCCCCCGAGCACCGTCTGCGGGCTCTGCCGGCTCACGATGCCGCGCCAGGCCGTGTCGGTCGCGAGCGCGCGGGCAAACACCGGCACGCGCCAGCTCGCAGCAACGGGCCCCGAGTCATCCTCGCTGAAGCGCTCCTGAGTGAGCCGCAGGCCGCTGCCGGCAAGCTCGCCACGAATCAAGGGTACCCCGGGCTGCAGCGTGAAATCGTGAGCGATCTGCGTCACTGGCACGCCGGAGGAGCGCTCGAGCGCGACCCACAGGTCGTCTGACACGGTGTTGCCATAGGCGTGCGCGCGGATGTAGGCGCGCACGCCGTCGCGAAAGCGCTCCTCGCCGAGGTAGCTCTCGAGCATCTGTACCACGGCCTCGCCCTTGAGATAGGTGATGGCATCGAACGCCTCGTTTGCCTGCAGCACGTCCGTGATCGGCTGAATCACCGGATGCGTACCGCGGCGTGCATCGAGATCCATGGCGCTGTCCTTCTGATTCTGGGCCTCGAGCGCGAGATGCCATCGCGGATGGAAGCGATCGGTGGCCTTGTTCTCCATCCACGAGGCGAAGCCCTCGTTGAGCCACAGGTCGTTCCACCACTGCATCGTCACCAGGTCGCCGAACCACTGATGCGCCATCTCGTGGGCAATGTCGACGTATACCTCGCGCTCATCGGATTGCGTGGCGAGTTGCGGGTCGACGAGCAGTGCCGGCTCGAAGAAGAACATGGCACCCCAGTTCTCCATCGCCGAGAAGAACTGGCTGCCGCCGGGCGCGGCGATGAGGTCGAGCTTGGGCAGAGGGTAGGGGTAGGCGAAGTATTGATCGTAGTAGGGCAGCAGATGAGCGGCGGCATCGAGTGCGAAGCGTGCCTGCGCCAGGCTGCCGCGCTTGACGATGACGCCGAGCTCGACGCCGTCGACGCGGCGTGTGATGCGCTCGAAATCGCCGCTCGCGAAGAACAGCAGATAAGAGGACATGCGAGGCGTTGCCGCAAAGCGCACCAGCTTGCGTCCATGAGGCAGTCCCTGGCTCGCCGCCACCGGCATGTTCGATACGGCCATCTCGCGCGCGGGCACGTTGGCGCTCAGCGTGAACGTCGCCTTGCGTGCCGGCTCGTCCCAGCAGGGCAGGAAGCGCCTCGCGTCGGAGTTCTCGAACTGCGTGAACAGCGGCACCTGCCGCCCCGCGGCCGAGTTGTACGGCAGCGCGAAGAGGCCTGCTGCGTTGGTGTTGATGATGCCGCGGTAGATGATGCTGAGCCGTGCGGCTCCGGGCTCGAGCGGTGCGCGGAAGGTGAGGCTCGCGGTCTGGTGCGCCGGATCGAACTGGACGACGGGCACAGCGTCGCGCCCGGCGAGGCTCACGCGCTCGAAGGTGAGGTCGAGCGCATTGAGCACGATGGTGCGAGTGGGCCGTTGCACCTGCAGATCGATGCTGACGTGGCCGGAGAAGCGCAGGTGCCCCGCATCGGGGGTGATCTCGAGATCGTAATGCGTGGGGATCACATCATCGGGAAGAACGGCCTGGCTGCGGGCCGCGAGCTCGGCCGCGCCGGCAGCGCCCTGCAGGCGCTCGCCGAGCGCCGGCAGCGACGCCGCCGCGAAGGCAGCCGCACCGATCAGGAGCAGAAAGGAGCCATTCATGCGCTGAGGCTGCGGCTGTCGAGCCATCGTGTACCTGCAGGAAACGCGCCCGGATGCGCTGCGGGCGCTGCCTAACCGCTTCTCATCCTACAGGGGTTTGGATGCGCCGCTGAGCCACCGGCGCGGGACGCGGCGCGTTGCCCCGGCAGGGTTTGCTGCTAGAGTTGGCGCATGACGGCGAGCGCGGTGCAGGTGCGACGGCTGCAGTGTGCCGAGGAGCGCGACATCGAAGGCCTGAGCCGCGTGCTGCTCGATTGCGTCGCGGGCGGCGCCTCGGTCAGCTTCATGCTGCCGCTACCCTACGATAAGGCGCGCGGCTTCTGGTCGCGCGCGGCCCAGAGCATGGAGCGCGGCGAGCGCTGTGTGCTAGTGGCCGAGGACGGGCATGGCGCGATCGTCGGCACGGTGACGCTGCTGTTCGCGGAGCCGGAGAACCAGCCCCACCGCGGCGATGTCGCCAAGATGCTGGTGCACCGTACCGCGCGCGGTCGGGGCGTGGGTGCGGCCTTGCTGCTGGCGGTCGAGGAGGAAGCGCAGCGGTGCGGGCGCACGCTCCTGGTGCTCGATACCGCGAGCGCTACGGCAGAGCGGCTCTATCGCCGCGGCGGCTGGCAGGCCCTGGGCCGCATCCCAGACTACGCGCTGTTGCCGGGCGGGGGCTTCTGCGACACCACCGTCATGTTCAAACGCCTGCGCTGAGACCGGTGCAGCTCGAGCCTGAACTTGAGGAGTGATGTGACTGTCACGGCAGAGGCACTGCAGGAGGCGCGGCAATGGCTACACGACCGCTGAAAGGCAGTGAGCGCAGAGCCCTGCCGGGATCGCGCTCCCTCGGTCCGGCCGATCCGCACGAGCGTCTGGAGGTCACGGTGCTCGTGCGGCGTCAGGCACGTGCCGCGCTCGCCGAGCGGCTCGCGCGACTCGAGCGTGGAGACCGCTCGGCCGCTCGGCTCACGCGCGAGCAGTTCGCGCAGGAGCATGGCGCGAGCGCCACGGACCTGCAGGCGGTAAAGGATTTTGCGAGTAGCGAAGGCCTCACGGTCGCGCAGGAGCATGCGGGCAGGCGCACACTGGTCCTTGCGGGCACGGTGGCTCAGTTCGAGCGCGCCTTCGGCGTGCGGCTCGAGCGCTTCGCCCACGCTGCGGGAACCTATCGCGGACGCCAGGGTGTGATCGAGCTGCCCGAGGAGCTCGACGGCATCGTCGTGGCGGTGCTCGGCCTCGATGACCGGCCCCAGGCGCGGCCGCATTTTCGTGCGCGTCGGCCGAGCCGCCGCAAGCATGCGGCCTTACCACCCGCTGCGACCTTCACGCCGTTGCAGGTTGCGGAGCTCTATGGCTTTCCGCCAGGAACCGGTGCCGGCGAGTGCGTAGCGCTCATCGAGCTCGGCGGGGGCTTTCGTCCGGCTGACCTGCAAAGCTATTTCAAAGGTCTCGGTCTGCCCGCACCCGAGGTGACCGCGGTTTCGGTCGATCATGCCAAGAACAGCCCCACGGGCAGCCCGCAGGGTCCCGACGGCGAGGTGATGCTCGACATCGAAGTGGTGGGTGCCATCGTTCCGCAGGCGAGCATCGCCGTCTACTTCGCCCCCAACACCGATGCCGGCTTCCTCGATGCGATCACGACCGCCGTCCACGACACGGTGCGCAAGCCCTCGGTACTGTCGATCAGCTGGGGCGGAGCCGAATCCTCTTGGACCGAGCAGGCACTCGATGCAATGAACGAGGCGCTGCAGGCGGCCGCGACCCTCGGTGTGACGGTGTGCGTCGCAGCGGGTGATGACGGCTCGACGGATGGGGTGAGCGGGGGTGGCAATCACGTGGATTTCCCGGCCTCCAGCCCCTACGCGCTCGGCTGCGGCGGGACGCGCCTCACGGCCAAGGGCGAGGCGATCGCGAGCGAGGTGGTGTGGAACGATGAGAGCAGCTCGGGCGGCGCCGGCGGGGGCGGCGTGAGCAGCGTCTTTGCGCTTCCCCTATGGCAGCAGCATCTGCAGGTGACTGCCGCCGGCGGCTCGCGCAGCGCGCTCGGGCAGCGCGGGGTGCCGGACGTGTGCGGCAATGCCGATCCGCAGACGGGCTATGACGTGCGCATCGACGGCAGCAAGACCGTGGTGGGGGGAACCAGCGCGGTGGCGCCGCTGTGGGCGGGCCTCATCACGCGGCTCAATGCCGCACGCACGCAGTCCGCCGGCTACGTGAACCCGCAGCTGTATGCCAATCCCGGTGCGCTGCGCGACATCACGCAAGGCAACAACGGGGCCTTCGCCGCCGCGCTCGGCTGGGATGCATGCACGGGGCTGGGGAGTCCGGATGGCACCAAGCTCGCCGGGCTGCAGTCGCTCTAGCGCCGCGGGATCACCTCATACCCTGGGGCCTCCGGCTCATCGTCCACCATCTGTGCCGGGAAGCCTGTGCCGAGCACCCGGATGCCGCAGGCATCCTCGAGCCGCCGGATGATGTTCGGCGAGAGCTCCCGGGCTCCGTAGCGCCGCGCGCCTTCGCGGAATATCTCGAGCACCAAGGGGGAGACCTCCACGGGCACACTCAGCTCGTGCGCGAGGCGATCGAACAGGCCCACGTCCTTGATGACGAGGTCCATGGTGAAACTGATGTCGCGGCTGCCGTTGAGGATCACCTGCGACTCGGTCTCATGGACGAAAGAGTTTCCCGAGGAGATGCGGACCGCCTCGTAGGTGGTGTTCATGTCCATGCCGGCGACCTTGGCGAGGGATAATGCCTCGGTGAGCGCGACCAGATGCACCGTGGCGAGGTAATTGGTGAGTACCTTCAAAACGGAGGCCGAGCCGAGCGGACCGGTGTGCAGGATGCGACGACCCAGGATCGACAGCACCGGCAGCACGCGCTCGAAGGCATCCCGCGGGCCCCCGGCGAGGATGGAGATGTTGCCGGTCGCGGCACGGTGACACCCTCCCGAGACCGGACAGTCCATTGCCAGGGCGCCAAGCCCCTCGACGCGTGCGCCGATACGCCTCACTTCCTCGCTGTCCGTGGTACTCATCTCCAGCCACACTTTTCCCGGGGTGAGGCCAGCCAGGACACCATCGGGTGCTTCGAGAACCTGGCGCGAGGCCGCCGGGGACGGAAGACAGGTGATCACGATGTCGGCACGCTCGGCCAGCTCGCGGGGACTCGCCGCGCGGCTCGCCCCGCCTTCGAGGAAGGGCGCCTCGTGCGCGGCATCGAGGTCGCGCACCACCAGAGGAACCCGGTGTCGCAGCAGACTGCCGGCGAGCTTGCCGCCCACGTTGCCCAGACCGATGAAGCCGATGCACTGCGTCGTCATGATCCCCCGCGTTGGCGCTCCGGTGCTGTTAGATGATACGCGAGCCGTGCGTAGGCCGAAGGGTGAGCCTTCGGCTATGATTTGCTCAAGCGCCAGGCATGCGGCTGACCTGGCGGCGCGCAGACCGATCGACGCGCCCGGGAGCGCCGCGCGATGACGGCCGTCGCGCAGCGCACGAGCCGGTAAGCGACTGTTAAGCGTTGCAACCGACTTGGCGGATGCGCTTCCGGGCATCCTTCATGCGTCCCTCGGCGGCACCTTTGCATTATTGCTCGAAGGGCGATGCAGTGGCCCAGGACACCCCGACCGACAAGCGCACCCCGCGCGCGAGCCTCGACGACGCCACCCCGCGGGCGCTCGATCCGCCCGATACGCAGCAGCTGACGCCGCCCGAGACGGGTCCGCGTCTCGGCGAGCGGCCGCGCACGCATCGCGAACGGCGCCGCTGGGTATGGGTCGGCGGCGGGGTGCTGCTCATCATCGCGCTGATCGTGCTGACACGCGCCTGCAGCGGCTCGAAGGTGCCGGCGGGGCGCAGCCAGCCGGGCGCGGCCGTCTCGATCGCCCAGTCGCGCCGCGGGAACATGCCCGTCTACGTCGATGCGCTCGGCACGGTGACGCCCGTCTACACAGTGACCGTGTACAGCCAGATCACGGGTCGGGTGATGGCCGTGCACTATCGCGAGGGTCAGATGGTCAAGCAGGGAGCACCCCTGGTCGAGATCGATCCGCGACCCTATGAGGCACAGCTCACCACCGCCGAAGGCACCCTCAAGCACGACGAAGGTCTGCTGGCCGAGGCGCGCATGGATCTCAAGCGCTACCAGGATGCCTATGCCAGGAATGCGATTGCAAAGCAGACGCTCGACGATCAGGCCGCGACGGTCGAGCAGTACGAGGGCACGGTGAAGGCCGATCAGGGCACCGTGGCTTACGACAAGGTACAGCTCGAATACTGCCACATCGTGTCGCCGATCACGGGCCGGGTGGGGCTGCGGCTCGTCGATCCCGGCAACACCGTATTCGCCGGCGGCAGCTCCACGCTGCTCGTGATCACGCAGCTGCAGCCGATCACCGTGGTTTTCAATGTCTCCGAAGACGATTTGCCCCAGGTGCAGGAGCAGCTCGGGGGCGCCAAGACCCTGACGGTGGATGCCTTCGACCGCTCGAATGAGCATTTGCTCGAATCCGGCAAGCTCACCTCGCTCGACAACCAGATCGACACCACCACGGGGACCGTGCGCTTTCGGGCGGAATTTCCCAATCAGAAGCTGCTGCTCTTCCCGAATCAGTTCGTCAACGCGCGGCTGCTCGTGAAGACGCTGCAGAACGTGACGATCGTGCCGGCCGCGGCCGTACAGCACAACGGCACCAATGCCTTCGTGTACGTGGTCAATCCCGACGACACCGTGCACGTGCAGCCGGTGCAGAGCGTCTACTCGAACGACACCGACACCGCGGTGCAGGGGCTCAATCCCGGCGTGAATGTCGCAACCAGCGGCTTCGATCGGCTCGAGAACGGCGTCAAGGTAGAGGTGCGCGGCGCGGCGAGCGCCGCAGCCCGCGCGGGCAGCGCCACCAGCAGCTCCAGCGCGGGAGAAAGCAGCGCCAGCGCATCGGCCGGCTCACAGGCCCCATGAGTCCATCGGCTCCGTTCATCGTTCGTCCCGTAGCCACGGCGCTGCTGATGGTCGCGATCTTCCTGGCGGGCGGAGTCGCCTATTTCCAGCTGCCGGTCTCGGCCCTGCCGGAGGTGGACTACCCCACGATGCAGGTGCTGACCTTCTACCCCGGAGCGAGCCCGAGCGTCGTGGCGGCCACGGTAACGGCGCCGCTCGAGCGACAATTCGGCGAAGTGGCCGGGCTTTCGCAGATGACCTCCACCAGCGCGGGCGGTGTCTCCGTCATCGTTCTGGAGTTTCAGCTGTCACTGAACATCGACGTGGCCGAACAGGAGGTGCAGGCTGCCATCAATGCCGCGCAGAGCTACCTGCCGGCCGATCTGCCCACGCCGCCGGTCTACAGCAAGTCGAATCCCGCCGACGCGCCGGTGCTCACGCTCGCGCTTACTTCGGACGAGATCCCGCTTTCGCAGGTGGAGGATCTCGCCGATACGCGCCTGTCGCCCAAGCTCTCGCAGATCTCCGGGGTGGGCCTCGTGAGCATCTCGGGCGGGCAGAAGCCCGCCGTGCGCATCCAGGCAAATCCCACCGCGCTGGCCGCGTACGGCATCAATCTGGAGGACCTGCGCAGCGCTCTTACCGGCAACAGCCTCGACTCGGCCAAAGGCAACTTCGACGGGCCGGCTCAGGACTACACCATCAACGCCAACGATCAGCTCACGAGCGGCGCCGACTATAAGAACGTGGTGGTTGCCTACCGCGGCGGCGCGCCCGTCATGCTCGGCGCGGTCGCCCGCGTCGTCAATGGCGTGGAGAACTCGAAGCTCGCCGCCTGGCAGGACTACACCCCCGCCGTCCTCATCAACATTCAACGACAGCCGGGCGCGAACACCATCCAGGTGGTGAACAGCATCGAGAAGCTGCTGCCGCAGCTCGAGCAGACGCTGCCGCGCGCCGTGCACACCCAGATCGTTACCGACCGCACCCTCTCGATCCGGGCGTCCGTGCGCGACGTGGAGTTCGAGCTGCTGCTCGCCGTCGCGCTGGTGGTGCTCGTGATCTTCGTGTTTCTGCGCAGCGTGCGCGCCACGGTCATTCCGAGCGTCGCCGTGCCGCTCTCCCTGATCGGCACGCTCGGGGTGATGTATCTGCTCGACTACAGTCTCAACAACCTGGCCATGATGGCGCTCACCATCTCGACCGGCTTCGTCGTGGACGATGCCATCGTGATGATCGAGAACATCTCCCGCTACATCGAGAGCGGCGACCGCCCGCTCGAGGCGGCGCTCAAGGGTGCCGAGCAGATCGGCTTCACGATCCTGTCCCTGACGGTGTCGCTGATCGCCGTGCTCATCCCGCTGCTCTTCATGGGCGATATCGCCGGCCGGCTCTTCCGGCAGTTTGCCATCACGCTCGCGACTACGATCATGCTGTCCGCATTCGTATCGCTGACACTCACGCCGATGATGTCGGCGCGGCTGCTGCGGCGCACGCCCGAGGAGCAGCAGGGGCACTTCTATCGCGTCACCGAGCGCATGTTCCGCAGCATCATCGATTTCTACGGCCGCACGCTGCAGCGCGTGCTCGCCCATGAGCGGCTCACGCTGCTGGTCGCCGCCGGTACTCTGCTGCTCACGGGGCTGCTCTACGACACCATCCCCAAGGGATTCTTTCCGACCCAGGACACGGGAATCATCCAGGGCATCACCCAGGCCGCGGGCAACATCTCCTTCTCGGCCATGGCGCGTGCGCAGCAGGCGCTCGCGCGGGTGCTGCTCGCGGATCCGGCGGTGCAGAACATCTCCTCGTTCATCGGTGCCGACGGCACCAATACGACGCTCAACAGCGGCCGCATCCAGATCGTGCTGAAGCCGCTCAATCAGCGCCACCTCTCCGCGACGCAGGTGATCGCCCGCCTCGGGCCGCAGCTGGCGCAGGTGCCGGACATCAAGCTCTACATGCAGCCGGTGCAGGACCTGACGGTGGATGATCGCGTGAGCCGCACGCAGTTCCAGTACACACTCGAGGATCCGAACGCCGATGAGCTCAACGCCACCGTCGCCCAGCTGCTGCCGCAGCTGCGCCGGCTGCCGCAGCTCAGCGAGGTGGTCACCGATCAGCAGCTCGACGGTGTCGCCACCTCGCTCATCATCGATCGTGCCACGGCGTCGCGCTTCGGCATCACGCCGCAGACCATCGACAACACGCTCTACGATGCCTTCGGGCAGCGTCAGATCAACACGATGTACACGCAGCTCAATCAGTACCACGTCATCCTCGAGGCCGACCCGCGCTTTCAGGCAAGCCCGGCCAACCTGCGCGACATCTACATTCAAGCATCGAGCGGCAGCTCCTCCTCGGCCACCCCGAACACCGGCGGGTCCTCCTCGGGAGCCGGTGCGGGCGGTGCGGCCTCGCCCGGCAACGCGCTGCTGAGCCCCACCACAGCGAGCGCCACGGCAGCCACGCCGGCGGCGAGCTCGGCGCTCACGGCCGGGAGCGCCGGCACCACGGTACCCGCGAGCCTCAATGCGACGAGCGCGCTGTCGGCCGGGCAGAACGCGGCGACGGGGGCGAGCGTGCTCTCCGGCGCGAGCACCCCGGGCAACTCGCTGGGCAGCGTGCAAAGCTCGGGCGGCGGCGCCTCGGGCAGCAGCGCCACGAGCCTGCCCCAGCAGACGCCCGTGCCGCTCAGCGCCTTCACCCACGTACACACGCAGAGCGAGACGCTCGCCGTCAACCGTCAGGGGCAGTTTCCGGCCGTGACGATCTCCTTCAACCTGGCGGGCGACTACTCTCTGGGGCAGGCGATCACGGCCATCAAGAAAGTGGTCGCCCGCGCGCACCTGCCCGCCTCGGTCATCCAGAACTTTCAGGGCACGGCCTCCGCCTTCGAGGGCTCGCAGTCCAACGAGGGCCTGCTGATCCTCGCCGCCCTCGTCACCGTGTACATCGTCCTCGGCGTGCTCTACGAAAGCTTCATCCACCCCGTCACGATTCTGTCGACGCTGCCCTCGGCGGGCGTGGGCGCACTGCTCGCGTTGCGCCTCTTCGGCCTCGATCTCGATATCGTCGGCATCATCGGCATCATCCTGCTGATCGGCATCGTGCAGAAGAACGGCATCATGATGGTCGACTTCGCCCTGGAGGCCGAGCGCAAGGAGGGCAAGAGCGCGAGCGAGGCGGTGCGCGAGGCGGCGCGACTGCGCTTCCGGCCGATCGTCATGACCACGATGGCGGCGCTGCTGTCCGGCCTGCCGCTGGCCTTCGGCTCGGGCATGGGCTCGGAACTGCGACGGCCCCTGGGGGTGGCGATCGTCGGCGGGCTGCTCATCAGCCAGGTGCTGACCCTGTATACCACGCCGGTCATCTATATCTTCTTCGACCGTGTGGCGGAGCGGTTCGGGCGGCGCCCGGGCACCGATCATGTGCCCGAGCCCGATGCCGGCCCGGCATGAATCTCTGGCAAGCCATCATCGGCCGGCCCATCGCCGTCACGCTGCTGACGGCCGCCCTGGCGATGCTCGGCATCGCCGCCTTCTTCGTGCTGCCGGTCTCGCCGCTGCCGCAGGTCGACTTTCCGACCGTGAGCGTCTCCGCCTCGCTTCCGGGCGGCAGTCCCGACATCACCGCCTCTGCGATCGCCACGCCGATCGAGCGGCAGCTGGCGCACATCGCCGGCGTGACCGAGATGACCTCCTCGAGCACGCTCGGCGCGACCAACATCACGCTGCAGTTCGAGCTCAGCCGCGACATCAACGGTGCGGCGCGCGACGTGGAGGCGGCGATCAACGCCGCGCGCACCTACCTGCCGGCGAACCTGCCGGAGAATCCGACCTATCGCGAGGTCAACCCGGCCGACGCGCCGATCATGATTCTCGGTCTGCAGTCCGATATCTACGCGATTCCCAAGCTCTACGACGATGCCTCCACGCGCCTGGAGCAGCGCGTCTCGCAGGTGCGCGGAGTCGGGGAGGTGCTGGTCGTCGGCGCCTCCTCGCCGGCGGTGCGCATCGATGTCAATCCGCAGCAGCTTGCCTCCTATGGCATCGGTCTGCCCGCGCTGCAGCAGCTGATCGCCGGCCAGAACTCGGACCTGGCCAAGGGACAGCTGCTGATCGGCCGCACCATGGCCGATATCGTCGACGACGACCAGATCTCGCATGCAGCCGACTATCGCCCGCTGGTGGTGGGGTACCACGAGGGCGCGGCCGTGCAGCTGCAGGACGTGGCCAACGTGACCGACTCGCAGCAGACGGTGCTGCAGGCGGGCTTTCTGAACGGCAAACCCGCGGTAAGCCTGCTGGTGTTCCGCCAGCCCGGCGCGAACATCATCCAGACGGTCGATGCCGTCAAGGCGGCGATGCCCTCGATGCAGGCGACCATCGCGCGCGGCGAGCACCTCATCACCGTGCTGGATCGCTCGCTGACCATCCGCGCATCCGTTTCCGACATCGAGTTCACGCTGATGATCTCGGTGATCCTGGTGGTGGCGGTGGTGTTCCTGTTCCTGCGCAGCGTGCGCGGTACCCTGGTCCCGGGCGTCGCCGTGCCCGTATCACTCATCGGCACCTGCGCCCTGATGTACCTGTTCGGCTTCTCGCTGGACAATCTGTCGCTCATGGCGCTGGCCATCTCCAGCGGTTTCGTCGCCGACGATGCCATCGTCGTGATGGAAAACATCACGCGGCACATCGAGGACGGCATGACCCCGCTGCGCGCGGCGCTGCAGGGCGCGCGCGAGATCGGATTCACGGTGCTGTCCATCAGCCTGTCGCTGATCGCGGTCTTCATTCCCATTCTGCTGATGGGGGGCATCGTCGGGCGCCTGTTCCGCGAGTTTGCCATCACCCTCTCGGGCGCCATCCTGCTGTCGATGATGGTGTCGCTGACGACCACGCCGATGATGTGCTCGCGGCTGCTGCGCTCCGAGAAGCAGCAGCGTCACGGGCGGCTGTACATGGCGAGCGAGCGCTGGTTCGAGCGGCTGCAGCACGGATATCACCGCAGCCTCGACTGGGTGCTCGATCACGCGCTGCTGACGATGCTGGTATTCACCGCCACCCTGGCACTGAACGTCTAC
>DATJSR010000291.1:0-10149 GCA_035504015.1 Steroidobacteraceae bacterium
AGTGCCGGCTCAGGCTCGAGCCGCGATAGTTCGGCCGCAGCACCGCGTAGCCTTGGTCGGCGAGCGCCTGCGACCACCAGTCGAAATCGGCCGTGTCGCGAGTGGCCGGGCCCCCGTGCGGCAGGACCACGAGCGCGAGCGCATGGGCGGGGCCGCGGGGTAGCGTCAGGTAGGCCGGAATGCTGAGGCCGTCGCGCGCCGGATAGTCGATGCGGCGCACCTCGAGCGGTTGGGCGACGCCGGTGTAGACCTCGCCGAGTGACTCGGCCGTGTGCTCGCGGAGGTCGATCAGCAGGTAGCGGTAGCCGTCGCGCTGGCCTTCCACTCGCACCACGATACGCATGAAGTCCGCGGAGGAGGACACGAAGGCGACGTGCTCCTGAGGAAAGCTGTCGAGGATCAGCTTCCACACCGACTGCATGCCTGCGTTGAAGAAGATGTAATGGGTCTCGTCGTCGACGTGCAGGCCGCCGATCATGCGATCGCTCAAGCGATCCTCGATCGGCGTCTCGAACTGCTTGCGCTCCGGCATCGGCGCGCCGAGCGTCGCATCGCGCAGCGACAGCAGACGCCATACCTGCTCGTCGCGCTCGATGAACTCGAGTAGCAGGGAATCGTCCGTCGGCCCGAGCCCGAGCATCCGCGGGTAGTCGATGGCTTCATGGCCCGCGGCCACCTCGAGCAGGTGCCCGTCGCGGTCGATCTCGACGGACCAGCGCTGCTGCGGCTCGTCGTAGTCCTCTTCGGCGACCACTCGGCCGGCGGCATCCACGACCCAGCTCTGCGTGTCGGCGCTGCCTTCGCGCACGGTGTGCTCGCTGCCCGAGGCGAGATCGTGGCGCACCAGCACCGCTCGCAGCCCACGCCCGTCGAGCGCGGATGTGAACAGCATGCGGCGGCGGCCGCCCGACATCCCCGGGTCGCTCGCCAGCACCGGCACGAAAAGCACCGTACGGCCCTCGATGTGCCGTACCAGGATGCGCCCGGAGACGATACCCGAGGCCCGCAGCCCGCCGTCGAGCGAGCGCGGGATGGGTCGCAGTCGACCGCTGGCCAGGTCGAGAACCTGCAGCAGATACCACTCCTGTTCGCGGCCGCTCACCCCCCAGGGTAGGCCCGTGACCGAGGTGGTGAGCAGCAGATGCTGGTTATCCGCCCATTCGATGCCGCGCAGCTTCACGTCCCCCAGTCGCAGCAGGCGCAGCGGCCGGCGCTCTCCCAGGGCGACGACCGCGAGGACCCGCGTGTCCTCCTGCGTGCGCAGGAACGCAATGCGCGTGCCATCGGGCGAGAGCGCGATGTCCTCGAGTGCCGGGAGGCGGCCGAAGGTGGCGAGAGGCAGCGCGCGCGATGTGCTCGCGAAGAGCGCCGCGAGGCACAGGAGCAGCATCCGCCCAGGCACGGCGCACCGGGGAGGCGCGCTGGGGCGGGTGCGAGTGATCGGCAGCCGGGCCATGTCGGTGCGAATTCTAGCCTGTGCAGGCTGCGGCGGGGCCGCCGGCGGGTGCCGCCCGGCGGAGTGTGTATGATGCGGGCCTTGCGCCGGGGCCCCGGACCGTTCGCGTTGTCGGATCATCTTATGGAAGCTGCAGCACCCAGCCGCCTCACGGTCGCCTCGCAGAGGCGCGCCTTCAGCACCCTGTTCCTGATCGAGATGTGGGAGCGCTTCGGCTTCTACGGCATGCAGGTGCTGATGGTGACCTACATGATCAAGAAGCTCGGCTTCGTGGATACCCGGGCCAACCTCGTCTGGGGCGCGGCGGCTGCGCTCATCTACGCAACGCCCGTCGTGGGTGGCTGGATCGGCGACAAGCTGCTCGGTACACGACGCACGATGCTGAGCGGCGCCGTGGTGCTCGGCCTCGGCTACGCGCTGCTGTGGGTGCCGGCGGACAATCCCTACTACCTTTACTTCGGCCTCGGGGTCATCGTCCTCGGCAACGGGCTCTTCAAGCCGAACAGCGGCAACGTGGTACGCAAGATCTACGAGGGGGAGGACACCAAGATCGACAGCGCCTTCACGCTGTACTACATGGCCGTCAACATCGGCTCGATGATCTCGATGACGCTCACGCCCTGGATCCGCGACTACATCGGGGCGCGCTACGGCGACTCTGCCGGGTGGCATACCGCCTTCGGCGTGTGCTCCATCGGACTGCTCGTGGGACTCATCAATTACTCGCTCATGCACCGCGCGCTGCACCGTTTCGGCTCGCCGCCGGATTCCAAGCCCGTGCGCTTGCGCTTGCTGCTGGGGCTGGCTGTCGGTGGCGCCGCGCTGGTGTTGATCGCTGCGCTCATCCTGGTCAGCGAGACCGTGGCGCGCGTAGTGGTGTATACGGCGGGCGTCGTGGTGCTGGGCATCTTCGTGCACCTGATCCGCAGCAGCCACAAAGATGAGCGCGCCGGCCTCACCGCCGCGCTGGTGCTGGTCGTGCAGACCATCTTCTTTTTCATCTTCTATCAGCAGATGTCGACGTCCCTCAACCTCTTCGCGCAGCACAACGTCGATCTCGACTTCCGTGTTTTTGGCAGGCACCTGTTCACGTGGATTCCCGAGCAGTACCAGAATCTCAACTCGATCTGGATCGTGGTGCTGAGCCCGGTGCTGGTCCTCATCTACAACGGGCTCGGGCGCTTCGGCAGGGACCCCTCGGTGGCGGTCAAGTTCGCGTGGGGTTTCGCCGCCGTGGCGATCGGCTTCTTCATCTACGGTGTCGGCGCCCGCTGGCAGGTGAACGGCCAGGTGTCCTCGTGGATCATGGTGTGGGGTTACGGCCTGTACTCTCTCGGTGAGCTGCTGGTGAGCGGACTCGGGCTCGCGATGATCGCGCGCTACGTACCCGAGCGCATGGGCGGCTTCATGATGGGTGCCTACTTCGTCGCCTCGGGCATCTCGCAGTACCTCGGGAGCGTCGTAGCCAATTTTGCGCACATTCCCGAGAACCTCACCAATCCACTCGAGTCGCTGCACATCTACACGCACCTTTTCAACGAGCTCGGCTTCGTCGGCGTCGGCTGCACGTTGATCGCCATCGCGGTGCTGCCTCTCATGAGCCGGCTCTCGCGGGAGCACCACTCGCGCTCCTCCACCCACACACCGTTGCCGGCGGTGCGCAGCGAGGAGTTCGGCGCCGCCTCGTGAGCGCCGCTCCCGCGCCGCTCGGCCGTTCAGACCCGGCAGACTTCGCCGCCGCGCTGGTGACGTGGACCGAGCGCGGCCTGTATTGCCCGGCCGGTGACTTTCACATCGATCCCTGCCGAGCGGTGCAGACCGCGGTCATCACCCATGCACACGGGGATCACCTGCGTGGCGGCTGTGCTCGCTACCTGCTCGCCGCTGCGGGCGAGAGCCTTGCCCGACATCGCCTCGGTCGCGGCTCGAGCGTGACGGGGCTCGAGTACGGCGTGCCGGTCAGCCTGGGCGGCGTGCGAGTGTCCCTGCACGCGGCAGGGCACGTGCTCGGCTCATCGCAGGTGCGCATCGAGCATGCCGGCTGCGTTTGGGTGGTCTCGGGCGACTACAAGCGGCAGCCCGATCCGACCTGCGCACCCTTCGAGGAGCTGGCGTGCGATGTGTTCGTGAGCGAGGCCACGTTCGCGCAACCGCGCTATCGCTGGCCGCCGACGGCCGATGTGGTGGCGCAGATCTGGGACTGGTGGCGAGACAATCGCGCGCGCGGTATCGCCTCGGTGCTCTTCTGCTACGCGCTCGGCAAGGCGCAGCGCGTGCTTGCCGAGCTCACGGCCTTCACCGACCAGACGGTCTACGTGCATCCGGCGATCGCGCCCCTCACCCGGCTCTACCGCAAGGCAGGCATTCGGCTGCTCCCGACCCTCACGTCCGCGGCGAGCGCCGACTATCGCGGCTCACTGGTGCTGGTGCCTCCCGGCGCCGCCGGTACGTCCTGGATGCGCCGCTTGGGCGAGCACTCTCGCGCCCTCTGCTCCGGTTGGATGTGCGAGCCCGAGCAGGCTCGACGGCGGGCCTACGATCGAGGTTTCGTGCTGTCCGATCACGCCGACTGGCCGGCGCTTACCAGTACCTGCCTTGCCACCGGCGCGCGGCGCGTGCTGCTCATGCACGGCCAGAGCAGCGCGCTCGCCGAGTTTCTGCGCCAGCGGGGCGTGGATGCCCAAGCGATCGCGCAGCCGGCAGGGGTCACGGTACCCCCCTGAGCTATATGCGCCCGAGCAGCAGCAGCACGATCACGATGATGAGCAGCAGTCCCAGCCCGCCGCTCGGGTAATAGCCCCAGCTCGCGCTGTAGGGCCAGGCGGGCAGGGCGCCCAGAACCAGCAGGACCAGCAGAACGATCAGAACGATGCGCAGCATCGGCGTGAGCCTCCTCGGGCAACACCTCTGCCGTAGGAACAAGCGAGGCCGTTTGATTGTTCCGCTGTCGCGGGGGGTCGCCTGCAAAAGGCCTTGGGCCGCGGCGCCCACGCGCCGCCCGCTTGCCGGCCAATGGGCTAATAGTCGAACTGGTAGGAGACGCCGACGCTGCTGCCGGGGTCGTTCTCCGGGGTGGTGCCCTGCGTGGCGATGCCGTTGCCGAGGCGCGTCTGCAGCTTCAGGTGCTTGGTGAGGTCCACGTCCACCTCGACCTGCGAGGTATTGAGGGTTGTTTGCTTGCCCTGCACGTAGATGCGATTGGTGACGTAGCGGCCGACGGCGACGCTGGCCCCCTGCGATTCCGGTCCCGCCGCGGTCTGGGTGGTCTGTGCGGCGCCGATCTGGATGCGATCGATGTTGAGTTTCCTCTGGATACTGGCGAGCACCCCGCCTCCGCCGCCGATGCCGCTCAGCGTGTAGAGCGTGTAGGACACCGTCGCGAGCTGCAGTCCCGAGAGCTGTGCCGCCGGCTCACCGAACAGCAGTCGCGCGAGGATCTCATCCTGCGGTAGCTGCGGCGAGCTCGTGAGCTCGAACTTGGGCGCATCCGCAAACCCGCTGATGTGCAGCGTTACGGTGGCATCCGTCACCGTCGTCGAGGCGGTGAAGTCGAGGGTAGGGTCGATCTTGCCGTGCAGCCCCCTGCCGTTGAAGCTGACCTCGCCGCTCTGGAAGTTGAGCGGCACCCCAAGGGTGAAGGTGCCGCGGATCAGCTCGAAGCCGCCGCTCACGTGCGGGTCGGCCGTGGTGCCGCGCACGCGAATCTCGCCACCGACCTCGGCATCGAGCCCGCGTCCCTGGACGAGCACCTGCCGGGGCGCATCGAGCGTCAGGTCGAGACCGATGATCAGGCGCTTCGCGGAGCGCGGCGGTGGCGTCTGCCCCGGACGAGTTACATCGAGCACGGCCACGTTCGGCGGCAAGCTGCTGGGGATGCCGAGGTTGGCGCGCTGCACGTGGATCGTGCCGGCGAGATCGATGCGCTCGCGCAGCGTGCCCTTCACCGAGAGGTCCGCATTCACGTTCGCGGTCAGGATGTCGCTCTCGATCGGCTGAGCATTCTTGGCGGTGAGCGTCACATCGATGGGCAGCTTCGGCTCGAGGAGGCCAAAGGTGCCCGTGAGCCCGACGGCACCCGTGCCGGCGCGCGCGCTGAAGCTCGCGATGCGCAGCTCCCCGTGTCCTCCGACGATCTTCGCGGAGATGTCCGCGAAATGGATCCCGTTGGCATAGTCGCGCACGTCGCCTCGCTCGAAGGTGATGCTGCCGTCGATGTCCGGCACGGGCAGTGCGCCGCTGACGCTGGCGTCGACCCGCAGCTGGCCCGAGGCGTGCGAGCCGTGCGCTTCGAGGAAAGCGTTGCCGATGCCCGCATCGAGGGCGCCCGTGAGCTTGAGATCGACCATGCCCGTGGCTGCCGCGGGCGCGGTGCCGCGCAGATCGAGCTGCGAGCCCTTGCCCGCAGAGAGGTGGGCTGTCACGCGAGCCTCACCAGCCTCGAGCCGTGCGTTCGCGTTCAGGTCCAGCGCCGGCAGATCTCGAGCAGAGGTCGCTGCGAAGCGTACGTCCGACACGCTGAGACGGGCGTGACCGCCGAGGCTCGCGAAGCTGCCTTCGAGGTGGGTCTCCGCGGAGAGCGTGCCCGAGGCAAGCAGGCTCGGCAGCAGCGCGTTGACGAGGCCCGCATCGACCTGCTG
This sequence comes from Steroidobacteraceae bacterium, assembly GCA_035504015.1. Taxonomy (GTDB): domain Bacteria; phylum Pseudomonadota; class Gammaproteobacteria; order Steroidobacterales; family Steroidobacteraceae; genus JASHUC01. The sequence goes on from DATJSR010000291.1 coordinate 6,094, forward strand.
CAGCGAGGCCCGCAGGTCGAGGTGCGGCATGATCTCGCCGTCGGCTCTGAGGACCGCGCGCTGAACGCCGAGCCGCACCTGATGCAGCGCCAGTCCGCCCGCGAAGTTGAGGTGCGCGGGCTGGAGCAAGTGCACGATCTGTCCGTCGTAGCTCATCTCGAGGGTGCCGACATCGAGCCGGCGCTCGGGCAGGTTGAGCTGCGCCTTGCTGGTCAACTTCACGGGCTGTCCCGCGAGCTGTGGGGAGTGCGCGGCAAGCTGCACCTGCAGGGCATCGATCGGGCCCACGGCAAAGAGATCTGCCTGGTCGACGGCGAGTCTGCCGAGCATCAGATCGCGCGCATCGAGCTGCAGCTGCGCGCGCGTGTCGTCAGCACCCTGCGGCGTCAGCGTGACGCCGCCGGCGATGCCGCCGGAGATCGGAGTGCCCGCGAGCCGCTGCAGATCGGCGAGCTGATCGATGCGCAGGCGCACACTGCCGCTGCCCTGACGCATGTCCGTACGCGCCGCGAGATTGCCCTCGATCTGCAGGCTCTTCCAGTGCGTGCGCTGGATGATGAGGCGCCAGCTGCCGACTTCGCGGTCGAGCGTCGCATCGAGCAGCAGGGGTGCGTCGTCGAAGGTGCCGTCGAGATGCAGCACGCCCCCCGGACGCAGCGGTAGTCCGCGCAGGGTGAGACTCGCCCCGAGCGGCTCGCGGGGTGAGCCGCGCACCGAGAGCTGCGAGCTCGCCTTCACGGTGGTGCCGAAGGACTTGAGCGGACCACTCGCCTCCCCGCTCACCCGCAAGTTGCCGGCGAGTGTTGCAGAGATGCTGCTCAGGTCGCGCAGCTGCAGATCGTAGCGCGCGCGCAGGGTCTGCAGCCGCCAGGCGCCCGGGGCGGCGCGCTGGGCGCTGCCATCGGCGCTGAGTGTGGCAGTGCGGCCGTTTATCTGCAGCCGCTCGATCAGCAGCTGCTGCGGCTGAAGTTGCGCAGCGAGCGACAAGCGGGCGGGCCCGAGCACCCGGTCCAGCATCTCGTTGCTGCCCGTGAGATCGATGCGGGCATCCACTCCCAGGCGTACGGCATCCTTCTCCTGAGCCAGGTTGCCCTCGAAGGTCGCACTGCCCTGCGCCGGCTGGTGCACGAACACCGCGAGCGGGGCCACATTCGGCACCCGCAGCTCGAAGCTCATGCGCCGCTCGTGGCCGGTGAGCGCATGCGCGCGCAGCGTGAACAGCTGGTGAATGGCGCTCACATCGAGCGGCCGATCGGGCACGTCGGGCCGCATCTGCGCCTCGAGCTGTAGCGGTGTCTGCGCCAGCAGCTGCGGCTGTGGGCCGGGAATGCGCAGACCACCCACCGTGGCGTGCAGGTCGAGCAGGTCGCGCTGGGCCCCGAGCGTGGCGCGCAGCTGGGCGATCCGCAGATCCTTGCCGATGGCGAGTCCCGCGGCGGCGAGCTCGCCGTCGGTGCGCGGGCCGGTGAGGGGCCCGTGCCACTGCCCGTGCAGCGAGAGGCTTTGCCAGGCGAGCTCGGGTCGGGGGGTCATGGCGGGCGATGTGAGGTGGTAGGTGAGATCGGCGGCGCGGTGCACGAGATCGAGCGTGCCGTTCGCTGCGGCATCGAGCTCGCCGATGTGGATCGACAGCTGCAGTTGCTCGGCGTTGCGTGGGCCCGCGAGGCTTGCCTGCACCGACAGCGCGCCGAGTGCGGGCCAGCCGACCAAGTGCTCGAGCGGGCCGCTCGCGGGCTCCTGCAAGGTGAGCTGCGCGTCCATGTGCGTGCGATCGAGCAGCAGGTGCGCTGCGTACCGTCCCTGTCCGTTGGTGCGGCGGGCAGTGAGCTGCCCGCCGGCATCCGTGAGCGAGTGCCAGTGTCCTTCGCCCTCGACCGTGAGCGAGGTGAGTGTCCCGGCAAGCGGGGCCCCCAGCTGCAGCGTGACAATCGACGCATGGCCGATGTCGATGTGGGGCACGCTCGGGCCGTGATGATGCGAAGTCGGATGCGACACGGGCAGGCGCTCGAAGTCGATGAGACCGGCCTCGACGCGCTCGGCCTGCACGTGCCAGTGGAGCATCTGGAGCGGATGCCACTGCACGGCGATCTGCCGTGCCGTGAGCCACACGCCGCGCTCATCCGCAAGGCGCAGCTCGCCGAGCTCCACGTAGGTCGGAAAGGCCCCGCCGAGTCCCTGCAGCACCACGTGGCCACCGGAGAGGCGCGCTGTCCAGTACTCGATGGCGCGGCGACCCGCATCGAGGTTGCCCGCCACGAGCACGGCTCCGATGAGCAGCAGCGCAAGGAGCACGAGCCCTCCCAGCGTCCAGCCCACCATGCGCAGCGCGCGCACCATCAGAAGGCCTGCCCGATGCCGATATAGACCTGGAAGCGTGAGTCGATGCCTGGGCGCCGATTGATCGGCACCGCGATATCGATGCGGATCGGGCCGATGGGGGTGTAGTAGCGCGGGCCAGCACCTACGCCCACCCGGAATTGGCCCGACTCGCCGCAGTTGCTGACGCCGGGCACGTAATTGCCGTTCACGACCTCGCCTCTCACGTTGGCGCAGGATCTGGAGAACGGATTCGTGGTCTCGCTCACGCTGCCTCCATCGACGAACGCCGCCATGCCGAAATTGGTGCCGATGCGCTGCCGGTACTCGAGATTGATGGCTTCCATGCTCAGGCCGCCGATGGGGTACTGATTGCCCTGGCTGAGGCTGGCCGGCGGCGCGCAGATGAAGCTTGGTCCGACGGCCTGATACCCATAGCCACGGATCGTACCGCTGCCACCCGCGTAAAAGCGTTGATCGGGCGGCAGGTCCGGCTCGCTCTCGAACTCTCCGAGTGCGCCGTTCTGAGAGTCGTTTGGTGGTACGCCGCAACCGGTGTCAAAGACCTGCTGGGGCCTCTCGCTCGAGCCTTGAATGACCCCGCCGATGACGCGCATCGCCAGGACGCTGCGGCCGGGGTCGCTGCCGATCAAGGGGTGCAAGTCGACATAATGCGCAAGGCTCGCCGACACGATGACGAAGTCGACATCGTGCGGGCCCAGCGACTCTGCCGGCGTCAGGCCGAGCGCCGCCCGCATCCCGTGCAGCGGATCATCCAGCGGGTTGACGAGGTCGGTCGAGTCATACTTCAGGCGCAGAGGCAGCTCGATGAGGTCGAAGTCGATAGCGCTCGCACCCTCCTGCTCGATGGTCTCGCGCTCGTCGGTCGCGCCGACCGACACGCTCCACACCGTCGAGAGCTTGCGGCTCAGACTGACGCCCGCCGACTGTGCGATCTGGGTATACGCAAGCAGGTCCTGCCTCAGCGCTTCGACTGTGAACAGCAGCGTCTGGTCGCGATGCCAGAAGTCCGGGATGCTGTACTTGGCGCTGGTATCGTAGCCAAGGCCCGTGGTGGCGCTGCCGCCGCCGAGGTTCGTCATGGTGGCCGACAGGGCGAGCTGCTGACCCTCGCCGAAGACGTTGCGATCGGTCCAGGTGACACCCCCGCTGGTGCCCAGGTCGGTGGAATAGGCGGCGTTCACGCTGACGGTGTGCCGCGCGCGCTCGCGCATGTCGAAGGTCACCGGCACGCGGCCCTGGGCATCCGGCTGCTCGCCGAGCCGCACGCTGATCGAGGTGAACAATCCCAGGTTCAGCAGATCGTGCCGCGCCTTCTCGACCTTCGCGGCACTGTAGCGTTCGCCCGAGTGCAGCAGCAGACGACGGCGCAGGAACCTCTCCTTCACGCGCTTCAATCCCACGAAGCGGATCTCTCCGATATTCACGAGGGCGCCGGTGTCGACGCTGAACACGATGTTGAGCACGTGCTCTCGCGGATCGAGGTTGGCTACCGGAGGCGGCACCTTCGCGAAGGCGTAGCCCTGGTCCTCCAGGCTCTGCAGCATGCGGTTGCCGGCGTTGAGCACCTCCTGCGCAACGGCAGGCTGTCCGGTCTTCAGGCCGAGGACCGCTCGGGCGCTCTCCGGCAGCTCACCTTCGATGTCGATGCGCCCGATGTGGAACAGCGGTCCGAGCTCGGCGGCGATCTTGACCTGGGCGCTCGTGCCCTTGGGCAGC
>DATJSR010000292.1:0-8408 GCA_035504015.1 Steroidobacteraceae bacterium
GCGGCGGTGAGCTTGGCTTTGAAGGCCTCGAGCGTCATGCCGGTCTGCAGGGCGCCGATCTCCTGCACACCGAGCCCGAAGATGCCGGCGAGCTTGGCGAGGTAGTAGATGTTGCCGCCGCTCTCGAGCATCGCGAGCACGTCGCGGCGGCGCACGGCAGCGCACTGCGCAGCGCTCAGTCCGAAGCGTCTCATGTAGCCCTCCTCATCGGCCACGAAGGCGGCGCGATTGGCGGCACTGTTGAAGGAGTAGCACATCTTGTTGAGGGCGTAGCCCTTCTGGGCAAGCTCGCCATCAAAGATGGGCGTGCCCGGGATCGCCTGTCTGCCCTGCTTGACCACCCTCTGCGTATTCACCTGCATCGCCTCCCGCGGGGCACCTCACCCGCGCCGTCCGAACTCCGTGATGCAGCTTGACGTGACCGGCGGTTCGCGACCGTCCGCAGTCGACGCAGGGGGCTAGGTACTTGCGCGTATGTGCCCGCGGCGCCGAACATGCTGACAGGCGGGCGCGCTCCGGCACGCAGAAGTACTTAGGGCATTCGGGGCACGAAGCGCGGATACTGCCGACTTAACGATCTTCGGAGCCCGCATCAGATGAGCCCGTACGAACCCCCCACCGCTGCTGCCGTCGATGCCGCCGGCCCGACCCCGGAGAGCGACGGTGCGGGTAGCCTGCATCAGCGCATGCTGCACGTCTCCCGCCTCGCCACGATCGGTGAGATGGCCGCGGGCGTCGCCCACGAGCTCAACCAGCCGCTCACCGCCATCGCCAACTATGCGCAGGCGTGCGAGCGGCTGCTCGCGCGCTCTGACGCGAGCCCCGAGGACCTGCGCCAGGCGCTGCGCGAGATTGCTGCGCAGGCAGTGCGCGCCGGGGATATCATCCGCCGTCTACGCAGTCTTGCGCGCAGCCAGAGCGTGGAGTGCGCGCCCGCCGATGTGAACGCCGTGATCACCGAGATTCTGCCACTCATGCAAAGCGATGCGCGGGCGCACGGCGTGCGGCTCAGCCTGCAGCTCGCGCAGGGACTGCCCTCGCTCGCCCTCGATCGCGTGCAGATACAGCACGTGGTCCTCAACCTGGTGCGCAACGGCCTCGAGGCCCTGGACGGCGCCGGCGATGCAGCCGGGCGCGAGCTTGCGATCTACACCCGCGTGGTGCAGTCCGCCGAGATCGAGATCGCCGTGTGCGACAACGGCGCCGGCATCAGCGCCGCGGTCGCCGCGCGCATGTTCGATCCGTTCTTCTCCACCAAGGACAGCGGCACGGGCCTCGGCCTGCCGATCAGCAACACCATTGCGCGTGCGCACGGAGGCCGACTCGGCTACCGTCCGAACACGCCCCGCGGTGCCTGCTTCTTCGTTCGCCTGCCCATCGAGTCGGCTGCCACCAACCCCAACGGACTTGCCTCATGAAAGAGCCCGTCCCGACCGTATTCGTCGTCGACGACGACGAGGCCGTGCGCAACTCGCTGCGCTTTCTGCTGAAGTCCGTGGGTCTGCCGACGCAGAGCTACGGCTCGGCGACCGAGTTCCTGCACGGCTACCGGCCGAACCAGCCGGGCTGCCTGGTGCTCGATGTGCGCATGCCCGCGATGAGCGGCCTCGAGCTGCAGCAGCAGCTCAACGTTCGTGGCGCCGTGATCCCGGTCATCTTCATCACCGGCCACGGAGACATCCCGATGGCGGTCGAGGCGATGCAGGCGGGGGCGTTCGACTTCCTGCAGAAACCCTTCCGCGACCAGGATCTGATCGACCGTATCCAGAAGGCGCTCGCCAAGGATGCGAAGAACCGCTCCGCGCTGCGCGAGCACGAGCGCATCCGCGAGCGCTTCGCCAGCCTCACGCCCCGCGAGCGTGAAGTGCTCACGCTCATGACGCAGGGCAAGCCCAACAAGATCATGGCGCACGAGCTCGGCGTGAGCCAGCGTACGGTCGAGATTCACCGCGCGCGGGTGATGGAGAAGAGCGGCGCCGCATCGCTCGCCCAGCTGGTGCGCATGGTGATGGATCTCGAGGGCGAGCAGCAGCCGCAGTCGGACGCACCTTCGAGCTGAGGCGCCTCCCCGCGCGGCTTGTCCGCACCGGCTTACGCACAACCTCTGATATCGCGCTGCGGCGCGCGGCCGCACCATCTGGCCCGCGTATGCCGCTGCCATTCCCCATACCCGGCACCTTCCGGATCGCCTACAAGCTGCTGGTGAACGATCGGGCCAAGTTCGCCGCGCTGCTCGTCGGCATCAGCTTCGCCGTGCTGCTCATGATCGAGATGGCATCGCTCTTCGCCGGCATCCTGCAGCGCGCCTCCGCCAGTGTCATCAACGTCGGCAGCAGCATCTGGGTAATGGATCCGGCGGTGCAGACGGTGGCGAACACCATCCCGATGCCCAACTACGTGCTCGATGAGGTGCGCAGCCTCCCCGGGGTGAAGTACGCGGTGCCGATCTACTCCGGCAGTGCGCTGCTGAAGCTGCGCGATGGCACCTACCAGGCCGCCAACATCGTCGGGCTCGACGATACCACCCTGGTCGGCAGCCCGCAGATGATCGAGGGCAACATCCAGGACATCTTCGCCGAGAACGCCTTCATCGCCATCAAGGACTCCGAGTTCAACAAGCTCGAGAGCCCCAAGGTCGGCACCGAGTTCGAGCTCAACGACCATCGCGGCAAGATCGTCGGCATCGCACGTGTCGCCTCCAGCGGGCTCTTCGGCGTGCCGACGCTCTACACCACTTATTACCGCGCACTGCAGTACATCCCCAACACGCGCTTCACGATCTCCTATCTGCTGGTCGAGCCGAAGACGCCGGCGGATGTGAAGCACATCAAGGAGCGCGTCGGCGCCGCAGGCTACCTGGCGCTCACCAAGGATGAGTTCATGGCGAAGATCTCCAACTTCTACATGTACCAGACCGGCATCGGCACCAACATGCTGCTGATGACGCTCTTCAGCGTCATCATCGGACTGTCCATCTCCGGGCAGACGTTCTACACCTTCGTGCTCGAGAACCTCGATCGCTTCGGTGCCCTGAAGGCGATCGGCTGCAAGTCGCGCGAGCTGGTGGACATGATCCTCTTCCAGGCGACCTTCGTCGCACTCACCGGCTACGGCATCGGGGTCGGTCTGTGTGCCGCCATCATCTGGGCGGCGCGCGCGCATCTGCCCGATTACGCCGCCATCATCACCCCGACGAACATGGCGCTCGCCTTCGTCATGGTGGTGCTGATCGCCGGGGTCTCGAGCTACTTCGGTGTGCGCCGGGTGCTGCGCATCGAGCCCTTTGACATCTTCCGGGGCTGAGCATGGCCAACATCGCCATCGAGGTGCGCGGTATCAACAAGTGGTTCGGCGAGGGCGAAGCTCGCACGCACGCCGTCAAGGACGTGAGCTTCGATGCCAATTTCGGCGAGATGCTCTACGTGGTGGGCCCCTCGGGCAGCGGCAAGACGACCATGCTCAGCATGATCTCCGGCATCCTGCGCCCGAACTCCGGCACCGTGAAGGTCGAAGGCACCGACATCTGGGGCCTGACGGCCGACCAGCTTGCCGATTTTCGGCTGCACAGGATCGGCTTCGTGTTCCAGGACTATCACCTCTTTCCGCGGCTCACGACCGCCGAGAACGTGGCCATCCCGCTCATCCTGCAGAACCACGACTGGGAGGATGCCCTGGTCGAGGCCGAGCGGGATCTCGAGATCGTCGGCCTCAAGAATCGCGCCGCGCTGCCGCCCGTGAAGCTGAGCGGGGGGGAGCAGCAGCGCGTGGCCATCGCCCGTGCGATCATCAGCCGCCCCGACATCATGATCTTCGATGAGCCCACGGCCTCGCTCGATGGCGATACCGGACGCAACATCGTGGGCTTCGTGCGCGAGCAGCTGCTCTCGGACAAGCGCTGTATCGTCATCATCACCCACGACAGCCGCATCTACGAGTTCAGCGACCGCATCATCAAGATGGAAGACGGGCGCGTGACGGAGGGTGTGCAACGGAGTGAGTTGGATGCGCAATAAAGTCGTGTTCGTGGTGTCAGGCCTGGGGCTGCTCCTCGCCCTGGTCAGCGCCTACATCTTCAGCCAGCAACCCAAACCCCAGCCGCCGGTGTTCGCGCCGACCGCGAATCCCTACGCGCACGGGATCTACTCCGAGGGCATGGTCGAGAGCGATCAGGCGCAGGGCGAGAACATCAACATCTATCCCGAGGTGCCGGGTCCGGTCACGCAGGTGCTGGTGAGCGAGGGCCAGAGCGTGCACAAGGGCGATGTGCTCCTCGCGGTCGATGATTCCGTGCAGCGCGCCACCGCCGAGCAGCTGCGCGCTCAGGCGGAGGCAGCCGAGACGCTGCTGCGCGAGCTCAAGGCCGAGCCGCGCCCGGAGACCCTCGCAGTGAATGCGGCTCAGGTGGATAACGCCAAGGCGACCCTGAAAAACGCCCGCGATCAGCTGGAGAAGGAGCGGCATTCCTACGAGATGGACCCCAAGTCGGTCAGCAAGAACGATCTCGACAATGCGCTGAACGCCGAGCGCATCGCCGCCACCAACCTCGAGGTGGTCGAGAAGCAGTGGGCGCTCACCAAGGCCGGTGCCTGGAGCTACGACATCCACAACCAGGAGCGCACCTATACCGCACTGTGGAAGTCCTACCTTTCCTCGGCCGCCCTGCTGTCGAAATACACGATCCGCGCCCCTTGCGACGGCGTGGTGATGGCGGTGCAGGCAAGCGTCGGCAGCTATGTCTCCACCCAGGGGGCCTACGATTCCTACACGCAGGGCTTCGATCCGCTCATCGTCATGGGGCACCCCCAAAGCCATCTCGAGGTGCGCGCCTATGTCGATGAGATCCTGGTTCACGAGCTGCCCGATCCGTCGAAGATGAAGGCGGAGCTGTACGTCCGCGGCACCACGGATCACGTAGCGCTGCAGTTCGTGCGCATCCAGCCCTACATCACCCCCAAGATCGAGCTCTCGGATCAGCGCCAGGAGCTGGTCGACGTGCGGGTGCTTCCGGTGATCTTCCGTTTCGACAACCCGAAGAAGCTGCACCTGTATCCGGGTCAGCTGGTGGATGTCTATGTGCGCTCGAACTGAGCTCGCCGCGGCGTTGCTCACGCTCTTGTGCGCGGGGCTTGCGAGCTGCGCGGTGGGGCCGAACTTTCACCGCCCGACTGCGCCGAGCGACTCGCATTACGTTTACGGCGGCGACCCCACGGCCACCTCGAGCGCGGCCGGTGTCGCGCAGCGCTTCGAGCCAGGCGCGCAGGTGCCGAGCGACTGGTGGAAGCTTTTTCAATCACCGCAGCTCGATGCCCTCGTCTCCGAGGCGCTCGCACGCAATCCGGGGCTACAGGCGGCGCAGGCAAGCCTGCGCGCGAGCCAGGATGCGCTGCGCAGCGGCTACGGTATCTTCTGGCCGCAGGCCTCGGCGGATGCGCATGCCACCCGCCAGCGCTACTCGCCACTCGCGCTCGGCCAGAGCTCACCCGGCAGCATCTTCAACCTCTTCACGCTCTCGGCCTCGGTGAGCTATGTGCTCGATGTCTTCGGTGGCGAGCGCCGCTCGCTCGAGGCGCTCGCCTCCCAGGTGGACGTGCAGCACGCCACCGAGGACGCGACCTACCTGACACTCATCGCCAACATCGTCAACACCGCGGTGGCGGAGGCCGCCTACCGCGACGAGATCCAGGCCACGCAGCAGCTGATCGAGCTGCAGCGCCAGCAGGTGCAGCTTGCGCAGATTCAATACGAGGCCGGCACGGCGCCCTACTCCAACGTGCTCAGCCTGCAAAGCCAGCTCGCCTCCTACGAGGCCACGGTCCCGCAGCTCGAGCAAAAGCTCAATCAGAGCGAGGACCTGCTCGCAACGCTCGTGGGCCATACCCCCGCGCAGTGGAGCCCGCCGGCGATCGGCTTTCGCGATCTGAGGCTGCCGCGGGACCTGCCGGTGAGCCTGCCGTCCGATCTGGTGCGGCAGCGCCCCGACATTCTGCTCGCCGAGGCAAGTGCTCATGCGGCGAGCGCCGACATCGGGGTGGCAACGGCGGCCATGCTGCCGAGCCTCGCCCTGAGCGGCGGCTACTCGGCGAACAGCGTGCGCAGCAGCCAGCTCTTCGCCGTGAACGGGCGGGAGTGGACCTTCGGCGCTGATCTCAGCGCACCGCTGTTCCAAGGCGGCACGCTCTACTATCGGCGCCGGGAGGCCATCGACACGTTCGCCCAGACGATGGCGCTGTATCGTCAGACCGTGCTCGGCGCCTTCGGGCAGGTGGCCGATACGCTGCGAGCGCTCGCGCACGATGCGGCTGCGCTTGCCGCCGAGGATGAGGCACTGAGCACCGCCGGGCAGGCTCTGCACCTGGTGCAGACGAACTACGAGGCGGGCCTCGACACCTACCTGGACGTACTCAATGCCGACGTGCAGTACCACCAGGCGCTCATCGCCGATGTGCAGGCGGCGGCGGCACGCTATCAGGATACGGTTGCGCTGTACGTGGCACTCGGCGGAGGCTGGTGGAACGGCCCGGATGCACAGACTCGGGCGAGCCACGGCGACTGATCGGGCCGCACGCGGCAGCTTTCAGCTATGACCGCGGTTCAGCTATGACCGCGGTACAGCTGCGCAATCACCTCGGCGAAGCGCCGCTCGATGGCGGCACGCTTGGGTTTGAGGGTCGGGGTGATGAGCCCTGCGGCGACCGTCCAGGGCTCGGCTGACAGTGCCACGGCCCGCGGGCGGGCATAGATCGGAAAGCTGCGGGCCGCCGCCGCGATGCGCTCGAGTGCGAGCCGCTGCACAGCTTCCTGCTCGAGACTCTTGGGATCGGCGGCGTCGAGCCCCAGCGTTGCGGCCTCGCGCTGCCACTGCTCACGATTCACGACAGCGAGCACCGCCACGTACGGGCGCCCCTCGCCGACCACGAGTGCCTGCTCGAAGAGTGGATCGCCCGTGATCGCCGCCTCCAAGTCGACCGGTGCGATCTTCTCGCCCGTGGAGGTGACCAGGATATCCTTGATGCGACCCTTGATGTAGAGACGCCCGCCGACCAGCTCCACCTGATCCCCGGTGTGCAGCCAGCCATCGGGCTCGAGCACGCGGGCGGTCTCCTCGGGGCGTTGCCAGTAGCCCACCATCACGTTGGGGCCGCGCACCAGGAGCTCCTCCTGCGCGCCGATGCGGACCTCGATGCCGGGCAGCGGACGCCCGACGGAGGCCGGGTCGTTGTCCTCGGGTGTATTGCAGGCAATGACCGGCGCGCTCTCCGTCAATCCATAGCCCTGCAGCAATGGCACACCCAGGCCGAGCAGGCTGCGCACGACCGGCATCGGAATCGCCGCACCGCCGGTGACCGCCGCTCGCAGTCGACCGCCGAAGCGCGCCCGCACCTTGGCGGCCACACGGCGCTCGAGCACCGGCCAGAGCAATCGCTCGAGGAACGATGGGGCCGGCGCCGCGCCGCGGGCATGCTCGAAGCGCTGCCAACCGATGCGCTCGGTGATTGCGAGCAGCTTACCCTGCAGGCGATGGCGCTGTGCCAGCTCGCGCAGCGCCAGGTGCGCGCGCTCGTAGATGCGCGGCACCGACACGAGCACGCTCGGACGCACGCTCGCCAGGTCCTCCATCAACTGAGGTACGGAGCGCGCGAAGGCGACACTCGCACCCGCTGCCATCGGCAGGTAATAGCCGGCGGTGCGCTCGAGCGTATGGGATAGGGGCAGAAAGGACAGGAACACGTCCTCTGGCAGAACCGGTATCGCCTGGAGAACGCCGCCCACGTCGGCGAGAACGTTGCGATGCGAGAGCATCACGCCCTTGGGTCGGCCCGTCGTCCCCGAGGTGTATACGATCGCCGCCAGCATCTCCGGTGGGGGTGCCGCAAGCGGTGCCGCAGCCACCTCCATACCCCCGGTGAGCCAGTCTGCAAGGGATCGCAGCACACCCTCGGGCGCAGACACACCGCTCAGCGCCACCACCCGGCGCAGCTCGGGCAGCTCACGCACGAGCGGCGCGAGGGGTCGCCAGCGCTCCGCGCTGTCCACGAGCAGCAACGAGGCACCGCTGTCTGCGAGCACAAAGGCAAGGCTCTCGGGGTTGTCGATCACATGCAGCGGCACCGGAACCAGACCCAGCGCCAGTGCCGCCTGATCCATGCACACATGATCGACGCCGTTCGGCACGAGCAGGCCGACTCTTGCGCCGGGCGCGAACCCCTCGGCCTGCAGCGCGCGGCGCCACGCGACGACTCGTGCGGCAATCTGTGCCCAGGTGAAACCCTGCCACTCACGGCGGGTGCGATCGAACTGCCGGTAGGCCTGCGCCTGCGGCGTGAGTCGCACCCGCTCCCACAGCAGCTCGGGCAGGCTGCGCGGCAGCGATGACGCTGTTGCTGCGGGTACAGGGCCCGGGCTCGCGC
>DATJSR010000293.1:0-6658 GCA_035504015.1 Steroidobacteraceae bacterium
CGCCCGTCGCGACGGCTTGGACGTTCACCAGTTTCGAGGTGCCCGGCTCACTCGGGCACCTGTAACCGAAGACCCCCCGTTTGGCGGGCTGTGGTGCGACCAGCCCGCTCTTTTTTTGCCCATGGCTTTCATCGCGCAGGCTGCGGCGCGCGCTTTGCCGGCTGCCCGCGGTTGCACTCCGCGGGCGCGACGAGTACAAGTCGAGTGGCATGGAAAGCGAGCAGCTCGCCACCATCCATCAGGCACTCACCGCCGTACAAGAGGCGGTGCTCAGAATGACCTTCCCGAGCTGCGATCAGCAGGACGTGGTGGACCTCATCGACCGCGTCGAGGCGGAGCTGCACGCGCGCCACCCGAACCTCGCAATCATGTGCACGTTCCTCAACTCCATCGCGCGCAGCCTGCGGGCGCAGCCCGAGGCGCGTGATGCCTGCCTCACTATCGAGGGAGCCATCGGGGCGGCCGGTATGCCCAGCAGTTGGCAATCCGGGATCTAAGCTCGTCAGTCCCTGCGCGCCGCACGCGCGAGGGCGGCCACCAGCGGCACGAACTCCGCAAAGTCGACGGGTTTGGGCACGTGCACGTCGAAGCCCGCCTGCAGCGCACAGTCGCGGTCGATCGGTCGCGCATAACCCGTGAGCGCGATGGCGAGCAGCTCGCGCCCGCGGCGTGAGCGGCGCACCTTGCGCAACAGCGAGTAGCCATCCTCCACGGGCATTCCGATATCGGTGATCATCGCATCGAAGCGGGCGCCCGGTGCCTGCAGCGCCTCGAGTGCGCCCGCCGCCGAGTCGCTCACGGCGACCTGAGCGCCCTCGAGGCGTAACGATTCGGCGACCACCGCACGCGCATCGGCCTCGTCATCGACGACGAGGATCGAGAGTCCCGTCAGGCGTGCGACACCTGCCTGAGGTGCCCCGTGCGCGCGCGGCTCGCGCAGCAGCGGCAGCCGTACGCTGAAGCGCGAGCCGTGCCCGAGACCCTCGCTGTGGGCCTCCACCGCACCCGCGTGCAGGGTCGCAATCTCGCGCACCATCGCCAGCCCGATGCCGAGGCCCCCGCCCACGCCGGCCCCGGCCGGGCGTGCACGGGGGCCGGCGAAAAGCCCCGCGAGCTGCTCAGGCGCGATCCCTGCACCGCTGTCGATGACCTCCAGCACCACCTGCGCATCGCTTGCGTACACGCGCACCAGCACCCGCCCGCCCGCTGGCGTGAAGCGGATGGCGTTCGCGAGCAGCTGCGAGCTGAGTTGCTGCAGCCGCTCAGGATCGCCCCACACCTCGGGGCTGGGATCGGCTAGCTCGCTCGCGAGCTCGACGCCTTTGGCCGCGGCCCCCGCTCGGGCAGCGGCGAGGGCCGCCCCGATCGAGCGCGCGAGTCGCACCGGACGGCTCGCGAGCTCGAGCGTGCCCGCATTGAGGCGGCTGAAATCGAGCAGATCGTTGAGCATTTGCAGCTGCGTACGCGCGCCGCGCTCGATGCGCGTGGTGATGGCCGCCACTTCGGCATCCTCGGCGCGCTTCACGGCGAGAATGCGATTCCAGCCGAGGATCGCATTGAGCGGCGAGCGCAGCTCGTGCGAGAACATCGAGAGTACTTCGCCCTGCGCGCTGCTGCGCTGCTCGGCAGCCGTGCGCCGCTCCTGCTCGCTGCGCGTGACCGCGGCCTGCTCGGCCTGGGTCCACTTCGATTCAGTGATGTCTTCGCAGACTCCGAGCAGGCGCTGCGGCTCGGCGTCGCGCTCGGGAACCTGGGCGCGCAGCCGCAGCCAGCGCACGGCATCGTAGTTCAGCGCCAGGCGGAACTCACGATCGATGCGCGCGCGCTGCTCGATGGCCGCCCGCAGCGCAGCCTCCAGAGCCTGCCGATCCTGCGGATGCACCCGCTCGAGGAAGTCCTCGAGACGCATCTCCGCCGCCCCCGCTCCTCCGCCGAGCACTTCCAGCAGTTCCTGCGCGCCCATCAGCTCACCGCTGTCGGCGCGCCACTCGAAGACGGCCACCCCCGCGGCCTGCAAGGCGAGCTCGCACCGCTCGGCGCGCCCGAGCGCCTGTTCCAGCTCGCTCTGCTCCTGCGCATCGAGCGGCTCGGCGTGGCGGCTCGGGGCGCGCTGCGCTCGCGCCCGGCGCGCGGTGGCAGCTTCGGGGGCGGGGCCGGGGCTGCTACGGGAACCGGGAGCTTCGTCGGGAATTGATGCCATGTCGCTCACGTCGCAAAGCCACCACTGGCGTAGTTACACGTAATTGCAAGTTTTCCTGCGACGCTCGGTGGTGCTGCGAGAGCTCGCCGGGGCATTTAAATGGGGCACAGAAGCGTGGGCGCCGCATTTGGCATAGCTGTTGCTTTAAGTCATGGTAGACGCGCTGCATAGGAAATCTTGCGAATGACCAACGCTGTATTGGGACTGCGCCTGAAGCAGCAGCTCACCCTGACCCCGCGGCTGCAACAGTCGGTGAAGTTGCTGCAGCTCTCCGCGCTGGAGTGTGTGCAAGAACTGCACCAGGCGATCGCTCAGAACCCATTCCTCGAGGAAGTCCAGGAAGTTGCAGACGCAGGCACCCAGGGCGAGGAGGCCGCGGAGGACACGACCGGCGAGGATCTCGACTTCTCGGCGAGCGGCATCAGCAGCGGCTCGTCCGGCGATGATGCGCCGGATTGGACCGAATGGACCGCCTCCCCCTCGACGCTGCGCGATTCACTGCGCGAGCAATTGTTACTGCTCGGACTTACCGAGCGCGACTATGCGCTCGCGAATCTGATCGTCGATGCGCTCGATGATGACGGCTTCCTGCGACAGCCGCTCGCGGAGCTCGCTGCCCTCGCGGCGGATGTCGCCCCCGGGGAGCTCGAGACCGCACTGCGTATCGTGCAGACGCTCGAGCCGAGTGGCATCGCGGCGCGCGACCTCGGCGAGTGCCTGAGCCTGCAGCTCATGGCGCTCGAGCGCGACACGCCCGGACGCTCGCTCGCCCTGCAGATCACACCGGACAAGCTCGAGCTCATGGCATCGCGCGATCACGAGCGACTGCAGGAGGATCTCGCTTGCAGCGAGGCGGAACTGCGCGTGGCCCTCGATTTGATCCGCAGCCTCGACCCACGGCCCGGCTCCAAGGTCGGCTCCTTCGAGCCGCGGGCGATCGTCCCCGATGTGATCGTGCGTAAGGAGAAGAAGCGCTGGGTCGTCACGATCAACTCGGCGATCTACCCGCGCATCCGGGTCAATCAGCAGTATGCCGAGCAATTTCGCCAGGTGCGCGAGGGCGAGACGGCACTGCTCTCCCAGCACCTGCAGGAGGCGCGCTGGCTGGTGCGCAACCTCGAGCAGCGCTTTCTGACCATTCAGCGCGTGGCCGAGGCGGTGGTCACCCGGCAACGAAATTTCTTCGAGTACGGCGATCTCGCCATGCGACCGCTCACGCTGCGGGAGATCGCCGACGAGCTCGGACTGCACGAGTCGACCGTCTCGCGAGCGACCAGCCACAAATATATGGCCACTCCGCGTGGCGTGGTCGCCTTCAAACGGTTCTTCTCGCGCCAGCTCGCCACTACGAGCGGTGGTTCGTGCTCGGCCACGGCCATCCGCGCGCTGCTGCGCGAGTTCATCGCGGCGGAGGATCGCAACAATCCTCTTTCGGATGTGCAGCTGACGGAGCTGCTTGCCGACCGCGGCGTCAAGGTCGCGCGCCGCACGGTCACCAAGTACCGCCGCTCGATGCAGTTGCCCGCGGTGGATTTCCGCCGCGCCTGAGCGCGCCGCTGCGCCTGAGCGCGCCGCTGCGCCTGAGCACGCGGCAGCTGCGCGCGGCGCGGCGCGCTGCCTCGGCGCGCTCCCTCAAAGCGGGCGCGACTGAGGCTCGGTCGCTGGCGGTGTGTGGCCGCCGTCGCTCGGGCCGTTGCCTACCCGCAGCCGGTTGTCGACCTCCTGCACCCCGGGGCAGGCGGCCGCGAGATCCTCGATCGCATGCTTCATGCGCCGCTCCGGCACCGCGCCCGTGAGCTCGACGTGACCGTCCTGCACGATCACGCTCACCTCGCTCGCATCGATCCGGTGCGCGTCCATGATCGCTTCGCAAATGTCCTCGAGGATGCGCTCATCGGAGCGGCGATAGCCCTTCGGTCCCCTCGAGCCGCGCGGCGCGGGCTCGGGCATCGAATCCATCATCCCGGCTCCGAAGACCCGGGCGCGCTCCTCATAAGCCGCCAGGTCCGCGCCGTATCCGAGGCTGCCGTAGAGCTCCGTGCCGCCGTAGCCTCCGGCGGCATCGAAGCTGCCGTAACCGCCCCGCCGCCGGTAGGGTCCGAGACCGTAGCCGCCGGTGGCGTTGGCCCCGCCCGTGCGATAGTCACCAGTCCAGAAGTAGCGCGGTCCCGGCCCGCTGACGAAGAGCTCGTCCTCGCGCTCGCGCTCGTACTCATCGCGCAACCATCGATCGTCCGAATTCGCCATGGTGCAACTCCTTGCTCACACGCCCGAGGCCCACACACGCATGAACGCCCCTGCCGATCGTCCGATCCGCAGGGGCGCCCGATGCTCCCCAGGGCCCATCGCGCACCGCGCCCCATCCAAGGACGCGGTGCGCCCCCCTCACTAACGCAGCGCCGGCCCCTGGTCGGCTTCTTCGGCGAACTGTCCGGACATATCGGAGAAGATGATGTCCACGCGACGGTTCTGCTGACGCCCCGCCTGGGTATCGTTGCTCGCCACGGGGAAGTTCTTGCCACGTCCCACCGTCTTGATGCGGTCGGCATCCACCCCCTGCGACTCCAGGGCGGCGGCCACGGACTGGGCGCGCTGCTGCGAGAGCACTTCGTTGTACTCCTCCGAGCCGCGGCTGTCCGTATAGCCCTCGATGATGATGCGCGTCTTAGGATCCTTGCGCATGAAGTCCGCGAGGCGATTGAGCTGCAGCTCGGCGCCCGGCTTGAGCGTCGCCGAGCCGGTATCGAACAGCAGGTCGCTGCTCAGGGTCAGCTCGAGGCCGCGGCGCGTCTGCTGGGTCTGCAGCGCCGCGAGCTGGTCCTTCTCCTGCTGCAGTTGCTGCTGCATGCTCGCGGCCTGCTGTTGCGCCTGCTGGGCCTGCTGCTGCGCCTGCTGGGCCTGTTGCTCGGCGTAGGCAGCGCGCTGCTGCTCGTTCATGGCCGCGAGCCGCGCCCGCTGCGCCTCCTCGCTGCGCGCCTGTAGCAGGATGCGATCACGCTCCTGATTGGCCTGCGCCAGCTGCTCGCGTGCGCGGGCCTCATCGGTATGCGCCTTGCCCGTCTCCGCCTCGCGCATCGCGAGGAAGGAGAAATAGTCGACTTCGGCCGGTGGGGCACGATTGGCGAACGCGGCATCGGCCTGCTGCAGATCACTCTGCGCGGCCTGCAGCTGCATCGGAGCTGCACGCCCGGCATCGGGATCCTGTGCCAGGCTTTGGACCTCGGCTCGCGCCTGCTCCAGCTGGTCATTGCGCTGCGGGGCGGAGGCGCAGGCCGCGACGCTCAGTGCCGCGACCGCGACGACCATCAAGTGTTTGGTTTTCATGTCGGCTCCTCGTCACTGCGGTTGGCTGGCGTTAGGAGGCGGCACCGGCGGTCCCGGGGGCAGCGGTGGCGGGGTCTGATCCGTCACCGGCGGCTGGGTCTGCTCATGGTGCAGCTCCTCGTTGCGCAGCGTGTTCAGGCTGGCATTCACGTCCTGGACGGCGCGCTGCGCTTTGCCATCGGAGGCACGCGCGGCGGCGAGCTGTGCATCGACCGCCGACTCGCGCGCCAGGTGCTCCGCCTGAATCGGCTGCTTCTCCTCGAGCGCGGTCGCCTCCTGCAGCTTGTCACGCGCCTCCTGCAGGTCCGCGGCGGCATACTGCTGGGCTCCGCTTTGCTCGGCCTCTCCAACCAGCGCCTGCGCGCGCGCCACCTCATCGGTGGTCGCCCGCGGGGGTGCGCTCGCGCACCCGGCTGCGACGGCAGCGGCCGTCAATGCAACGACGTAACGAACACGCATCTTTGTTTACCTCCGTGCGACTTGCGCCTGGGCTCGGCCTATCGGCGCCTCGCTACCCGCAAGCTTCAGACCGCGCCGGCCCCGCGCGCGTCGGAGCGCGCCGCGTCTCCGCAGTGGGCAATCCGGTAAGTGCGTGTAGGAGCGCGCCGACTCGCAGGGCCGGCCGGGCACGGCAGACAAAGCGCAGCGCCTGCAGTGGGCTGCGCGATCGGCGGGCGCGCCGCCCGCGAACCCTCTCAGGCGAGAGGGGTGTGTGCGCCGGTGCGACGAGCGCTGCCGCTTGGCAACGCAGGCGGGGCGCTGGCCGCAGGGCGCTGGGTCCTGCCGCGCGCCAGCCGCAGGGCGTAGCGCACCGCGGCGCTGCGGTCATCGAAGGCGGCGATCGGCTCGCGGGCCGAATCGGCGTACACATTCCATGTGCTCACCCCGGCGGGGGCCACTCGGTAGATGGTGGCGGCGCGAGTCCCACTGTCACTGATTCGTTGCATGTCGACTCGGTCCTTCTCGAATGCCACGCGTGAGTCGTCGGCGGTGCAGCAAGAAGCGCGCCCGTCTGGTGGGTACGCGAGCTGCTGGCGCGGAGTAGGAACCCTCCGACACGCGCATCGGCGAACTCGCGGTCGAACGCTCGCAGATGCCGACTTGGGGTGCCGGCCACGAGCGAGTAGCTTGGCC
>DATJSR010000294.1:0-10359 GCA_035504015.1 Steroidobacteraceae bacterium
ACCTCGCAGCCAGCCCTGGCACGCAGTCAGCATCGTGCCGCGGGGTGCTGCCTGCAACGAGGCCATTGCGCTGCGTGAGAAGCGCTTTCTGTCCGGGGAGGCGCCCCTCCTGCCACTGCCGGGCTGCCCTCAGCAGGAGCAGTGCAGCTGCATCTACAAGCATTATGCAGACCGGCGCGAAGGGCCACGGCGCTCTTCCGAGACCGGGGGCGTGCGCATGGCCCGTCCGCCGGCGGAGCGACGCATCGGACGCGGCAGGCGCAAGAACGACGGGGAGTAGCTGCGCGCAGCGGCCGGCGCGCCAGCGCTGCATCAGTCCTTGGCCTTGGGGTGCTCACGGGCCGAAAAGCGTGCATTTCCGAGGCCCGTGCCGATCGTGAGGATCCCCCAGTGGCCCCGCCCCGCGACGTAGGGCAGCTCGCTCAGCCCCTGCACGACGGCATCGTTGTGCATGACGACCAAGGTCTCGTGCTCACCGATCCGCGGCAGCCGCTCGCGCACGATGTGCGGCAGATTGAACTTCGGGCTCTGCCAGTTTCCCGGCAGATTCTGCGCGCCGCGCTCGATCGAGCCGTCCTGTTTGATGACGCCCGGACAGCCGATGCCGATGACTGGCGCGAGCTTCAAGCCGCGCTTGCGGGAGCCCTCCACGAAGCCCTTGAGCATTCCGATCAGATAGTCGACCGCCTCATCGCGCTTGAGTGACTCCTCGGCATCGTGGCACCACAGCTTCATGTCCAGAACGGCCGCCTTCGACAGGTCCTTCGCCTTGGCGAGCTGCAGCGCGACGATCCCTGCACGGATGTTGGTGCCTCCCACATCGACGGCGAGAATGCCGTCGTAGCCCTCGACCATCCAGCGAGGCAGCAGCTGCACGGCACCGACCAGGCCCGCCTCGTCGGGATCGTGGTGAATGAGCTGCAGGTCCACGCCCACGCCGTCGGACTTCAGAAGAATGCCGGCGCGCGCGATCGCGAGCTCGCCCACCCGGCTGCCGCTGAAGCCACCGCCGACGACGATGCATTCGGTGTCGCGCCAGCTCCTCAGGCGCAGGAAGCGCCGGATCACCGACTGAAACTGCTGGGCGAACTCCTCGACGGCACTTTGCACCACGGCGGCGGCCTCGGGCTCGCCCTTGGCGAGCACCGCGCCGAGCTTCTTGCGGCTCAGGCGCTCGCTGCGCGTATTGCCGAAGGGATCCTCCCCGGCCTCGCGCAAGGGCTTGCGGATGCGCTCGAGGATCTCGAGGAATGCGCCTTTGTTCGCCTTGTCGCCGACGAACCCGTCGGCATCATCGAGCTCGAGGCTGTAGCTGTCCACCTCGACGCTCGGTAGGGCCGAGGCACCATGAATCGGCAGCGTCGGCGGCTTGCTGTCGGCCCCCGCGACATTGGACTTGGCCATGGCAATACAACGTCGCGAGGCCAAGCCGGTTCCTCCGGCGCCGGGCGCTGTACCGCCCGATGAGCATGGCGAGGGCAAGCAACGAGAGGCCATCGAGCGCTCCGCCTCCGCCCTTGGGATCGGAGCTGCTCGGCGCCGAGCTACTCGAGCTGCTCGAGCTGCTCGAGCTGCTGCTCTGAGCATTCACGGTGAGGCTCACCTGATTGCTGCCCGTGCCGAGCGGGCTGTCGCAGCTGAGCGAGTACGTCTGCGTGCCGACCGTACTGGTCGTGATCGTCTGGTTGCCCTGCGCCGCCTGGCTGCCACTCCAGGCGCCCGAGGCCGTACAGCTGGTGGCGCCGTAGGCCGTCCAGCTGAGCGTCGCCTGGCTACCCACGGTAACGCTCGCCGGGCTCAGGCTCATCACCGGCTGGGCGAGGGCCGCATCCGCCTGCATGAAGCCGTTGCCGCTGGTGAAGTTGAAGCCGCTCACCGAGCCCATGTTCGCCGTGGTGCTGCGCATCGCCTGCAGTATCTGCGCAGCGGTGATGCTCGGGAGCGCCTGGAACATGAGAGCGGCCGTGGCGGCGGCGTGCGGGGCAGCGGCGGACGTGCCAAAGAAGCTCGGATAGCTGTCGTTGGTCTGGCAGGCGACGGTGCTTGTCGTCACGGCAGGGTTCGAACTCGGCAGCGCCTGACCGAGGAAGGTGTTGTTGACGCCATCGGGGGAGACGAAGTCGGGCTTGTCGCGCGTGACCGGGGTGGCGAGGCGCGTGCCGCTGGAATCGAAGAGAATCGGATCGCCGCCCTGGGAGGAGTAGTACTCGAGGATGGCGGGGCTGGTGCCGCATTTGGGCGTCTGAAAGTAGAAGGCGGCGCCGACGGCCGCCGCGCCGCTCGCGCCCGGGTGCCCCTGAATGGTGGGGGCGGCCGCGGCGTACTGCGTGATGGCAACCGGGATGCCATCGCCTGCGAGCAGCAGCTTGATGCGACCGGGCACGGCACCGCTCACCAGGCTCACCTGCGCGTTCACGGTCTCCGCCTGGGTGTTCTGCGTGGCGTTCGCCGGATTGGCGATGATGAGGATCAGCACCGGATCGTTGCCGATTCCATTCGCTCCGGCACAGCCGGTGGATACCGCGTTGCCGTCGTCGTCGTAGATTGGATCGCTGCCGCTGCTGCTGATGCACAGGTTGAGGGCATTCTTGGCGCCTCCGCTGTCGGGGGCGCCGGTGACATAGGGCTGGTCCCACTGCAGAACGAGGAACACGAACCAACCCGGCTGCAGCGCCGGAATGCTCATCGGCAGGGAGGTGGCCGTGGAGGTGCCGCTCGTATCGAAGTTGAGCAGCTGCTGTCCGGCGCTACTCACGAATTGCGGGGCCGTATTGTCGTAGGCGTAGGGGCCGTAATTGCCCGGGCTGGGCGTATTGCCGTCGTTGCCCGCCGAGGAGAAGTACGCGACACCCTGCGCCGCCACCTGGTCGACGGCCTGTGCGATGAGGCCGTCCTGGAAGAACGGCTCGTCCGGATAGCCGAGATCGTCGTCGATCACCTTGGCGCCCTGCTGGGCAAGCGTGGTGATGCCGTTTGCGAAAGCGGACTCGCTGTTATCGCCCGTATAGAACATCAGCCCGGCACCCGGAGCGATCGCGTGCACGATCTGCAGGATGGCGCGCCCCTCGTCCGAGAATGGAGGCTCCAGTGGCTGACCGTACTGCAGGCAATCCGGATCGGTATAGGTGACGCCGCTCGGCAGCGCACCGCTCGCCTCATCGTCCGCGTAGGTGGCCGTGAAGCCGTACGGGGCATAGCCGTCGCCCCCGGATGCGGGCACCCCGGAGCCCGGTTGCTCGTAGGTGGCAAAGCAGTCGAAGCTATCCGAGAGCACCCCGACCGTGACACCGGCGCCGGTGAGCGCGGGATAGGTGCTGCGGATGAGGCTGCTCTGCTGCACGTAGTCGCCCTGCACGGCGACGGGGCCCGAGCGCTTGCGCGGCATCGCCGCCCGCGCCAGACGCAGGCCCGGCAGGGCCGCGGCAGCAGGCAGCGCATCGAGGGGCAGCCAGCCGCCCACGGAATTGAGGAAGGTGCTCGGCTGCTCGAGGCCGAGCGCGACCAGCGCGCTGCGCAGCTGCGCCACATCGCCCTGGGCCGTGGCATCGATCGCGACCTCCGCCCGCCCGAGCGAGCTCACGAGGCGCAGACGCGCAGCCGGGTTGAGCGCGCGCAGCCGCTGCAGTCGATCGGCGCCGAGGGAGGGATAGGCCTGCGCGAGCTGCACGAGAAAGCCATCGAGCTTGGCGAGGCTCGCCGAGGTTGTGGCGGCCGTCGGTCGAGTGCCGAACACGTGCAGCGGAGCGCCACCCGCGCGCTGCGACCCGCCGAGCACGGCGGCACGAGCGCCGCCCGCGATGGACACCCACGCCAACACGGCGACACTCGCCGCCATCGCGCTCCAGGCGCGCTGCCTCATAAACACCCCGCCGATCCTCGTCGTGCGACCCGAACCCATTAGAACACGAGCGCGGCCGGGACTGTCGAGCCGTCAGCGCTTCGCGACACTGTGTCGCAAGTGGCTCACAGTCACGCGGCGAGACGCGCGTCACACTTGGGCGCGCTAGAATCTCCTCACGGGCGGCCCCGGCGCCGCATGCACGGGCGAGGAGCACGCACCCCATGAGCATTCGCAGCGAGCTCGCGAACGGCGTTGCCGTCATCGAGATCGCCCGGCCCGAGAAGCGCAACGCACTCACCGCGGACATGTACACGGCGCTCGCGAGCGCGCTCGAGGAGGCGCAGACCGATGCGAGCGCCCGCGCGGTGCTGCTGCGAGGTCAGCCGCAGGTATTCACCGCGGGCAACGATCTCGAGGACTTCCTGGCGCATCCACCGCAGGGTGAGGATGCGCCGGTGTATCGCTTCATGAGGAGCCTCATCGCTTGCGACAAGCCGGTGATCACCGCCGTCACCGGCGCCGCGGTCGGCATCGGCACCACGCTGCTGCTTCATTGCGACCTGGTGTACGCCGCCGAGGATGCACGCTTCGGCCTGCCCTTCGTCACGCTCGGTCTGGTGCCGGAGTTCGCCTCCTCGGCGTTGCTGCCCGCACTCGCAGGCACCGCCCGCATCGGCGAGCAGTTGCTGCTGGGCGAGAGCTTCGGCGCCGCGCAGGCGCTGCAGCTGGGGCTGCTCACCGGCGTGCTGCCGCCAGGCGAGGTGCTCGCGCACGCCCAGCGCCAGGCGGAGCGCTGCGCGCACCTGCCGGTGCAGGCGGTGCGCGACACCAAACGCCTGATGCGCGCTGGCCGCGCCGCGCTCATCGAGCGGGCGCTGCAGGCCGAAGGGGCCATCTTCGTCGAGCGGCTGCGCAGCCCCGAGGCACGCGCCGCGTTCGAGGCCTTTGTCAACAAGCGCCGCGGCGATTCCCCGCGGCGCCCCTCCGGGGCCGACTGATGACAACTGCTGCGCGCTCGCTCGAGGGCAAGACGCTTTTCATCACCGGTGCCTCGCGCGGCATTGGGCTCGCGATCGCGCTGCGCGCCGCGCGCGACCGGGCGAACATCGTGCTCGTGGCAAAGACCGTGCAACCGCATCCCAAGCTGCCCGGGACGCTGCAGAGCGCCGCCGCGGAGATCCAGGCGGCCGGTGGCGTGCCGCTCATCATGCCCACCGACATTCGCGACGAGGGCGCCATTGCCTCGGCAGTGACTGCGGCCGTGCAGCGCTTCGGCGGCATCGACATCCTGGTTAACAACGCCAGCGCCATCAGCCTCACGCCCACCGCGGGCACCCCGCTGCAACGCTTCGACCTCATGCACCGAGTCAACGCGCGCGGCACCTACGCCTGCACCCAGGCGTGCCTGCCGGCGCTCGTGCAGAGCGCTCAGGCGGCCCGCAACCCGCACGTGCTCAATCTGTCCCCGCCCCTGTCCCTGCAGGCGCGCTGGTTCGCGCCGCATCTCGCCTACACCCTCTCCAAGTACGGCATGAGCCTGTGCACGCTCGGGCACGCCGCGGAGCTGCGCGCGCAGGGCATCGCGGTCAACAGCCTCTGGCCCCGCACCGTGATCGCAACCGCCGCGCTGCAGATGATTCCGGGCGTAGACGTGCGCAAGTGCCGCCGGCCGGAGATCGTGGCCGACGCCGCCTGGTTCATCCTCACCAGCGATGCGAGCACCACCGGGCACTTCTTCCTCGATGAGGAAGTCCTCGCAGCCCAGGGGATCCATGACCTCGATCAGTACGCGGTGGTGCCGGGTACACGGGACCTGCTGCCCGATCTGTTCCTGGACTGAGGCGCACTTGGCAGCGCCCCCTGCAGTGCGGGGATGTCGCGCTGCCACCTCGACACTCGATGGGGGATGTCTGATGAGACACGATCCGGGCCCGGCATCTGCAGCTTCAGTAGCGTCATCATCATGAGCGGATTCGTGCACTGGCTGCTGCCCGGCAACTTCCTACCGCACGGGCACTGCTACCTCTGGCGAACGGATGTGCTGTGGCTGCACGTGAGCTCCGACGGGCTCATCGCGGGGTCCTACTACGCGATTCCCCTGGCGCTTGCCTATGTGGTGCGCCGCCGCCGCTCCGTGCTGCCGTACTGGTGGATGCCCGCGCTCTTCGCGGCCTTCATCTTCCTGTGCGGCACGACACACCTGTTCGACATCTGGACCATCTGGCACCCCGACTACATAGTGGATGGGCTGCTGAAGCTGCTCACCGCAGTGGTGTCCGCGGCGACGGCGGTGATGGTCTTCGTCATCCTGCCGCAGCTGATTGCGCTGCGCACCCCGATCGAGCTGCAGCGCGAGGTGGATGCCCGCACGGCGGAGCTGCGTCAAGTGAACCTGCGCTTGCGCACCGAGATCGAGGCGCGCGAGCGCAGCGAGAGCGCGCTGCGCGCGAGCGAGGCGCGCTCACGGGCAACCTTCGACCATGCAGGGGTCGCCATCGCGCACGTCGCCCCGGACGGCCGCTTCCTCGAGGTAAATCCGGTCTGGCGCGATCTCACCGGCTACACGCCCGAGGAGCTGCTCGCACGCACCACGGCCGACATCACCCACCCCGAGGATCTCGCCGACGATCGCATCGCCGTGCAACGGCTGCTCGATGGCGGCGGCTCCTACGCACGCGAGAAGCGCTACCTCCGCAAGGACGGCGGCGTGGTGTGGGCGCGCGTGACGGTGGCGCTCATCCGCCTGGCCGATGGGCGACCGGATCACTTCGTCTCGGTCGTCGATGACATCACCGACCGCAAGCGTGCCCAGGAGGTGCTGCAGGAGAAGGAGCTGCACATGCGCCTGGCGCTGCAGGCCTCGGGCGCTGCCACCTGGATCATCGACTACTCGGATGAGGCGAGCGAGCACTTCGATGCGCGCAGCTGCGAGCTCGCGGGCTTCTCGGGCAAGGCACGCTGGCCCTCCGGCACTTTCTGTGCGTTGCTGCACCCTGACGATCGGCCCGGCATGCAGCTCACCTTCGAGCAGACACGCGCGGCGAGCGGTCCGGGTCCGATGATCGAGTACCGCATCGTGCGTGCCGACGGACAGGTGCGCTGGCTGCAGGGCGCCGGCATCATCCAACGTACGGCGCAGCAGCAGCCGCGGCAGCTCATCGGTGTGTCGATCGACATCACCGCGCGCAAGCGCCTCGAGAGCGAGCTGCGCGAGACGATCGACAAGCTCGCCGAGGCCGACCGCCGCAAGGATGAATTCCTCGCCACCCTCGCCCACGAGCTGCGCAATCCCCTCGCGCCGATCCGCAACGGCGTGCAGATCCTCAAGCTCTCGGCCACGCAGGACGAGCGCTCGCGGCAGACCATCCAGATGATGGAGCGGCAGATGAGCCACCTGGTGCGCCTCGTCGATGACCTGCTCGATATCAGCCGCATCACCCAGGGCAAGGTGCAGCTGCGTCAGGAGCGGCTGCTGCTCAAGGACGTGCTGGTCGGCGCACTCGAATCGAGCTGGACGGCGATCACCGCCAAGCACCTGGAGATCGTCGTGCAGCTCACGCAGGAGCCGACACCGCTGCGCGGCGATCACGACCGCCTGACGCAGGTGTTCTCCAACATCCTCTCGAATGCGATCAAGTACACCGGCGCCGGAGGCAAGCTCTGGGTGGGGCTCACTCGCGAGGGGCACGAGGCCGTGGTCAGCATTCGCGACACGGGCGTAGGCATTCCGCCCGATTCGCTCGAGCGGGTCTTCGAGATGTTCTCGCAGCTGCGCCCGAGCGGACAGGGGGAAGGCGGTCTCGGCATCGGTCTCGCGCTGGTGCGCCAGCTCGTGCACATGCACGGCGGGCAGGTGCAGGCGCGCTCCGAGGGCAGCGAGCGGGGCAGCGAGTTCATCGTGCGCCTGCCGCTGCTCGAGGATGAGGAGCTCGATCCGACTCGCCCCGGGGGCGCCGATACGCAAACCGCGCCGGATGCGGCCGGGCGCGTGCTCGTGGTGGATGATCACCAGGATGCTGCCGAGTCCCTCGCCGCGCTGCTGCAGATGTTGGGTCACGAGGTGCGCATCGCCACCGACGGCTCCTCTGCTCTCGCCGCGGTGCAGGCCTTCCACCCGGCCATCGTCTTCATGGACATCGGCATGCCGGGCATGAGCGGCCTCGAGGCCGCACGGCGCATTCGCCAGCTCGATCTGCCCTCTCAGCCCCTGATCGTCGCGCTCACCGGGTGGGGACAGGATGCCGATCGCGAGCGCTCGCGGGAGGCGGGAATGGATGAGCACCTGGTGAAGCCGATCGAGCTCGATGGCCTGCGGGCGATCCTCGAGCAGGCGGCGGAGCGCAATATGTCATGAGGCGAGTCGCGCCGTGCAGCTGTCGCCGATTGGCGATGGCGGCAAACGGCGACGTACGGATGCCCGCAGATCTCGGGCATCATCCCAGCACCAGGGTTCCAACGCCGGGCAGTGCCTTACGCCATGAGCCACACGAGCGATGCCGCCGCCGAACTCTCCGAGCAGCTCTCGGGGGGCGCCGTGCCCTCGAATCCGCCCTACCTCGACACGAGCGCGAGCGGCATCGACCTGCTGCGCCAGCAACGCCGCCGCATGCTCGAGGAGATCCGCAAGCTCGACGAGGAGTTGCGCTGGGAGCGCCAGCAGGATCGCCTGCGCATGCTGAGGCGCAACAGCACCTGAGGCGTGCGCCTCTTCAGCCGTCGCGCCGATGCTCGAACAGGAGCAGCGAGCGCGCGGTGACATCGTAGCTGTCGCCCGCTCTGAAGCGCCCCGCGGCAGCATCCGGCCGATTGCTGTCGATCCTTAGCCCCCAGCAGCTGCCGCCGGCGCATTCCGGAAGAGTGAACTTGACCACGTCGTGGTGCGCATTGAGCACCAAGAGCAGCGTGGCGTCCTGGCCGCGCTGGCGGATGCCGGTCGGCTGTGCGCGCCCATCCATGAGCATCCCCAGGCAGCGCGTGCCGGCATCGTTCCAGTTCTCCGGCTGCATCTGCTGGCCGTTCGCATTGATCCAGGTCACGTCCCTGACGCCGAGCTCCTCGACATACTCGCCCGTGAGGAAGCGATTGCGCCGCAGGATCGGGTAGCAGTGCCGCAGCTCGGTAAGCTGCTGCACGAAGCGCACCAGAGCTTGGTTCTTCTGCGCCAGGTCCCAATCGATCCAGCTGATGTCGTTATCCTGACAGTAGGCGTTGTTGTTACCGTGCTGCGTGCGGCCGAACTCATCGCCGGCGAGCAGCATCGGGGTGCCCTGCGAGAGCAGCAGCGTGCCGAGCAGATTGCGCCGCTGCCGCGCGCGCAGCTCGTTGACGCCCGCATCCTCGCTGGGTCCTTCCGTCCCACAATTCCACGAGCGGTTGTCCGAGTGCCCGTCGCGGTTGCCCTCCTGATTGGCCTCGTTGTGCTTGTCGTTGTAGGTGACGAGGTCGTTGAGCGTGAAGCCATCGTGTGCGGTCAGGAAATTCACGCACGCCCAGGGCCGGCGCCCCTGATGGTTGTAGAGATCCCCCGAGGCGCACAGCCGCGGCGCGAGCGCGCTCGCCGGGGCCTCCCCGCGCCAGAAGTCGCGCACCGTGTCGCGGAACTTGTCGTTCCATTCCGCCCAGCCGGGCGGAAACGCGCCGACCTGGTAGCCGCCGGGGCCGCAATCCCACGGCTCGGCGATCAGCTTCACCGTCTGCAGCAACGGGTCCTGGCTGCAGGCCTTCAAGAAGCCGCTGCGATTGTCGAAGCCATTCGGCTCGCGCGCGAGGATGGTCCCGAGGTCGAAGCGAAAGCCATCGATGTGCATCTCCTGCACCCAGTAGCGCAGCGAATCCGCCACCAGCTGGATCACGCGGGGATGGCTGAGGTTGAGCGTGTTGCCGGTGCCGGTGTCATTGATGTAATAGCGCTTCTGATCGGGCAGCAGACGGTAGTAGCTCGCATTGTCGATGCCCTTGAAGGAGAGCGTGGGGCCGCGCTCGTTGCCCTCGGCCGTGTGGTTGTACACCACATCGAGAATCACCTCGAGGCCGGCATCGTGAAAGCGCGCCACCATCTCCTTGAACTCCCGCAGGCTATTGGCCACATCGGCCGCATAGCGCGGGTCGGGCGCAAAGAAGCCGATGCTGTTGTAGCCCCAGTAGTTGTTGAGGCCGCGCTCGACGAGCAGGCTGTCGTCGATGAAGGTGTGCACTGGCAGCAGCTCGACCGAGGTCACCCCGAGCGAGCGCACATAGTCGATGACCGCCTGCGTGCCGAGCCCTGCGTAGCTGCCGCGCAGGCCCGGCTCCACGGCCGGATGCCGCTTGGTGAAGCCCTTGACGTGCATCTCGTAGATAATCGTCTGGTCCCAGGGCACCGCCTTGCACGGCGGCTGCCCCTTCCAGTCGAAGTTGGGATCGACCACCACGCACTTGGGCATGTAGGGTGCGCTGTCGCGCTCATCGAAGCTCAGATCGTCGGTGGACTCCATGCGATAGCCGAAGACCGCCGGGTTCCACTGCAGATGCCCCGTGTG
>DATJSR010000295.1:0-14323 GCA_035504015.1 Steroidobacteraceae bacterium
TCCTGCTCGGCGAGGCTGTCGACCAGGGCGCGCGTGGCGACGGCGTGCTGCGCCTCCACCGCCCGCCAGAGCGCAAGCTCGCAGCGGCTCGCCTCAGAGGCGACCGCGCGCGGCGTCCAGGTACTGGAGGACAGAGACGAGTCCTTCGGCGCTCAGGATGCGCTCGACAGGCTCGGCGCCGAGCGCCGCGTTCCCCGAGTGCAGCCACTGTCGCATCGCCTGCGCATGCCCCCCGGTGATCGCGGCGAGCGAGCGATACAGCCGCACGAAGGCGAGCGCCAGCTCCCAGGACTTACTCTCGGGCACGAGCTGCCAGCGTCCGCCCGTCAGGCGCGAGGCCGTCGCCGGGCTCAAGCCGAGGATGCGGGCGAGCTGCACCTGGCGCAGGTCGAGCTGCTCGGCCGCCCGCACGACCGCCTTCGACAGCACGGCTGCACCGTCGGGGGAGGGCTGCGGCTGAGGCGATGATCTCATTCAGAAGAAAGTTTAGTACCGATAAATTCCTATTGCAAGAAACGTCCTCGAAGCCGGCGACCGCGGCCGGAAGTCACAGGCTGCCGAGCGTAAGGGGATAGCGGCCTTGGCCATCCGGTGCCCCGAGGTAGCGCAGGCTGTTGGCAAGCTGCGGTGGCGCCCCCGGGCGGGCCCGCACCCGTGCATCGACGGTCCAGCCGCCGGAGGCCTTCAGGCGCAGCGTGCCATCGACCTGCACCGGGCCGCTGAGATCCTGCAGGGCACCGACCAGATCGCCACCCCCCGTGCCCTCCGGCGGAAAGCTCACCCGATACGCCCCGAGGGGCTGGCCGTTCTGCTTCACATCATCGAGCTCGATCCGTCCTTCGAGGGCGGTGAGCCGCTGCCCGTTCCACTGCACCTGCGGCAGGTTGGCGAGCAGGGTGCAGCTCCATCCGGCGGGCACCTGCACCAGCAGATCGTGCGTGAGGGGCATGCGCGCCTGCACGTCGCGCGCGCTCACCCGATCGCCCGAGCGCAGCTGCACCGAGCCCTGCACGGTGCCCCCGTTCTGCGTCCACACCACATCGGCCGAGAGGCGCGCGAGCAGCAACGCGAGTGGATGCAAGCGCCAGGCGAGATCACCGCTCGGACGCCCCTGGGCGAGCATGCCGGCGCACGCCCCGCTCCAGAGCGTGCCCTCGAGCTGTTGGCAGGCGATCCCCTGGGGCAGAGCCGCGGCGAACCATTGCGCCGGCAAGCGCAGAATGAGCACGGCCAGAAAGGCCGTGCCTGCCAGCGCCACGATGCGCCATCCGGCTCTCACACTCAGCGCTGGCTCGTCTGCAGCACGACGCCTGCATTGACGAGCCCGGGTGGGCCCGCGCCATCGATGGTCGCGGACTCGACCCGGATGCCGTGCTGCTCGGACAATCGCGCGAGCCAGCCGACGAGGATGTCGAAGGGCGCCTTGTCCAGGCGCACGCGCAGGCCTCCCGGACCCGCCGGCTCGCTGCTGGTGAGTGCGCCACCGAGGCCCGCCTCGCGCGCGGAGTTATCGATCACGACGATGAGAGAGCGGGTGTCGGACACCGGTGTCATGAGGCCGGCGGCGGCGAGCTGCGGGGTGACGCTGCGCATCCAGGCGAGGTCGGACTGCTTGTGCGCAAGGCGTGCGTGCTCGCGCGCCACGCTCTGATCGAGCGGCCAGAGCACCCCGAAGATGAGCACCAGCGCGGCCGCGATGCCACCGATGAGCACGAAGCGCCGCTCGCGCTCGTTGAGCCCCAGATACCACTCCATCATGAGCTCACCCGCGCAACGCGCAGGGCCGCAGCGGCGGTGGGCTCAGACCCTGGGCTTGATCTGGATGCGACCTTCATAGGCGGATCCCGCGGCATTGCCGGAAGTAAGTTGCGCTTGCCAACCGCTCGCCTGCAGCGCCTGGCTGATGTGATCGAGCGCCTCGACGTTCGGGGCGGAGAGCTTCATCTCGAGGGCTCCCTCGCGAAAGGAGAGGGCCTGCACGATAACGCCCGGGGTGGCACCGCGCGCCTGCGCGAGCGCGCCGAGCGCACCGAGCAGGCCGTTGGCGCTGCCGCCCCCGCGCAGCTCGATCAGGCGCTGCTCCATGCGCTGTCGAGCGTGCGCGGTCGTGTGCTCCGCGGGCATCGCCGCGCGAAAGGCCGCCTCGATCGAAGCATCGAGCTTGTGCTCGGAGCGCTTGAGCATCATGAGCTCCGCGGCACTGCCTGCGGCGTGCAGCACCACGAGCCCGACGAGCAGCAGCGCCGCGACGCGCCACGCCCGCCAGCCGCTCTGCTTGCGGCTCGCGGGCGCATAGGATCCCTGCAGCAGATTGATCGCCTGCGTCGCGGCACGCGGCAGCTGCGTGGCAAAGAGCACGAGCGGCCCATCGGTGAGCAGCTGCACCTTGATGCCATCGAAGCGGTCGCGCACCGTCTCGACCTGGCGTGAGCAGTGCTGCCATTCGGCGGCGCCGGTGTAGAGCACCAGCCCGCTGCCGGTGCGCTCCAACGGGCTCGGGGCCCCGGCACCGCGCTGCTCGGCGAGCGCGAGCGCCTCGGGCAGCGCATCGAGTGGCAGCGTCGTCGGCAACGCGCCCGCCGGTCGCACCGTCACGAAGGGCTGATCCAGCAGCGCCACCGTCTGACCGGGGTTGAGCGGCAGGAGCTCGCTCTCCGGATAGAGAAACTCGGGATCGAGCCCCGCCTCGCGCAGCCCGGCGAGCCACTGCTCGATGAGCGTGCGTGCGACCACCGCCACCGGGGTGCGGACCGCCTCCGCGGAACGCTTGCCCACCGCGAAGTGCACGGTCTCGATGTCCTCCGCCAGCTGCTCCTCGAGGGCAAAGGGCACCAGCTGCTGCACCTTGGTGCCGGATTTGATCGGCACCTCCACATCGGTGAGCACCACATCGGGCGCCGGTGCGATCACGCACAGGCGCCGGCCGGGCGCATAGCCTGCCGCCTGCATGAGCGAGCCGCGCTGCGGGGGCAGCACTACGCGGCCGTTCGCATCGGCGACCAGCCAGGACACGGCGGCGTCGTGTTGACGTGCAAGGCGGATGAGAAGCGTGTCGGCCATCGGTCAGTCTGCGGTGAAGCTGCGCTGGATCACGTGAACGTGGTTCTGCTCGCGATGCAACAGACTGTACAAGTAGAACCGCGTGCTGCCAACGTCGACGATGCTCAGCAGGCGGAAGTAGTTCGACGTCTCGGCAACGTCCATCTTCGCGAGCGAGGTGGTGAAGCCCTGTGCGGTGGAGTAGGCCTGCTGGTAGGCGGCGAGCGTGGGGAAGCAGCCGTCGGTGCGCTCCTTCGCGAGCGCCTGCGCATCCATCGCGCTGTAGTTGCGCTCCGCAGTGGGCCCGAGCGCATCGAGCACCGGACCCGATGCCGAGCAGAGATTGATCTTGAAGTCGATGCGCGGCAGCGCCGTGACGTAGGGGGCGAGGCGCAGGTAGCGATCGCGCCCGAAGCCCGGCAGCGCGAGCAGCTCGCTCGCGCTCGTGATCTGACGGTTGGCGGTGCGATAGGGCGGCTGCTGCGACAGGTAAGTGGCATCCTCCGCGCCATCGACGGGCCAGGCGATGCTGTCCGCATCGATCCAGTCGGCGATCAGCGGCCCCCACTTGCTCTCGAGACCGAGGATCTCGAGCAGATTCTGGAAGGCCTGCAGCGCCTGCGGATCGATGACGCCGTACTGATCGACCAGCTGATTGAGATTGAAGCGCCCGGCAAGATCCTCGACCTGCGCCGTGAGCGTGATGCCGGGCACCACTTCCACGGGCCCGTAGGTCGTGGACCAGGGCTGACCCGGGTAGTCCTGATTGTTCCCCTGGCGGCTCTGCACGAGTGCGTAGGCGGCGAGCGCCTCGCCGGCCTCCGCCACGAGCACACTCTCGTCGAATGCGAAGCTGCCCTGCCCGCGCCGCGCCGTCATCGCATTCTGATAGGCGAGGGCGGTGGCAAGGATGGTGCCGAGCGCGACCAGCAGGATGGCCGTGAGCAGCGCGATGCCGCGCTGCCGAGACGCACGCGCCGGTGCGCGCCGAGCGCGCCTGAGGGTGCCGCTCACGCGGGCACCTCGATGATGCGCACGACGCGTCCCCAGTCCTCGAGATCGATCGTGACCTCGATGGCGAGAGGTCGCATGCGCAGCGAGGGGAGGCTGCCGTTCATGTTGAGCGGCGGCCACTGATCGTTCCAGGTGCGCGTGTCGTCCATGTAGCGAAAGGTCACGGCCTTCACGTGATCGAGCAGATCGCGGGCCATCGGCGCGGAGGCTTCCGTCACGTCGAGCTCGGGCCAGTGCATGCGTCGCAGCTTGCCGTTCTCCAGCCGATAGGACACCCGCTCGAGGCCCGGGCGCTGGATGCCGGCGGGGTTGGCCCAGCCGATGCGCGTGAACACGACGAGATCGGGAGCCGCGCTGCCGGAGGAGGAGGAAGAGCTCGAGGCCGCCGAGAGCGACAGCGAGCTGCCGGCGCTGCTGCTCGAGGAGCTGCCGAGCCCGAGCGAGAAGCTGCCGAGTCCGCTGCTCGAGGAGGAGCTGCTCGAGCCCAGGCCCAGACTCGAGCCCCCGAGTGCGGCGCCGAGTCCCGAGCCGGCGCTCGCCGAGCCAAACCCCGATGGGCCGCTCGAGCTCAGGGTGCTCGTGGTGCTGCCGAGTCCGGAGGTCGAGCCCCCGAGACTCAGGGTCTGCCCGGCCGCCTGCCCGATGAGCGTCGCGAGCGAGCTCTCGCCGAGCTGGTCGCGCACCGGCCGTGGCGTGAGCTGGGTGAAGTCCTGCACCATCACGCGCATCGCGGTCTGCACCGCGGTGAGCCGCTCCTGACGCGACTGCATCGCGGCGCGATCCTGCAGTGCACGGCTGATGGCGCCGTAGCCCATGGCAAAGATGATCGCGGTGATGAAGAGCGCCACGAGCAGCTCGATGAGCGTGAAGCCCCGCGCCGGCGAGCGCACCCGTGCGCACGGGGCGCTCATGGCGGCTGAGTCCCAAGGGGCTGGCCGAAGCCGAGGCCACCCGTGCTGGTCGCGCCGTTCGGGGAGCTGGGCGAGCCGAGCAGGCTCGCGCTCGAGCCCGAGGAGCTGCTGACATTCGTCGGCTGCGGCTGATACTCCTGGTAGAGCGAGATCGTCTTCGGCCCGGCCAGGGTCTGCCCGTACACGCCGATCACCGAGCCGATCCAGGGGGCATCCTTGCCCTGCGGGGTGTCGGCGAGCTGCACCTGCACGTCGATGCGCTGGATGCCCGGGAAGCCGAGATCGCTCACGGTCTGCTGCCAGCGCCAGTGCCGGCCCGCGTAGTCGAGCTCGCCGTCGGATTTGCCCATGGAGGGCGGCTGAGTCTGCAGGCGCACCTGGGCGAGCTGATTGAGCGCGATCCACTGCGCGAAGGTCTTGTCGCGCAGGTAGGCAACGGTCGCCGCGGAGGAGCTGATCGTGCTCAAGACCGCCGACATGCCGATGGCCACGATCGCGAGCGCAACCAGCACCTCGATGAGGGTGAAGCCGCGCGCGCCGCTGCCGCCCCTCATGTGTCGCTCCGCACGGGCGCGCGCAGGATGATGTTGTTCTGCTCATCCGGCAGCAGCACCGCGCTGTGATCGGTGCCCTCGCGCTCGAGCGTGAGCTCGAAGGAGGTGAGGTCGCCGTTGGAGAAGATCATGATGTGCGGAATGAGATCCTGCGGGTCGGGCTTCTTCTTGCCATCATCGGCGCTCGACACCAGCACCACATCGTGCGACTCGATGGAGAGGTGAATGCGCACACCCTCGGGCAGCGGTCGCGGGCGCAGCGCATCGTCCTCGGTGACGTTCACCCACAGATTCTTCTGCGGATCGAAGGCGAGGAAGCGATAGCCGTCCTGCGTGCAGTACAGGCCGAACTCGCGCGTCTGCAGCTCCGCTTGCTCGCGTGCGTAATTCATGAGCGTGAGCAGCCGATCGCGCTCGGTATCGAGCTCGCGATCCTGCCCGAGCGAGGAGAAGGACAGGATCGCTCCCGCGGCCACCACCGCGATGATGACCACGACCACCAGGATCTCGATGAGCGTGAAACCGCGCGCACCGCGGCGCGCGCAGGCAAGCGCCTGCGCCGGCGCAGGCGTCGGGCGCGCCCGGGCGCTGCGCTCGAGCCACGCGGCGCTGCGCATGGCCTAGCGACCGCCGTTGGGACCGCTGCTATTGTTGTTATTGGTGGAGCTCTGGTCGAGGTTCCAGTTGCCGATGTCGGCGTCGAGCCCCTCGCCACCTTCCTGGCCGTCGCGACCGAAGGAGTACAGGTCGTACTCCTGGCCGTGCGTGCCCGGATAGACATACTGATACTCGTTGCCCCAGGGGTCCTTGAGCGAGCCCTGCTCGATGTAGCCGCCGGCGCGCCAGTTCTTGATGCTCGGATCGGAGGGCTGCTGCACGAGGGCCTTCAGCCCCTGATCGGTGGTGGGGTAGCGAAAGTTGTCCAGGCGGTACTCGACGAGCGCGGTCTGGATGGCACGGATGTCCTGGCGCGCCTTGGCCACTCGCGCCTCATCGACCTTGCCTACCACGGAGGGCACGATGACCGCGGCGAGCAGTCCGATGATGACGACCACCACCATGATCTCGATCAGCGTGAAGCCACCCGCGCCGGAGCGGCGCAGCGGCGCGCGCGAGGTCCTGAGAGAATGTGTGCTCATAGTGCTCGACCACCGGCGGGTGGAAGTACCGAAGAGGGCGCGGATCATAACAAATGCCTCCGGATAGTCCTGGGAACGGGTTCCAGCGTTTGCTGAAGTCGCTCAATTGCGACGGCCGCTGGGGCGTGGCGCTCGCGCTCGCCTGTGCGCTCCTGCTCTCGACCGAGCTCGGCGGGGAAGCCGCGCGCGAGCTGCTGCGCTACCAGCGCGATGCGCTGGCGGCGGGAGAATGGTGGCGCCTCGTGACCGCCCATTTCGTGCATCTCGGGCTCGAGCATGCCGTCGTGAACACCCTCGGTCTCGCGCTCTTGTGGGCCCTGTTCGCACGCGACTACGACGTACGCTCCTGGCTCGTGATCCTCGCCGGCGCGATCGGCGCGATCGACCTTGGCCTCTGGGTCGGTGATTCGACCCTGCAGTGGTACGTCGGTTCCTCGGGGGCGCTGCACGGCATCATGGCCGCCGGCACCCTGGCGCGGCTGCGCCGCGGCGAGCTCGAGGGCGTGCTGCTGGCGCTCTTTCTGATCGGCAAGCTGCTCTACGAGCAGACGGTGGGCGCGCTGCCGCTCGTCGCAGGCGGGGTCGGCGTGGTGGTGGATGCGCACCTCTACGGGGTTCTCGGTGGGTTGCTCGGGGCGCATGCCGTGGCGTGGCGTGCGCCGGGGCGGCGTCCGGAGCCCGTATAATCCGCGGCCCCATCACTCGAGCACATCTGAATATGCCTTTTGCCTTCGTCTTTCCAGGTCAGGGCTCGCAATCCGTCGGGATGCTGGCCGCACTCGCGAGCGAGCCCGCCGTGCGTGAGACCTTCGCAAGCGCCGCCGACGCCCTCGGCTACGATCTCTGGAAGCTCACGCAGGAGGGACCCGCGGAGCAGCTGAACCAGACCGAGCACACCCAGCCCGCGATGCTCGCTGCCGGCGTCGCGCTGTGGCGCAGCTGGCAGCAGCGCGGCGGGGGCGCGCCCGCAGCAGTGGCGGGGCACAGCCTCGGGGAGTTCACCGCGCTCGTGTGCGCCGGGGCGCTCGAGCTGCCGGTCGCGCTCGAGTTGGTGCGTACGCGCGGCCAGTTGATGCAGGCAGCCGTGCCGAGCGGTGCCGGTGCCATGGCCGCCATCCTGGGGCTCGAGGACGAGCAGGTGCGTGGGGCCTGCCGTACGGCCGAGCAGGGGCAGGTCGTGGAAGCGGTCAATTTCAATGCGCCCGGGCAGGTGGTGATCGCCGGTGAGCGTGCGGCGGTGGCGCGCGCGATCGAGGCGGCCCGCGCGCTCGGGGCCAAGCGCGCGATCGAGCTGCCCCTGAGCGTGCCCTCGCACAACCGCCTCATGCGCTCGGCGGCGGAGCGCCTCGAGGAGCACCTCACGCGCATCGAGCTGCACCCGCCGCGCATCCCCTACGTGAGTGCGGTGGATGCTGCCGTGCATGAGGATCCTGCGGATATCCGCGCGCTGCTGGTGCGACAGCTGTGGTCCCCGGTGCTGTGGCGCGACACCGTGCAAGCGCTCGTGCGCCGCGGGATGCAAATGCTGATCGAATGCGGTCCGGGCAAGGTGCTGACGGCGCTGAACCGCCGCATCGAGCGCGGTCCGCAACTGCAGTGTCTGGCGATCGAGGATGGGGCCTCCCTGGATGCAGCGCTCGCCGCCGTGGGCGCAGCGGGGACTGCGAAGAGCTCATCGTCGATGCCTTCACCGGGAGCCCGCCATGCTGGAGCATGAGACCGCACTGGTGACGGGCGCCTCGCGTGGCATCGGCCGTGCGGTGGCGCTGGCACTGTCGCAAGCCGGCGCGCGCGTCATCGGCACCGCCACCAGCCCGGAGGGGGCTGCCCGCATCGGCACCGAGCTGGCGTCGCACGGACGCAACGGCCGCGGCGCGGTTCTCGACGTGGCAAACGATGCCTCGATCGATGCGCTTCTCGCGGAGCTCGAGGCCAACGACAGCATGCCGAGCATCCTGGTCAACAATGCCGGCATCACCCGCGACATGCTGCTGCTGCGGATGAAGCCGGAGGACTGGCACCAGGTGCTCGCCACCAATCTCACCGCCGTCTTTCGCCTGTCCAAGGCGGTCCTTCGTCGCATGATGAAGGAGCGGCGCGGCCGCATCATCAACATCACCTCGGTCGTCGCGCTGACGGGCAACCCGGGCCAGGCAAACTACGCCGCAGCCAAAGCGGGCATGCTGGGCTTCACCAAGTCGTTGGCGCGCGAGGTGGGCTCGCGCGGCATCACGGTGAATGCGGTGGCGCCCGGCTTCATCGATACGGACATGACTCGCGCGCTCAGCGCGGAGCAGCGCGCGGCACTCATCGGGCAGATCCCGCTCGAGCGGCTCGGCTCGCCGCAGGACGTGGCGGCGGCCGTCACCTTTCTCGCCTCGCCCCAGGCGGCCTACATTACCGGTGAGACCCTGCACGTGAACGGTGGTCTGTACATGCCCTGAGTGGGCGACACCGAGTGTGTGTGCGCTGCCCCAGCGCGCATGCTCCGATGCGCGTTGGTAAATCACCACAGCCCACTGAAGCGGCGGTGCGCGTCAACGGCGCGCGCGCCGGCGCGGCCGCGGATTCGTCAGTAAAAACAATCACTCGCCACCTGGAGATCTGGTGGCACCCCAGGGGGTGTTCCCCTACAATACCGCGCCCGTGCCGCCGGACCGGGGCGCGGGACCTATCCTCAAAAAGGACAATTGCGTAATGAGCACGGTTGAGCAGCAAGTAAAGGCCATCGTCGCCGAGCAGCTGGGCGTCAAGCAAGAACAGGTGACCAACGACGCCTCCTTCGTCGACGATCTGGGCGCAGACTCGCTGGACACGGTCGAACTGGTCATGGCGCTCGAAGAGGAATTCGAGATCGAGATTCCGGACGAGGACGCCGAGAAGATCACGACCGTGCATCAGGCGATCGACTACATCAACGAGCGCCGCGCCAAGGCTTGATATCCACTTCCAAGCTCGGGCTCGGGCACTCTGCTGCGCTCGCCTTGCTCCGCAGAGTGGCCCCTGCGGACGGCTGTGAGCCTGCTACCCGCTCGGCGAGCCGCCCCGCCACGAGCCTTCCGCCAGAGCGGCCTCCGCTATCCATGCGCCTCCATTCATCCGCCATCGCGCTAAGGTGAGGGACGGTTGTGAGCAAGCGTCGTGTCGTCATCACAGGCCTCGGCATCGTCTCCCCGGTCGGCAGCACGGTGGCGAGCGCCTGGCAGGCCGTGCTCAACGGCCAAAGCGGGATCGGACCGGTCACGCGATTCGATGTCTCGGCTTTCCCGGTGCGCTTCGGCGGGCAGGTGCGCGACTTCGACGTGGCGCAATACCTCTCGCCCAAGGAGGCGCGCCGCATGGACGATTTCATGCACTACGGCGTCGCTGCCGGGGTGCAGGCGGTCACCGACTCGGGGATCGACTTCAGCCGCGCGGACCCTGCCCGCTGCGGCGCGGTCTGCGGCGCGGGTATCGGCGGGCTGTGGACCATCGAGGATGAGTACGGCGCTTATTTGAAATCCGGCAGCCCGCGCAAGATCTCCCCGTTCTTCGTGCCCGCAACCATCATCAACATGATCTCCGGCCACCTCTCCATCAAGTATGGCCTGAAGGGCCCGAACCTCGGGGTCGTGACCGCCTGCACCACCTCCACCCATGCCATCGGGCTCGGCATGCGCACGATCCAGTATGGCGATGCCGATGTGATCGTCGCGGGCGGCGGAGAGATGGCGACCACCGTGTGCGGCCTCGCTAGCTTTGCGCAGGCCAAGGCGCTCTCTACCCGCAACGATGCGCCGCAGGAGGCGAGCCGCCCCTGGGACAGGGACCGGGACGGGTTCGTATTGAGCGACGGCGGCGGCGCGGTCATCCTCGAGGAGCTCGAGTTCGCGCGCCGCCGGGGTGCGCACATCTATGCCGAGCTCGTCGGCTTCGGCATGAGCGGGGATGCCTTCCACATCACCCTGCCGCCCGAGGACGGGGAGGGCGCGCGGCTCGCCATGAGCAATGCGCTGCGCGATGCCGGGCTCAATGCCTCCGAGGTGCAGTACGTGAACGCGCACGCCACCTCGACCCCGGCCGGGGACAAGGCCGAGACCATCGCCTTGAAGCGGGCCTTCGGCGAGCATGCCGGCAAGCTGGCGGTGAGCTCGACCAAGTCCATGACGGGGCATCTGCTGGGTGCCGCGGGCGTCGTCGAGGCCATCTTCTGTCTGCTCGCGCTGCGCGATCAGGTGGCCCCGCCCACCATCAACTATCAAACCCCCGACCCGGACTGCGACCTGGACTACGTGCCCAACCAGGCGCGGCCGATGAAGATCGACGTAGCGCTCTCGAATTCCTTCGGCTTCGGCGGCACGAACGGCACGCTGATCTTTCGGCGGCTCTGAGCCGGCGCCCAGCACCGCCACGGACCCGGCGCGCGGGTGCATACTTCTCCCATGAACGCGTGCCTCTCCCCCGCGCGGCCGCTGTGCGTGCAGCCCCTGAAGGTACCCCCGCGCGTCCTGCGACAGCTCGCCGCCGCCCGCGCCGCCGACTATCCGATGCTGCTCGACAGCGTGGCTGCCGGAGCACTGGGACGGCACAGCATCCTGCTGGCGAGGCCGCGGGCCGCCCTCTGGTGTACCCCCTCGGGCAGGCTCGGTGCGCTCGGGATGCGACCCGAGGGCGCGGATTTCCTGACAGCGCTCGATCGCTGGTGGCGCGCGGAGCGCGTGCCGCAGGCGCAGGCGGATTGCACGGTACCCTTCGCCGGTGGCTGGGCGATCTTCCTCGGCTATGAGATGGCCCGCGAGATCGAGCCACGCCTGGTGCTGCCGCCGAGCGAGCTGCCGTGGCGGGCATTTGCGCTGCGCACGCCCTGCGCGCTCGTGCACGAACGCGGCAGCGATCAGGTGCTCGCCGTCGCAGAGCCGGGAGCCGAAGCGCAGCTCGAGTGCCTGATCGAGGATGCGCAGCGCGCGGCGCTCGCGCCGGAGCGCGCGCCGGCCGCGGCGCCCCCCGGCACGCTGCGCGTTCACGAGGAGGATCCGGCGCGCTTTCTCGAGCGGGTGCGCCGCGCCCAGGAATACATTCGCGCGGGCGACATCTATCAGGCCAATCTCTCGCGCGCCTGGCACATCGAGCTCGAGGAGCCGCCCGACGACCAGGTCGCGCGTCTGTACGAGGCTCTGTGCCGCAGCAATCCGGCGCCCTTCGCCGCGCTCGCCCAGTGGCAGGGCGTGGCACTTCTCAGCTCCTCCCCCGAGCGGCTGATCCGCGTGCAGGGACGCGAGGCCGAGACGCGGCCCATCGCCGGCACGCGCCCGCGCAGTCGCCGCCCCGGGGACGATGCCGCCGAGGCGGCTGCCCTCATCGCGCATCCCAAGGAGCGCGCCGAGCACATCATGCTCATCGATCTCGAGCGCAACGACCTCGGCCGTGTGTGCGAGGCGGGCACGGTGCGGGTGGACGAGCTCATGGTGACCGAGACCTACCAGCACGTGCACCACATCGTCTCGAGCGTTCGTGGGCGGCTGCGTCCGGAGGTCACCCCGCTCGGGGCGGTGCGGGCCGTCTTTCCCGGCGGCACCATCACCGGTTGCCCGAAGGTGCGTTGCATGCAGATCATTGCCGAGCTCGAGGGCGAGGGGCGCGGCGCCTACACCGGCTCGCTC
The DNA here is from genome assembly GCA_035504015.1 of Steroidobacteraceae bacterium. Lineage (GTDB taxonomy): Bacteria > Pseudomonadota > Gammaproteobacteria > Steroidobacterales > Steroidobacteraceae > JASHUC01. The sequence continues at coordinate 12,297 of DATJSR010000295.1, forward strand.
GGCTTCCTGGGGCGCGACGGTCGGCTCGACCTGAACATTCTCATCCGCACCATGACGCTGCAGCAGGGTCGGATCAGCCTGCGCGCCGGCGCCGGCATCGTCGCGGATTCCGTTGCGGAGCGCGAGCTCGAGGAGACGCGCGCCAAGGCGCGCGGGCTGCTCGCAAGCTTCGGCCCCCTCGGAGCCCGCACGGCGTGACCGTGAGCGAGCGAGCGCCCGACCCTGCGCTGCAGGCGGTGCTCGTGAACGGGCAAGCCGCGGATGCGGCCGATGCCCGCGTGCACGTGCTCGACCGCGGCCTGCACTTCGGCGACGGGGTGTTCGAGACGTGCGTCGCCCGTCACGGCCGGGTGCGCTTCCTGCAGCTGCATCTCGAGCGTCTGGCGCGCGGCGGCGAGCGGCTCGGGTTGCCGCTCGCCGAGCCCGCCACGCTGCGTGCGGAGCTGCAGCGGCTCGCGGCAGGACAGGAGCGCGCGCTGCTCAAGCTCATCCTGACGCGTGGGCCCGCGACGCGGCGCGGCTATGCTCCCGGTGGCGATGAGCATCCGACCCGTATCCTGCTGCGCTACGCCTGGCCGGCTGACACGCCCGCGAGCATCGAGGGGGTGAGCGTGCGCATCGCCGCGCTGCGCCTGGGTGAGAACCCCGCGCTCGCCGGCATCAAGCATCTCAATCGTCTCGAGCTGGTGCTCGCCCGCTGCGAGCCGGGCGCTCAGCATGCCTTCGACTCGCTGCTCTTCAGTAGCTCGGGACAGCTCGTCTCTGGCAGCATGAGCAACGTGTTCATCGTGCAAGAGGGGCGCGTGCGCACGCCGCGGCTCGATCGCGCGGGCGTCGCCGGGATCATGCGTCAGGTGGTCCTGAGCACGGGTCGCGAGGCAGGGTTTCCCATCGAGGAAGGCGCGCTCGATGCCCACGACCTGGCGAGCGCTCAGGAGGTGTTTCTGACCAATGTTCGCATCGGCATCTGCCCCGTGCGCGCCATCGGCGCGAGGTCCCTGCCGGCGGGCCCGCTCACGCGCGCGCTACAGCGCCTGATCGAGCCGCTGCTCGAGGCAGCCACCGATGCTTAGGCGGCGGCTCGCGCTGCTGCTCGCCGCGGCGCTGGTGCTCGCCGCGGGGCTCTACGCGGGGGACCAGTGGCTGCGGCAGTCGTATCGGGAGGCCGGGCCGCTGCCTGCGCCGCTGCGCATGCAGGTGGAGCCCGGAGTGAGCGTGCGGGCGGTGCTCGGAAGGCTCGGGGCGCTCGGGGCGCTGCGCCATCCGCGCCTGATCGAGCTCTATCTGCGCCTGCACGGCAGGCGCTTCAGCATGAAGGCGGGCGAGTACGAGATCCCGGCCGCGGCCAGTGCCGCGAGCATCATCGACATGCTGGCCGAGGGGCGCGTGGTGCTCGAGCAGCTCACCGTGGTGGAGGGCACCACGTTCGCGGATTTCCGGCGCGCGCTCGAGACCCACCCGAAGGTGCGCAACCTGCTGCGCGGTGCCAGCGATGCGCAGGTGATGCAGGCGCTGGGGCATGCCGGTGAGCCGCCCGAGGGCGAGTTCTTTCCCGACACCTACCGCTTCGCCGCGGGCACCACGGATGTGGAGATTCTCAAGCTGGCCTACGACAGGATGCAGCAGGTGCTGAGCCAGGCCTGGACCGAGCGTGCACCGGATCTACCGCTGCACTCGGCCTACGAGGCGCTCATTCTCGCCTCGGTGATCGAGAAGGAGACCGGGCTGCCGGCGGAGCGGCCCAAGATTGCTGGGGTATTCGAGGCGCGCCTGCGCAAGGGGATGCGTCTGCAATCGGACCCGACCGTGATCTACGGCCTCGGGGCCAGCTACGCCGGCACGATCCGCACGCGCGACCTCACGACCGACACACCCTACAACACCTACACACGCTCGGGTCTGCCGCCGACGCCGATCGCGCTGCCCGGACGCGAGTCGATTCTCGCGGCCGTGCATCCCCAGGAGAACGGTGCGCTCTATTTCGTGGCGACGGGTGATGGCGACGGGGCGCATCACTTCTCGGCGAC
>DATJSR010000296.1:0-4469 GCA_035504015.1 Steroidobacteraceae bacterium
GCACTCGTCAACGAGGGCGCAAAGATCCTCGAGGAGGGCATCGCCCAGCGCGCCTCCGATATCGATGTCGTCTATCTCACCGGCTATGGCTTTCCGCTATGGCGCGGTGGACCGATGTGCTACGCCGATGAGGTCGGCGTGTACGGTGTCGTGCAGCGCATGCGCGAGCTGGCGCGTAACCGCTATGGCGACCCGGATTTCTGGACACCGGCGCCCTTGCTGCAGCGACTTGCCGCCTCCGGTGGCGCACTCAAATCCTTTGGAGTCCAGTCATGACCCGCGAAGCCGTCATCGTCTCGAGCGCGCGTACGCCGCTCGCGAAATCCTGGCGCGGCTCCTTCAACCTGACCAACGGGGCAACGCTCGGCGGCCACGTCGTCAAGAGTGCGCTGGAGCGTGCCAAGGTCGACCCCGCCGAGGTCGAGGATGTGATCATGGGCTGCGCGCTGCCTGAGGGAGCCACCGGCGGCAACATCGGCCGCCAGATCGCGCTGCGAGCCGGCTGCCCGGACTCGGTCGCCGGCGCCACGGTCAACCGCTTCTGCTCATCGGGGCTACAGACGATCGCGATGGCAGCGCAGCGCATCCTGGCCGGCGAGGGCGATGTGTATGTCGCAGGCGGCGTCGAGGCGATCTCCGTGGTGCAGAACCAGCTCAACGAGCACCTCGCCAAGGATGCGTGGCTCAGCGAGCACCGGCCCGGGATCTACTGGTCGATGCTCGAGACGGCCGAGGCGGTTGCCAAGCGCTACGGCATCACGCGCGAGCGCATGGACGAGTACGGCGCGCGCAGCCAGCAGCGCGCCTGCGCGGCGCAGGAGGCGGGCGCGTTCGCCCAGGAGATGGCGCCGATCACCGTGACGATGGCTGGCATGGACAAGGACAGCGGGCGGCTGTACACGAAGGAGGTAACGGTCGCGGTGGACGAGGGTCTGCGGCCGGGAACCACCTATGACTCGATCAAGGGCCTGAGGCCCGCGCTGCCGGGCGGGGTCATCTCGGCGGGCAACGCCAGCCAGTTCTCCGACGGTGCAGGTGCGTGTGTCCTCATGAGCGCTGCGGAGGCCGCGCGCCGCGACCTCACACCGCTCGGCCGTTTCGCCGGCTTCGCCGTCGCGGGCTGCGACCCCAAGGTGATGGGCATAGGACCGGTGTACGCGGTGCCGAAGCTGTTGAAGCGCGCCGGACTGAGCGTTGCGGACATCGACCTGTGGGAGCTCAACGAGGCATTTGCGGTGCAGGTCATCTATTGCCGCGACGAGCTCGGGATTCCCGATGAGCGGCTGAACGTCGATGGCGGTGCGATCGCGATCGGCCACCCCTACGGTATGAGCGGCCAACGCTTGACGGGGCATGCGCTGATTGCGGGCAAGAAGCGCGGCGCCAAACGCGTCGTCGTCACCATGTGCATCGGCGGGGGCATGGGTGCCGCGGGGCTGTTCGAGGTGTACTGAGCCGCAGGGCTCGCCTCACGCCTCGAGGATCTCCTCGCGCACATCCGCGATCTCCCGCGCTCGCGAGGGGCGTGCGCCCTCGCAACGTGCCGCGCGCGGGCAGCGGGTGCTGCGCGGACAGATGATCCGTGCCGGATGCTCGAGCGCGGCCTCGATCCAGGCGATGTTGAGGACCTGTGCAACCGCGCTCAGCGCCTGCTTGGCGGCCTTCGGGATGGGCGCCTCGCCCTTGCGATGCAGACATGCCGCAAAGACGCTCTCGATCAGCGCCTCGCTCGGCGCGCCATTGGCATCCAGCGCCGGCGCCAGATCCACGCCGACCGACAGCACGTGGGGGTTGCCCGCCATGTCACGCACGCGGCGCGAATGGCAGCAATAAAGGAATGAGCGCTCCTGATCGCGCAGCACCGAGATCTGCGAGCCCGACTCTCCGTGCTGCCCATCGATCATGCGAAAGACGGCCCAGTGCGGACACGGATCGCTCACCTGCGCGAGATTGCCCCACGGCAGGGGAATTCCGTTGCCGCGATAGACGGCGCGCAAGTACCCGGGTGGGTAAGCGTCGAAGAAGTGCCAGTAAGGGTAGGGCGAGACCTTCGTCATCCGCCGCATCACCACCGCCGGGGTGAGCTCGAGCTTCGTGCCGGCCTCGACCCGGTAACGCTCGCGCGTCAGGAAGCGCCGGAAGGCGATCTTGGGTGCGAGTAGCGCACCGGCAAAGAAGCTGCACTCGAAATCCCGCCACGCGTGCAGCACATCCTGCGCGTTCATGGCGGTGGTGTAGGCGCCGCTCTCCGGACTGCCGCCCATCTCCCCACCCGTCGCATGCGGGGATTTCAAGCCGTCGCCTCCATGCAGCACCTTGTGGCCGATGTGAGCCGCCAGATCGAACTTGAGCCGCGCGGGATCGGCTTGCAGCGCCTTGTTGGCGTAGATGGTGCGTGGGGACTCGAAGAAGGAGCGCACCATGCTGCGCACCTCTCGGTCCTTGTCCTGCGCCAGCAGCGGCCGGCGCTCGAACCAGCGGATCTCCAGCCCGTGGCGCTTCGCGAGCTGCAGGAGATCGGCCGCCGTGAGCGGAAAGCGTCGCTCGCCCACGCTCTCGGCGGCGCGCTCGAGCTCCGGAAAGTCGTTGCGCGACATCTCCTGGTGCGTGCGGATCAGCAAGTGCGCGAACTGTCGCCCGCTCGTGCCGGTTTGCGCCAGAAGCTCCGGAATCGCCGCCTGCAGCACGCTCTTGCTGAACAGAAACCCCGGCTCGAGCGGAATGCGCGCAGCGCCCCCCTCCGGCACCGCCGGTCGCTCGTTGTCGAAGTCCGTGCGCTCATCCAGAAACCACTGCGGCTCGCGCTGGAACACTTGCGAGAGCAATTCCAGTACCTCCTGCGAGGGTGCACGCTTACCGCTTTCGATCATGCTCAGATAGGACACCGAAGGCGCAAGCTCGGCATCCCGCTGCACGCAGCGCGCCGACAGCTCCTCGAGCGTGAGGCCGTTGCGCTTTCGGATGGAGCGCAGCTTCGCCCCGAGGAAGTGTCCCTTGTGCATCAGTGCGCCCATGATCGGGCCTCGCATGACGATAGGGGGAATTGTGAAATTAACAATGTGAAGTTTCTGAAGTCAATTTAATCGTTGCGGATGACCTAGGCTGCTCGCCAGCACTTGCCCTCGCCGCTACTCGCCAAGGAGCCCGAGTCATGACGCACGCAGCCTGGCCGACCGCCGACGAACTTCGCCGCTACTGGCGCGAGAGCCCGCGCTGGCGGGGTATCGAGCGTGGCTACGAGGCGGAGGCCGTGGTGCGGCTGCGCGGCACCATCCCGGTGGAGCACTCCATCGCGCGCCTCACGGCTGAGAAGCTCTGGCGTTACCTCAACGAGAAGGACCTCGTGAATGCTTTGGGCGCGCTCACCGGCAATCAGGCACTGCAGCAGGTGAAGGCCGGGCTGGATGCCATTTATCTCTCCGGATGGCAGGTGGCGGGAGATGCCAACCTCGCCGGGGAGATGTATCCAGACCAGTCGCTGTACCCGGCGGATTCCGTTCCGGCCGTCGTGCGCCGCATCAACAATACCCTGCGGCGTGCCGATGAGATCCACCACGCCGAAGGTAAGGACGCAATCGATTGGTTGAAGCCTATCATCGCCGATGCCGAGGCAGGCTTCGGCGGTGTGCTCAACGCTTTCGAGCTGATGAAGCAGATGATCGCCGCCGGGGCGGCCGGCGTGCACTTCGAGGATCAGCTGTCATCTGCCAAGAAATGCGGTCATATGGGCGGCAAGGTCCTGGTGCCCACCCGGGAGGCGATCGCCAAGCTCGTCGCCGCACGGCTGGCGGCGGACGTGTCCAATGTGCCGACCGTGCTCGTTGCCCGCACCGACGCGGAAGCTTCCCATCTTCTGACCGCCGACGTTGATGAGCGCGATGCGCCTTTCATCGACCGCTCTCAGGGGCGCACGCCCGAGGGCTTCTTTCGCGTGAAGGCAGGGCTCGATCAAGCCATAGCGCGCGGCATCGCCTACGCGCCGTACGCGGATCTGATCTGGTGTGAGACGGCCAAGCCGGATCTCGAGGAGGCGAGGAGATTCGCCGAAGCGCTGCATCGGCGGTTCCCAGGCAAGCTCCTCGCCTACAACTGCTCGCCCTCCTTCAACTGGAAGCGCAAGCTCGATGACTACACGATCTCGAGCTTCCAGCGAGAGCTTGCGGCCATGGGCTACAAGTTCCAGTTCATCACCCTTGCCGGATTCCACGCGCTCAACTACTCGATGTTCGAGCTGGCACGCGGCTACAAGGCGCACCAGATGAGTGCTTACGTGGCGCTCCAGGAAGCGGAGTTCGAGGCCGAGTACCACGGCTATACCGCTACGCGCCATCAACGCGAGGTCGGTGCCGGCTACTTCGACTCCGTCACTCAAACCATCATGGCCGGCCGATCCTCCCTCGCCGCGCTCAGCGGCAGCACGGAGGCGCAGCAGTTCGGGTCGCGACGAGCGGGGTAGTCATGGGACCTCA
>DATJSR010000297.1:0-10406 GCA_035504015.1 Steroidobacteraceae bacterium
CGGAATCACCCTGCCACGCACCGGCTCCTTCGATCAGGTGGGCCTGCTCGTGACCAAGACGCTGCTGATCGCCGGCGAAGGCAGCGGGCTCTATCGCGCCGGCGGGGGCGGCAACAAGCTGTTCGCCTACGACAAGGCCACCGGCGCCATCGTCAGCGAGCTCACCCTGCCCGCCAATCAATCCGGCGTCCCCATGACCTACGAGATGGGCGGGCGGCAATACATCGTGCTCGCCGTGGGGGCGAAGGATGTGCCCGGAGAGCTCATCGCGCTCACCCTGCCCTGAAGCCAGGCGTCGCACAGCTGCGACCGCCGCACCGCCCGCCGCCCTGACCGCCGCACCGACCGCCGCCCTGACTGGCGCACCGGCCGTGGTACCGGCATCGCGCCGGCCGCCGCACCTGCCACCGCTTTGCCACAACTGCGCCCCGCCCATGGCGCATTTCCTGCCTACCGTGATCCCGCTGGGGCGCCGTGAACTGGCGCGTACGGGAGTCGAAGATGAAAGCGGGCGCAGCGCTGCGATGGCTGATACGGGTGTTCACCGCTTGCTGCCTTGCGCACGCCGCGGCGGGCGCACCTTACGACAGCGCCAACAAGCCGAGCGATTCCGAGCTCAAGATCCTGCGCGTCACGCCTGAGGGCCATGAGGTGCCCGCTCCCGGACGGCAGATCGTCATCACCTTCGATCGCCCCGTGGTCGCGCTCGGTGCCATGACCCTGCGGTCCGAGGACTCCCCGGTCAGTGTCGCACCGAAGGTGAGCTGTCAATGGCACTGGCTCGATCCCCGCTCCCTCGGCTGTGAGCTCAACGAGGCACAGGCGCTCGCGCCGGCAACCTCTTACACGCTCACGGTGGCATCCGGGCTCAAGGCACAGGACGGCGCCACGCTCAAGAAGGGCTATCGCTGGTCGTTCACGACCGAGCGTCCGGCCATCCGCTACTATTCTTTCGAGGAATGGCGCTCACCGGGAACGCCCGTGGTGCGTCTGGTCTTCAATCAGCCCGTCACCAAGGACAGCGTCGAGGCGCGGCTTCACTTTGCTGGCGAGGCGGGTGTGATCGCGAACCCGGATCCCTACGACCGCGCGGTGTTTTACCTGCTGCCGCTGCCGGGGGAATCGGCCTCCCTGCTGATCCCGGGGGGCACCGCACCCGTCAAGAGCGATGAGCAGCGCGTTGCACCGAGCGCCAGCACGCCCCTCGAGGCACGCCGTGTCTGGCTGCTTTCGCCCTTGCGGGAGCTGCCCCTCGACAGCACGATCCGCCTCACCGTCGTCCCGGGTCTGCGCAGCTACGCCGGCCCCCTGCTCGGGGAGGAGCGGCGCACGGTGGTGCAGTTCGACACCTATCCGTCGTTTCAATTTCTCGGGGTGCGCTGCCTCGAGCAAACGACATCGGTATTGATTCCAGCGCTCCCCTCGAGCGCTGCACCTGAGTGCAATCCCTTCGGCAGGGTCTCGCTGGTCTTTTCCGCGCCGGTCATCCCGGCAGAGCTCAAGGAGCATCTGCTGCTCGAGCCCGATTTGCTCAATGGCCGCAAGGACTACGATCCCTGGCAGAACGACTACGTACGGTCACATCTGGGAGCACCGCATCGACGCGGAGCCGAATACAGCGTGGATCTGCCCGAGCATCTGCGCGCTTTCCAGCACTACTCCATCGTGAGTCTGCGGGGCGTACGCGATGAGTTCGGCAGGCCGCTCCGCGGCATCACGAGCATGCAATTTCGTACCGCTCACCGGCCGGCGCGTCTGAAGGTCAGCCATCCGATCGCCGTGCTCGAGAAGGATGCCCCCACCTCGATGCCGCTCTACGTCACGAACCTGACCGATATCGACATCGAGTACGGCAAGCTCACCCCGAGCGGCGGGGCTTCGGAGCTTTCTGCCCATCAGTCCATCGATCCGGCCTGGGACATCGCCTATGCGACTCCCGCGAGAATCCGTGAGCTGCTCCAGGGGCAGTCGGGGATCGTGACGGGAACCCTCATCGCGCACCCGACGCCGCTCGATACGCCGGGATACCGTTACTTCGATGAGGCGGACTACGACCCCGGTATGCCCGGCGGCCGAGCCGATCGCGATTTTCTCGCGGAAGTGACGCCCTTTCAGGTGCAGGCCAAGCTCGGGGCCTACAACACGCTGGTGTGGGTCACCTCGCTCGCCCGAGGAACCCCGGTCGCCCAGGCCCGCGTGCGCATCTTCCGCAGCACCTATCAGGGGCTCGCCGGACCTCAGGAAGACCTTGCCGAGGCCATCACCGATCGGGATGGCGTGGCACTGCTGCCTGGGCGTCAGGTGCTCGAGCCGCCGGCGAGCGCCGCGTTCGTGCGGCAAGAGGTGTTGATGGTGCGTGTGGACAGCCACAAGGATATGGCGCTGCTGCCGCTCGATGGCTCCTTTGCCATCGACACCTATCGAGCCTCCCGCGGAGCGTTCTGGTCCGGGTTCGACGCGCAACAGCATGTGCATGCCTGGGGCACCACGGCGCAGGGCGTTTACAAGCTCGGCGATACCGTTCAATACAAGCTCTATGTGCGTGAGCAGGGCAACCTGACGCTGACGCCAGTGGCGCAGCGCTCCGGCTATCAGCTGAGCATCATCGACCCCACCGGCAACGTGGTGAAGACCGAGTCGGACGTGACCCTCAACGAGTTCGGCGCCTATGCCGGATCCTTCAGAGCGCCACCCTCCGGCGCCGTCGGCTGGTATGAGTTCAATCTGCAGGGGCCGGCGACGGACGCCGCAACGAACGCCGCGCCGCGCAGCACGCGGGCGAGCTGGATCCCCATGCGCGTGCTGATCGCGGATTTCACTCCCGCGCCCTTTCAGGTGAGCAATACCCTCGATCGGCAGTTCTATCAACCAGGCGACACCGTGGACGTGGCGAGCCAGGCGCTGCTGCATGCGGGCGGGCCGTATGCGAACGCGGCGGCGCGCGTCACAGCGCGCCTCTTTCCGCAAGAGCTCGAGGTGAGCACTCCCGTCGCGGCCGGCTTCAACTTCGCGAGCTTCATGCCGCCCGCGGATTGCGGCCCGATGGCCGGGCGCCCGGAGATCGAGACGATCCATCAGTCCGAGGCAAACACTGGCGACAAAGGAGAGTTTACGACGCGCTTCGAGCTCACCGAGTCGGAGATGTGGAACGCCAGGCTCGAAGTTGAGAGCGCCGTGCGCGATGAGCGCGGCAAGTACGTTGCGCAGCGCTCGGAGGCCGAATTTCACGGCCTGGACCGTTTCGTCGGCGTGCGCGCGGATCGCTGGACCTTCGAGCAGGGCAAGCCCGCGAGCATCCAGTACCTCGTGGTGGACGACAAGGGCAAGGTGGTGCCCGACACGCCCGTGACGGTGTCGATCGAGGGTGAGGTCGTGAACGCGGCGCGTGTCAAAGGCGCCGGCAGCGCTTACCTCACGAACTATGACGCTGAATGGCTGCCCGACGGCACCTGCACGGGACCATCGGGCAAAGCGGGCATCGCCTGCAGCTTCGTGCCGCATCACCCCGGTCTCTACAGCATCACCGCCTCCGTGCACGACTCCAAAGGTCGCGCGCACCGCACCGAGCTGTGCACGTGGGTCATCGGCCAGGGCCGCGTCCTTTGGGAGGAGCCCGCCGACATGAGCCTGACGCTGATTCCCGAGAAGATGACCTACAAAGTCGGTGAGCATGCCCGCTATCTCGTCAAGAACCCTTTTCCCGGCGCCCAGGCGCTCGTCACCATCGAGCGTGCCGGTGTGATCAAGCATTGGGTGCAGCCATTGCCCGGCAACACCCCGATCATCGACTTCACGGTCGAGCCGGACTTCGTCCCCGGCTTCTACCTGTCGGTCGTGGTGATGTCTCCGCGTGTGGCACCGGTGCCCGGCGCATCGACGCTCGATAAGGACGGTGTCGATCTAGGGCGACCCACGTACCGCATCGGCTACCTCAGCGTCGCTGTCACCGATCCGTACAAGGCGCTCGATGTTCGCATCAGGTCCGACCGCGCCTCCTACAAGCCGCGCGACACGGTAAAGCTGCGGCTCGCAGCCGTGCCTCACGCACCCTCGGGCCCGAGGCAGCCGGTGGAGTTCGCCGTCGCGGTGCTCGATGAGGCGGTGTTCGACCTCATCCAGGACGGCAAGCAGTATTTCGATCCCTATCGGGGCCTCTATCGGCTGGAGGCGCTGGACCTCAGCAACTACAGCCTGCTCACGCGGCTCATCGGCCTGCAGAAATTCGAGAAGAAAGGCGCCAACTCCGGCGGCGACGGCGGGGCGGGGTTTGACATGCGCAGCATCTCTCAGTACGTCGCCTACTGGAATCCGTCCGTGAAGGCAGATGCACATGGCCGAGCGGCGCTCGCCTTCCAGCTGCCCGACAACCTGACGGGCTGGCGGGTGTTCGCGATCGCGGTGACGCCCGGGGATCGCGTGGGACTCGGCGACTACAAGTTCAAGAGCAGCAAGCTCACTGAATTACGGCCCGTGCTTCCGAATCAGTTGACCTCCGGGGATCGCTTCAAGGCAGGCTTCAGCGTGCTCAACCGCGCGGACAAGACGCGCACGATCGATGTTGAGCTGACGGCGCGTGGCCCGATCGCCTCCGGTGAGACCAGGACCCATCGAACGGTCACGCTTGCACCCTTCAAGCGCGAGACGGTCTGGCTCGATGTGAGCACCCTGAGCGATGGCAGCGTGAATCTGACCGCCATCGCCTCGGACCGGCTCGACAAGGATGCGCTCGTACAGAGCTTAGCTGTGCACCAGCGGGTATCGCTCGATGTCGCGGCAAGCTACGGCACGACCCTGATGTCGCAGATCGATGAGCCGATCGCGTTTCCGCCACAGATGCTGCCGGGCGTGGGTGAGGTCTCGGTCGTCTTCTCGCCGAGCGTCATCGGCAATCTCGATGGCGCCATGCGCTACGTGCGCGACTATCCCTACCTGTGCTGGGAACAGCGCCTGACCAAAGCACTGATGGCGGCGAACTACCTCGGGCTGCGCGCCTATCTGGGAGCGGACGTCACGTGGCCTGAGGCAAAGGCCCTGCCGCAGAAAATGCTCGATGACGCCGCGAGCTTTCAGGCACCGAGCGGCGGCATGGATTTCTGGGCGCCCGACGACAGCCGCGTCAGCCCGTACCTCTCGGCCGCGACGGCGCTCGCCTTCAATCGCCTGCGTGCCGCGGGCTACGCGGTGCCCGAGGAAGTCGATCAGCGCCTCGATCGGTATCTGCAGACGCTGCTGCGTACCAACACCGCGCCCACCTTCTACAGCGAAGGCATGGTCTCGAGCGTGCGGGCGGTGGCGCTCGAGGCACTCGCCGAGCGCAAGCGTCTCGCGCTCGCCGATCTGCACCGCTACGAGTCCTCCGCAGCTCGGATGGACCTGTTCGGCCTCGCCGCCTATCTCGATGCGGCGACCAGAGTGCCGGGAGCAGAGGATCTGGCGCGCTCGCTGGCTGGACAGATCCTCGCGCACGCCAACCAGAGCGGCGGGCAGTTTCACTTCAGTGAGACCTGGGACGATGGTTACTATCAGCTGCTCGGCACGCCCTTGCGCAGCAACTGCGCGATCTTGAGTGCGCTGCTCGACTATGCCGCGACGGAGCAGGGTGCGGCGCTGACCGGGGACATCCCCTTCAAGCTCGTGCGCATGATCACGCAGGCACGAGGCAGCCGCGATCACTGGGAGAACACGCAGGAGAATGTGTACTGCAGCGCCGCTCTCGCGCGCTACGCCGCCGTCTACGAACAGCAGCCGCCCGCGTTGCAGGCAAGGGCCAGCCTCGATGCAAGCCCCATCGGCAGCGTCAGCTTCAAGGCCTACCGCGATCCGCCCGCCATCATCAGGCGCCCGAACGGTGCCGATGCGGGACACCATGCGGTAGTGCACATCGAACGCGAGGGTAGCGGACGGCTGTACTATTCCACGCGCCTGTCTTATTCGCTCACGGAGCAAGCCGCCACCGAGACCAACGCGGGCATCGAGGTGCATCGCGAATACAGCGTCCAGCGCGACGGAGTCTGGAAGCTACTGAGCCCGGCGCTCAGCGTGAAGCGCGGTGAGCTGCTACGCGTGGACTTGTACGTGTCGTTACCCGCGCCACGGCACTTCGTGGTGGTCGATGATCCGGTTCCGGGCGGCCTCGAGCCCGTCAACCGCGAGCTCGCCACGGCCTCCACGGTCGATGCGGATGAGGCCGAGTTCCAGGCGAGCGGCGGCGCATTCTGGTTCAAGTACTCGGACTGGAGCGAGTACGGCGTGCAGCTATGGTCGTTCTACCACCGCGAGCTCACGCACACCGCCGCGCGCTTCTATGCCGATTATCTGCCAGCGGGCCACTACCATCTGAGCTACGCCGCGCAGGCGATGGCCGAGGGCGAATTCAGCGCCTCGCCCACCAGGGCGGAAGAGATGTATGACCCGGATGTCTACGGCAAGGGACTTCCGGCGCATCTCAGCGTCGCTGCAGAGTGAGCCGGCCGTGTCCTTCGTGTCCGCCGCCGCGCTTGCCGCGTCGCGCCGTGGAGCGTGGTGGTGGATCGGCGCCTGCCTGCTCGCGGCAGTCACCCTCCTGGCGATCGCCACTCGCCTGGCCATGCGCGATTTTCCGGACGACCTCGAGGCGCTGACGGGCAGTGTCAGCAAGCCTCAGGTGCTCGCGCGGGATGGCACGCCCCTGAGCTTCACGCTCGAGAACCCCTGGAACACGACCGATGTGGTCCCGCTCACGGCCGTGCCCAGCCTGCTGCAGACGGCGTTGCTCGTGGCGGAGGATCAGCGCTTCTATCGGCACCACGGCATCGACTGGTCGGCGCGTGCAGCTGCGTTGGGACTCGATCTGCGCAAGGGCGCCGCGCTGCGCGGCGCCAGCTCCATCACCGAGCAGGTGGTGCGCATCCTGCATCCGCGCCCGCGCACGCTCTGGTCGCGCTGGGTTGCCGGTTTCGAGGCCGCGCGCCTCGAGCAGCGGCTGACGAAGAGCCAGATCCTCGGCCTGTACGTGAATCAGGTGCCCTATGCCGAGCGTCGCCGCGGTGTCGTGCAGGCCGCACGGCTGTATTTCAATCGCGATCTCGAGACGCTCTCGCCGGGCGAGCAGCTGGCGCTTGCGGTGCTGGTGCGCTCTCCCATGGGCATGGACCTCCGGCGCAGCCCGCAAAGGGCGGCCTGGGCCGTACAGCAGCTCGCGGACCGCCTGCGCCAGCGCGGCGACATCAGCGCCGCGCAGCGCGCGCAGATCCGCGCCGAACCGTGGGCGCTCGGCGCCCCCGCCCCGATCCTCGAAGCAGGTCCGTTCGTCGGCCACGTGCTCAGTGTGGTCGCCCGACCGGCTCCAGCGCAGATCGTCACGACGCTCGATGCGCACGTGCAGGCAACGGCACAGGCGATTCTCAACCGCTCACTGGCGATGCTCGCCAACCGGCATGTGCACGATGCGGCACTGCTCGTGATCGATCATCGACACAACGAGATACTTGCCTGGGCTGTGGGACAAGCGCCCGCCACACGCGCGGCCGGCGGACGAGCGCACGGCGCAGAGGCCGGATCGACCGATCCGGGGCTTGGCTATGACACGGTGCTCACGCCGCGTCAGCCGGGCTCTACCATGAAGCCGCTGCTGTATGCACTGGCGCTCGAGCGGGGCTGGACCGCCGCCACGCTGATCGACGATGACGAGCTGTCCGAGGCGGTCGGTAGCGGCGAGCATACTTTTCACAACTACAGTCATCGGCATTACGGTCCCCTGCGACTGCGCCAGGCGCTGGGCAACTCGCTCAACATTCCCGCCGTCAAGACACTGCGCTTCGTCGGTGCGGACAGCTTTCTGCAGAGGCTGCACCGCGCAGGAGTGAGCAGCCTCAGCAAACATCCGGATTTCTACGGCGACGGTCTCGCGCTGGGCAACGGCGAGGTCTCGCTCTTCGAGATGGCCCAGGCTTACACCGTGCTCGCACGCCGCGGACGCTTCGAGCCGCTCACGTTTCTGGCGCAGGACTCTGTGGCACGACCCGACGTGCCCGTGTTCACACCGGCCGTCGCCAGCTTGATCGCCAACATCATGGCGGACCCCGATGCCCGCATGCTCGAATTCGGCCGCGGGCTGCAATTTCCGGTGGAGACGGCCATCAAGACGGGTACCTCGACGGACTATCGGGATGCCTGGGCGATCGCATTCGACTATCGGCATACGATTGCAGTGTGGATGGGAAATCTCGACGGCTCGGCGATGGATGGGGTCACCGGGGCGGTCGGTCCGGCCATGGTCCTGCGATCGCTCTTCTCCGAGCTCAATCGCAACGAGGACACCCGTCCGCTCGAGCTCAGTCGCGACCTGGTGCGCGCAAGCATCTGCCGGCGCGATGGTCTGCTCGCCGATGACCGCTGTGAGTCGATGCCGGAGTGGTTCCTTCCAGGCACGCTGCCGCCGCGCACCCGCTCCCTCCAGGCGCCGGCGCCGACGCTCTATCGCCTGCTGCAACCGACTCCCGGTCTGCTCGTCGCGCACGATCCCCGCATCCCGAGCGAGTTCGAGCGCCTGCCGCTCGAGATCGACCCGGTCGGCGGCCTGCGCCGCGTGGATTGGTACATCGACGGGCGCCTGAGCGCGAGCACGACGAGCCCGAGCTACGCCTGGCCGCTGCGCGCCGGGGCGCACGCGGTGCGGGCGATGGTGTGGCTCGCGAGCTCCTCCGATGCGCATGTCACGGAGGAGATTCGCTTTCACGTGCAGTGAGGGCGCAGCCGGCCGCTCGCTCCCTCATCCCTCCCGCAGGCCCTCGATGATCGGCAGCCGCGCCGCATGAATCGCCGGAAGGAGACCCCCGACGAAGCCGAGCAGCAGCGCATAGGCCAGGCCCCCGACTATGAGCGCCGGTGTGACCGCGAAGGCGAAGCTCACCTGGCTGAAGCTTGCATAGTTGAGCGTCGAGGTCTCGAAGCCATCGAAGGCCAGGTAGGCGCCCGCGGCGCCGAGTGCGCCACCGATGAGTGCAAGCAGCAGCGCCTCGGCGATCACTGAGACGACCACCGCAATCGGCGCAAAGCCCAATGCCCGCAGCGTCGCAATCTCCGTGGTGCGTGCGGCGACGGCGGAGTACATGGTGTTGAGCGCGCCGCAGACGGCGCCGACCCCCATCAGCAGCGCGAGCACCGTGCCGGCGCCACGCACGACGGTCGCGATCATCCGGGCCTGCTCGGCGTAGAACTGACGCTCCGTATAGACGCTCACATCGAGTCTCGGGTCGTTCCTGAGCTGCTGCTTGAAGCCTGCAAAGCTCGCGGCCGAGGGCAGCAGCACGCGCACCGTCTGGAAGGAATCCCCGCGCGAATAGGCGCCTTGCAGCACCCTGGCATCGGTCCAGACCTCCGACTCCGCAACACTGCCGCCGTCGGCGAACTCGCCCACGACCCGCCAGTCGATGTTGCCCCAGCGAGTGGTGCTGCCGACATCGAGGCCGCTCAAGGTGTGCTCCGCTTGTCGACCGACAATGACCTCGTACTTGCCGGGCGTGAACATCCGGCCGGCGAGCAGCTGGAAGTGCTCTCGGGTGAGCGCACCGTCGGGCTCGATGCCGCGCAACGGTGCGTTTGCGGGCGTGCCGGTCGAGCGCTTGGGCTGGTCGGCGCTGGTGAACAGCTCGGCCGAGACGATCGGTCCGTGCGCTCCGCGCACAATACCGGGCGTGCCCTCGATGATCTGCACCTGCTCGTTGCTGAAGAGACTCTCCATCTCGGCGGTGGAGTTGCCGCGGAGCACGATCGCCACGCGATCGGAGCCAGCCAGCTCCAGGGTGCGGCGAAACCCCTGAGCCACGGAGAGCACCGCAACGATGATGAGGACGACGCCCGCGATGCCGATCACGGCAACGGCGGAGGCCGCCGCCCGCAACGGCACCGCGCGCAGGTTCATGGCGGTGACGGCTATGATCTGACTGAGCGTGCGCACCGTGCTCACCCCTAGTGCCGGCCGAGCGCCTGGGCGATCTGCAGACGCATGGCTCGCGCCGCCGGCAGGGCCCCGGCCGCGATCCCCAGCGCAAGCACCAGAGCGACCCCGAGCGCGGCCGCGCCCGGTGTAATGAGAAAGGCGGAGAGAAACTCGCGAAGCGTGTTGCCGATGCGGCCGACGGCTGCCGTCGCCAGAAGCAGCCCCAGGGCCCCGCCGGTCGCCGTGATGATGAGCGACTCGGCGAGCACCAGTCCCATCACGGTGGGATTGCCGAAGCCGAGCGTCTTCAGGACTGCCAGCTCGTGGGTACGCTCGCGGACCGATTGCGCCATGGTGTTGGCGCTGACGAGGAGCATGGTGAAGAAGACCGCGATGCCGATGGCGACGACGATCGCGCCGATATCGCCCGTCTGGCTCGCAAAGCTCTGCACGAATGCCTTCTCGGTGCCTGTCTTGGTCTCATCCG
>DATJSR010000298.1:0-4371 GCA_035504015.1 Steroidobacteraceae bacterium
GGACGCTTCACGCGCCCCGCCTCCGCTTTCGCTTGGCCCTATCCCATCACAAAGGCATTGAGCTTGTTGCCGTCCGGATCGCGAAAGTAACCGGCGTAGAAGCCCTCGCCGCGCGGACCCGGCGCGCCCTCGTCCCTGCCACCCAGTGACAATGCCAGCTGGTGCAGCCGATCGACCTGGGCTTTGTCCTTCGCCTCCAGCGCGACCATTACCCCATTGCCGACCGACGCCGGCTTGCCATCGAAGGGCTGTGTCAAACCGATGCCGGCGCCGCCCGGCTTGCCCCAGGCGATGAAGCGCTCCGTCTCCATCATTCGCCCGACGCCCAATTCCCTGGCGATGGCGTCGTAGAACGTGGCCCCACGCGCAAGGTCGTTGGTGCCCAAGGTGACATATCCGATCATGTGCCGCTCCCCGAAATACACGCCGCACGGCGCCACCGGGGACGCTACACGAATCTTTTCATCTCCAGCAAAGCGGCTCGGGCCGCACTGTATGCGAGGCAGTTGCTGCATTCGCAAGCCGGGGCCTACACTTCTGCTGCCGCGTTCACCTACGGCGATCCTCGACCTTACCTCAAAGGGGCAGCTAATGAAGCAATTCAAAGGTCTCTTGGTCCTCTTGGTCGCTTGCGCACTCGTGCCGTGCGGTGCGCAAACCCCCGCCAGGTCGAGCAGCAGCTCGAGCTCTTCGTCGGCCAAGTTCGAAACCCCCGACGGCTACAAGCGCGTGGTCATGAACGGCACTGAGCGCTTTTGCAGGACAGAGTCGACGACGGGCTCGCGCGTGCAGAATCGGCGGGTCTGCCTGACGCGCCAGCAGCTCGAGGACCGACAGAACAACAGCCAGGACTTCATTCAGGGGGTGCAGCGAAACGGCACGGACCACGTCGTCGCCACCACGCCTGGGCGGTAGCCACATGAAGATTGGGCTGTGCTACTTTCCTACGGATTACGGCATCGATGCCGGCGAGCTCGCGCGCGCCGCCGAGGATCGTGGCTTCGAGTCGCTGCTCTTTCCCGAGCACACTCACATTCCGGTCTCGCGCCGTACGCCGTTCCCGGGCGGCGGAGAGCTGCCCAAAGCCTACTCGCACACTCACGATCCGTTCGTGGCACTCGCCTTCGCGGCCGCCGCTACGCGCAAGATCCTCTTGGGCACGGGCGTGTGCCTGGTCCCGCAGCATGATCCGATCGTCGCGGCCAAGGCGATCGCCAGCCTCGATCGGCTCTCGAACGGCCGCATCATCTTCGGCATCGGCGGCGGCTGGAACGTCGATGAGATGGAGAACCACGGCGCTCGCTACGACACTCGCTTCAAGCTGATGCGCGAGCGCGTACTTGCCATGAAGGCCCTGTGGACTCAGGAACAGGCCGCCTTCCGTGGGGAGATGGTGCGCTTCGATCCGGTGTGGATGTGGCCCAAGCCCGTGCAGAAGCCGCATCCGCCGATTCTGCTCGGCGGCGGCAGCGAGTACACGCTCAAGCGTGTCGTGGAATTCTGCGACGGCTGGCTGCCCATCGCGCGCGCGGGCTTCGATCCGGCGAAGGCGGTCGATGGGCTGCGCCGCGCGGCAGCGGCAGCCGGAAGGGATTACTCGACGCTCTCGATCAGCGCGTTTGCGCCGCCAGCCGAGAAGGCGACGCTCGACACGTACCGCGACGCCGGCATTCACCGCGCGTGCCTCGCGGTTCCGGATGTCAGTCGCGACGAGATTCTGCGCACGCTCGATCGCTACGCCGCCCTGCTCGCCTGAGAAGCCAGTGCCGCGAGGGCGAGCCAGCGTCCGCAAGGGGCTCGGGCAGGCGCGGGTGGCGCGCCTGGCGACCATCGACGGCGACACCCGGCCACACCTGATACCGGTGTGCTTCGTGTACGTCGGCCGCGCCTTCTACACCGCGCTCGACCACAAGCCGAAGCGCGTGCCGCCGCAGCGCCTCGCTCGAGTGCGCAACCTGCTGGCGAGACCCCGCGTGGCGCTGCTCATCGATCACTACGAAGAGGACTGGTCCAGGCTCTGGTACGTGCTGATCCGCGGAACGGCGCGGCTGGTTCCGCAATCCTCGCGTCCGGAGCGCACCCGCGTATTGCGCAAGCTGCGCGACAAATATCCGCAGTACACGCCGCGGATGCTGCCCGATGACGCACTCATCATCCGCATCCGGCCCGAGCACGCCAGGTCCTGGAGCAGCACCTAGGGTATAGTCGAGCGATGCCGGTGCGCATGACCATCGACTTCGTTTCCGACGTTTCCTGCCCGTGGTGCGCGATTGCGCTGGGCGGACTCGAGACCGCGCTCGCCAAGGTCGCGGCCGAAATCGAGGCGGAGATTCATTTCCAACCTTTCGAGCTCAACCCACGGATGCAGAAGGGCGGCGAGAGCCTGATCGAGCACTTGAGCGAGAAATACGGCTCCTCCGCTCAGGACATCGCCGCTGCCCAGGAGGCGATCCGCGAGCGCGGCGCTGCGGTCGGATTCAACTTCGATCTGCAGAAGCGTACGCGCATCTACAACACCTTCGATGCGCATCGGCTGCTTCACTGGGCAGGCATCGAGGGGAAGCAGCGCGCTCTCAAGCACGCGCTCCTCTCGGCCTATTTCACCGAGGGCCGCGATCCGAGCGACCCCGCGGTGCTGATCGAGATCGCCGCGAGCGTGGGTCTCGACGGGCCGCGGGCGAGGCAGATCCTCGCAGCGGATGAATATGCGGCGGAGGTTCGCGCGCGCGAACGGTTCTATCAGTCCCAGGGCATCGATGCGGTGCCGACCGTGATCGTCGATCGCCGCTACCTCATCCAGGGCGGCCAGCCTGCGCAGGTCTTCGAGGAGCTGCTGCGACGCCTGGCGGCGCAAAGCCAGTAGCCGCCGGAGCGGACCGCCACCTCATGGGTACCCCGGCGCAGACCTGGAACGCTGCTCACTACGCCACGCACGCGCGCTTCGTCGCGGATCTGGGCGCGAGCGTGCTCGAGCTGCTCGCCCCCAGGCCCGGCGAGCGCATTCTGGATGTCGGCTGCGGCGATGGCGTGCTCACCAAGAAGATCGCCGACGCCGGCTGCCGCGTCGTGGGCATCGATTCCAGCACGGAGCTCGTGGCGGTCGCGCGCCACCTGGGGCTCGAGATTCTCGAGGGCGACGCGGCAAGGATGCGCTTCGACCGCGAGTTCGAGGCGGTATTCAGCAATGCCGCCCTGCACTGGATCAGGGACGCCGATGCATTGATCGCCTGCGTCGCACGGGCGCTGCGGCCCCTGGGTCGCTTCGTTGCGGAGATGGGCGGCGAGGGCTGCGTGCAAACGATCGTTCGGGGGCTGGTCGAGGAGCTCGAGCGGCGCGGCCACGAGGGCCAGGCCGCGGTGCCGTGGTATTTCCCCTCCGTCGAGGACTACGGCGCGCGCCTGGCGGCGGCGGGCTTCGAGGTGCGCTACATCGCGCTGATTCCGCGCCCGACGCCACTGCCGGACATGATGGGCTGGCTCACCACTTTTGCCGGCAGCTTCACCGCGATGCTCCCGCTGGAGGAGCGCGCGGATTACCTGCGCTGCGTTCGCGAGCGCATCCGCAGCGCGCTCTGCGACGCGAGCGGGCAGTGGACCGCCGATTACGTGCGGCTGCGCTTTCAGGCGTATCTCGCCTGAATCGACCCGGGACAACGCCATGAGTCCTGCCGCCACGCGCCGCGGCGCCATGGCGTTCATCTTCGTCACCGTGCTGATCGACTCGGTCGGCTTCGGCATCGTCATTCCCGTGTTCCCGCAGCTGATCATGGACCTGGGACATATGGGAATCGCGCGGGCAGCGGAGTATGGAGGCTGGCTCGCCTTCGCCTACTCTGTGATGCAGTTCTTCTGCGCACCCGTGCTCGGCAATCTGAGCGATCGCTTCGGGCGCAGGCCCGTACTGCTGTTTGCGCTGCTGGCACTCGGGATCGACTACTTCATCATGGGCTTCGCGCCGGTGATCGGCTGGCTCTTCGCTGGTCGTGCCATCTCCGGTATCGCGGGCGCATCGTTCACTCCGGCCTATGCCTATATCGCCGACATCAGCACGCCGGAGCGCCGCGCCCAGAACTTCGGTCTGATGGGCGCCGCCTTCGGCATCGGTTTCATCGTGGGACCCGCCATCGGCGGGCTGCTCGGGGAATTCGGGGTGCGCGCTCCATTCATCGCCGCTGGCTCGATCGCCATCACCAACGCGGCCTTCGGTTTCTCGGCGCTGCCCGAGTCGCTGCCCGCGGCTGCGCGCAGGCGCTTCGAGTGGTCACGCGCCAATCCCCTCGGCACGCTTCAGCAGATCAAGAAGTATCCCGCGCTGCCCTGGATGCTCGGCGCGCTGTTTCTCTGGATGATCGGGCACCAGGTGATGCCCAC
>DATJSR010000299.1:0-5533 GCA_035504015.1 Steroidobacteraceae bacterium
CAAGCTGCAGCCGGACTGGGAGCTCGGTGAGTACGAATGTACCAACGAGCGGCTGACCTTCGACAAGGGCGGCATGCAGTCCATCGCACCACGGAAGTGACTCGGCGGCGCCGATTGCCTGGAGATGCGTTCATGAGCAGAGGTTGGAAGGCTTTTTCGTTGGGGCTCTCGGTGCTCGCCGCATGGCAGGTGCAGGCACACCATTCCTTCGCCATGTTCGACATGAGCCGCACGCTCGCCTTTCAAGGCACGGTCAAGCAGTTCCAGTGGACCAACCCGCACAGCTGGCTGCAGGTGACCGTGGTCGACCCGAAGGCAGGGGAGCAGGAGTGGAGCCTCGAGCTCGGGCCGCTCGTTGGCCTGCAGAGGGCCGGCTGGAAGCCGCGCGTGCTGCAGCCCGGGGACAAGGTGAGCGTGGTACTGCATCCGCTGCGCGATGGCTCGCACGGCGGCCGTCTGGTGAGCGTCACCTTGCCCGATGGACGGGTGCTCAACGGTCAGGGCGGCTCGGCGGATGCCGCCGAATCGAGGGCCGCGGCCGAGCACTGATCGGCTTCGGGGGCGACGAGCTCGCCCAGCGCCTGCTTGAGCGGCCCGAGCCACGGCTCGAAGTGCCGCCACTGATCGAGACCGCCGCGGTTGAGCGGCTGGCGTACCTGCTCGGAGCTGGCCGAATGCACCGAGCGCTCGGTGTTGTAGAAGCTCAGGCAGGCGGGCTCGAACTCGAGCTCGCAGTGCTCGAGGATGCGCCGCACGCTCGGCTCGAAATTCTCCACCAGCTCCTCGTGCTGCACGCGCAGCAGCCTGCCGGGTGGCAGCGCCTGCTCCCAATGCGCCATCAGCTCCACGTAGCAGCGGTAGTAGCGGGCGATGTCCTCCAGGCTGTAGGTGAATTGCTGCCCGGAGGCAAAGAGCTGCTTGTAGTTGCTGAAGCAGCACGCCAGCGGCTCGCGCCGCGCATCGATGATCTTCGCATTCGGCAGAATCAGGTGAATGAGGCCCAGATGCCGGAAGTTGTTGGGCATCTTGTCGATGAAGCAGGGCTTGCCGCTGCGGTAGGGGCGCGTGTCGGCGAGGTAGCGCTCGCCCATGCGCCGAAACTCCTGCTGCTCGAGCTCGGCCAGCACGGCCGGATAGCGTGGCTCGGCGTCGATGTTGTCGCGGCCCTGCAGTTCGGCCGCGAGGCGCGGGATGTCGGCGAGCTCCATGGTGCCCTCGACCCGTGAGTGCGAGGCGAGGATCTGCTCGATGAGGGTGGAGCCGGCGCGCGGCAGGCCGACGATGAAGATCGGCGCGGCGCTCGCGGCGCCGTAGCCGGCCCGCGCGGCGAAGAACTCGCGCGTGCACACCGCCTTCTGCAGGCGCACGTTGCGCTCGGTGATGCCGGGACGGTAGCGGCACTCGGTCTTCTTCAAGGCATTGCCGCGCTCGTAGTAGGCGAACGATTCGGCGTACTCGCCGCGGTCCTCGAGCGCCTTGCCGAGCGCGAAGGCGAGATGGTAGCGATCGACGGGGCGGGTCCGCTCGTTGCGCTCCTCGGCGCGCATGCGCTCGATCTCGGCCGCAGAGAAGCGATAGGTCTTGAGGTTGGCGAGGCTCCAGTACGCATCGCCGAAACTCGGCCGGGCAGCGGCCGCTGCGCGATAGGCCTCGATGGCCTGTGCCGTCTGCCCACGGGTCTTGAGCGCATGCCCGACCGAGAGGTGCAGGTCGGCATCCCCCGGTGCGCCGGCGAGCAGCTCGCGGTAGATGGGCAGCGCCCGCTCGTAGTCGCCCAGGCCCGCGCAGATGGTGGCGTAGGTCGTGCGATAGATACGGTTGCCGGGGTCGGTGGCGAGCAGTCGCTCGAGCTCGGCCCGTGCCTGCAGGTGCTTGTGGCGCCCGAGCAGCACGATCGCATACTCGTAGCGCGCCGCGTGGTACTCGGGCACGCGGGCGATCACGTTCGCGAGCAGCACTTCCGCGTCATCGAGTATGTCGAGCTTGACGCCGATCTGGGCGAGCAGTCGCATGCCCTCGATGTGGTCGCCGTGCTCGCGCAGGTAGCTGCGCACCACCTGCTCGGCGCCGGCGATCTCGCCATCGGCGAACATGCTGAAGGCGGTGACGAGCGGGGCGGGCAGGCTCGCGAGCTTGGCGACCTCGCGGTCGGCATCGAGGGCGCGGGCCGACTGTCCGGTCATCCGGTAGAGCGTCTGCAGTACCTTCCAGCTCGCGGGCAGGGCCGGATTGAGCCGCACCGCCTGCTCGAAGGCCTCGATGGCCTGCGGCGCCGCGCGCTGGGCGACATAACAGTGGCCGCGCTCCTGAAAGAGCCGCGGATAGCTCGGATGCAGCGCCTCGAGCTCGGCGAGCGTGGCGAGCGCCTCGGGCAGGCGCTGCAGATAGCGCTGTGCGACCGCGATCATGTAGAGCACGTCGCGATTCTCGGGAACCTCGGCGCGCAGCGCCTGCGCGATCTCGAGCGCGCGAGCGTAGTTGCCGCCTTTGAGCAGCTCGCGAACGTGCCCGACCTCGGTCTCGATGCGCGAAGGAGTCGCGCTCTGGATCGCTTCCATGAGCGTCCGAGTATGCGGGCATTTGCCGCGCGAGGGTACCCGGGGCGAGGCGCGGCGGGTGCCGCTTTGTTGTTGTACATTCGCTCAACAACGGGCACACTCGCAGCGCATCGGGAGACACTCGACGCCGACGACCGCTCGGCGCGGCCTTCGGTGATGCTTATGCCCCGCAACCCGCGCTACGACGCCCTGTTCGAGCCCGTGAAGATCGGGCCCGTGACGGCGCGCAACCGCTTCTACGCCGTGCCGCACGCTGCCGGCATGACCAACGCCATGCCGCACATGCGCGCGGCCTTTCGCGAGACCAAGGCCGAAGGCGGCTGGGGCGTGGTGTGCACCGGCTATGTCTCCATCCACCCGAGCGCCGATGATGCGCCGCTGCCCTATGCGACGCTCTGGGACGACGATGACGTGCGCTCGCACGCGCTCATGACCGAGGCGGTGCATCGGCACGGGGCGCTCGCCGGCATCGAGCTCTGGCACGGGGGCGGCTCGGTCATGAACCGCATCGCGCGTACCCCGCCGCTGTCACCCTCGGGCATCGGCTGGATGGCGACGCACGTCGGCTTCATGGGCAATCAGCGCCCGCGGGCGATGGATGCTGCCGATATTCGCGCGCTCATCGGCTGGCAGGCCGAGGCGGCGCGTCGCGCTGAGCGCGCCGGCTTCGACATCCTCTACGTCTATGCGGGCATGGGCTATCTGCCGTACGAGTTCCTGCTGCCCGAGTGGAATCAGCGCACCGATGCCTACGGCGGCAGCGTCGCCAATCGCGTCCGCATCGTGCGTGAGCTCATCGATGCCACGCGCGAGGCGACGGGCGGGCGCTGCGCGGTGGCGCTGCGCATCAGTCTCGAGGAGCTGCGCGGGCGGCCGAGCGAGGTGGCGCCCTCCGAGGCGCACGAGGTCATCGAGCTGCTCGCGGACCTCCCCGACCTCTTCGACGTGAAGCTCGATTCCTCCCCGACCGACTGTGCGCCCTCGCGCTTCTCCCCCGAGGGCAGCCACGAGCCGATCATCGGCTTCGTCAAGCAGCTCACGCGCAAGCCGGTGGTCGGCGTGGGGCGCTTCACCTCTCCGGACACGATGGTGAGTCAGATTCGCCGCGGTGTGCTCGATCTCATCGGCGCCGCGCGCCCCTCGATCGCCGATCCTTTTCTGCCGCGCAAGATCGATGAAGGGCGCGAGCGGGAGATCCGCGAGTGCATCGGCTGCAACATCTGCATCTCCAGCTGGCACGACTCGGTGCCCGTGCGCTGCACGCAGAACCCGACCATCGGCGAGGAGTGGCGCCGGCAGTGGCACCCGGAGCGCATCGCCCCGGCCGCGAGCGATGCCTCGGTGCTCATCGTGGGTGCAGGTCCGGCAGGACTCGAATGTGCTGTCGCGCTCGGGCGGCGCGGCTACCAGGTGACACTCGCCGAGGCCGGGAACGAGCTCGGGGGGCGACTGCGCTTCGAGACGAAGCTGCCGGGCTTGGCCGGCTGGGGACGCGTGCTCGACTGGCGCCTGGGTCAGCTCGAGTGTCTGCCGAACGTGAGCATCTACCGCGGCAACCGGCTCTCCGGGGAGGACATCCTCGGGCTCGGACACACCCACGTGGCCATTGCCACCGGTGCGCGCTGGGCGCGCCTCGCGTACTCGCCGCTCGAGATTCCACTCGGGGAGCTCTCGGGCTCCGAGGTACTCACACCCGATGACATCGCGGCGGGCCGCACGCCTGCCGACCCGGTGGTACTCTTCGATTTCGACAACTACTACATGGGCAGCGCGCTCGCAGAGCATCTGGCGAAGGCCGGCCGGCGCGTGACCTACGTGACCCCCGCAGGGCATGCCTCCGCCTGGGCCATCATGAGCAACGAGCAGCCGCAGATCCATCGCGCACTGCAGGCCGCCGGCGTCGCGCTGCAGACGCTGTCGCGTGTCGTACGAGTGCAGCAGGGCGTCGTCACGCTCGCGGATCTGTTCTCGGGGCGCGAACGCGAGCTGCCGTGCGGCTCGCTCGTGGTGGTGGGCGCGCGGCTTGCGAACGATGCGCTCTACGGCGAGCTCAGCGCAGGGCCCGAGGCGCTCGCCAGCGCCGGCATTCGCTCGGTCACCCGCATCGGCGATGCGCTCGCGCCCGGTGCCCTGGTGCACGCGACCTATAGCGCCCATCGCTATGCGCGCGAGCTCGATGCCGAGCCGGCGCAGATCGAGCCCCGACGCGATTCACCCTTGCCGCGGCGGGTAGCAGGCGCCGCGACCGCCCCACCGAGCCCGGAGACACGACCATGAACGCTCAGGCATTGCCGTCGAAGGTCGCGGGCCTCGAGCCGACGCTGCCCTCGAGCTGGTATCGCTCCGAGAGCGTCTTCGCCGTGGAGAAGGAGCGCATCTTCTGTCGCGAGTGGGTGTGCATCGGGCGGGCGGAGGAGCTCGCCGAGCCGGGGGCCTCGCGCGTGCTCGAGGTGCTCGGCGAGAGCGTCATCCTGGTGCGCAATCGTGCGGGGGTGCTGCGTGCCTTCTACAACGTGTGCCGTCATCGCGGCGCGCGGCTGTGTCAGGTGACGGGCGGCGAGGAGCGGGCAGCACCGCTTTCCGGAGGGATACACGGCGCGCGCATCGTCTGTCCCTATCACCGCTGGTCGTACGACCTGGACGGCAGGCTCGTGGGCGCACCGCATCTGATGGCCGAGTCCGCCTTCGAGCGCGAGCGCTTCAGCCTGTATCCCGTCGGGCTCGAGTGCTGGGGCGGCTTCGTCTTCCTGCACCTCACCCCCGAGGGCGCGCAGCCGCTCGCCGCACAGCTCGACGCCATTCCCGAGCGCCTTACGCGCTATCCGCTCGAGACGCTGCGCATCGCACACACCATTCACTACTCGGTGGCCGCGAACTGGAAGGTGATCTGCGAGAACTACAACGAGTGCTATCACTGCGCGGGGGTGCACCCGGAGCTGTGCGCCGTGGTGCCCGCCTTCCGCGAGCGCGGCGGG
>DATJSR010000300.1:0-4184 GCA_035504015.1 Steroidobacteraceae bacterium
GCCCGCGTTGGTATGATGATGCGTCGCATCGCGCTGCGACCTCACGCCAAGGAAGCCCATGCCCGACGCCAAGATCATCTATACGCTCACCGACGAGGCACCTGCCCTGGCCACCTACTCGCTGCTGCCGATCATCCAGGCGTTCACGCGCTGCGCCTCGGTCGACGTGCAGACCCGCGACATCTCGCTCTCGGGGCGCATTCTGGCGCAGTTTCCCGAGGATCTGAGCCCGACGCAGCGTCGGGCCGACGATCTCGCCGAGCTCGGCGCGCTCGCCAAGACTCCCGCGGCGAACATCATCAAGCTGCCCAACATCAGCGCCTCGGTGCCGCAGCTCAAGGCGGCACTGGCGGAGCTGCGCTCGCAGGGCTACTCGCTTCCCGAGTACCGCGATGAGCCGCGCGATGAGTCCGAGCAGCGCCTGCGGATGCGCTTCGCCAAAGTGCTCGGCAGCGCCGTCAATCCCGTGCTGCGCGAGGGCAACTCCGACCGGCGCGTGGCGAACGCGGTCAAGCAATACGCGCGCAAGCATCCGCACTCGATGGGCAAGTGGAGCGCGGACTCACGCACGCACGTCGCGCACATGAGCGAGGGAGACTTCTTCGGCAACGAACAGGCGGCGGCCATCGACACGGCCGGCAGCCTGCGCATCGAGCTGCACGGTGCGGCAGGCGAGTCGCGCGTGCTCAAGGAGGC
Source organism: Steroidobacteraceae bacterium (assembly GCA_035504015.1). Lineage (GTDB taxonomy): Bacteria > Pseudomonadota > Gammaproteobacteria > Steroidobacterales > Steroidobacteraceae > JASHUC01. The sequence goes on from DATJSR010000300.1 coordinate 697, forward strand.
CGTGCCGGTGCTCGCCGCGGAGCTCGTGAGCGCAACCCTGATGCGCACCCGCGCGCTGCGGCAGTTCTACCAGCGCGAGATGCAGGATGCCAAGGCGCAGGGCGTACTGCTGTCGCTGCACCTGAAGGCGACCATGATGAAGGTCTCCGATCCCATCATGTTCGGCCACGCGGTGAGCGTGTACTTCGAGGAGGCGTTCGCGAAGCATGCGGAGCTGTTTCGCCGGCTGGGCGTCGACCCGGACAACGGCATCGGCGACGTGTACGCCAAGATCCAGGCGCTGCCGGCGGCGGAGCGGGCGCAGATCGAGGCTGACCTCAAGATGAGCGATGGCGCGCGGCCGGCGCTCGCCATGGTCGACTCGGAAAAGGGCATCACCAATCTGCACGTACCGAGCGATATCATCATCGATGCCTCCATGCCGGCGGCGATCCGCGCCTCGGGCCGCATGTGGGGCCCCGACGGCAAGATGCACGACACCAAGGCGCTCATTCCCGATCGCTGCTATGCCGGCATCTACCAAGCCGTCATCGAAGACTGCAAGCAGCACGGCGCCTTCGACGTGCCGACCATGGGCAACGTGAGCAATGTGGGCCTCATGGCGCAAGCCGCGGAGGAGTACGGCTCGCACGACAAGACCTTCGAGATCCCCTTCGACGGCGAGGTACGCGTCACGGACGCTAGCGGACGCGTGCTCACGCGCCACGGCGTCGAGCGGGGCGATATCTGGCGCATGTGTCAGACCAAGGATGCGGCCGTTCGCGACTGGGTAAGGCTCGCCGTCGAGCGCTCGCGCGTCACCGGCTCGCCCGCGATCTTCTGGCTCGACGAGCAGCGCGCGTACGACCGGTTGGTGATCGAGCGCACGCGCAGCTATCTGCGCGATCACGACGTCTCCGGCCTCGACATCCGCATCCTCTCGCCCGTCGCCGCCATACGCGCCACGCTGCAGCGTCTGCGCGCCGGCGAGGACACCATCTCGGTCACGGGCAACGTGCTGCGCGACTATCTCACCGATCTATTCCCGATCCTCGAGCTCGGCACCAGCGCCAAGATGCTCTCGATCGTGCCGCTGCTCGCCGGTGGCGGCCTGTACGAGACCGGTGCGGGCGGCAGCGCGCCCAAGCACGTGCAGCAGTTCCTCGAGGAGGGACACCTGCGCTGGGACTCGCTGGGCGAGTTCCTTGCCCTGCAGGTGTCGCTCGAGGATCTGGCGCGCAAGAGCGGCAACGCCCGCGCACGCTGCCTCGCCGCGGCACTCGATAGCGCGAACGGCCAGATTCTCGAGCACGACCGCTCCCCCTCGCGTGCCGTGGGCGAGCTCGACAATCGCGGCAGCCACTTCTACCTGGCGCTGTACTGGGCGCAGGCGCTCGCCGCACAGCGCCAGGACCCCCAGCTCGCGATGCGCTTCGCGCCGTTCGCGCAGCGGCTCACGCGCGAGGAGTCCCACATCGTGGGCGAGCTCGCCGGCGCACAGGGCAGGCGCGTGGACATCGGTGGCTACTATCACCCCGATCCCGCCAAGTGCCGCGCGGCCATGCGCCCGAGCGCCACCTTCAACGAGATCCTGGCAACGCTCGACTGAGGGGGCCGATGCGCCCACTGCGGGGAAGCCTTCGCGAGCTGCTGCGCAACCGCTCGTTGGTGATCGCGCTGATCGTCGCCTGCGCGTTCTTCATGGAGAGCCTCGATGCGACGATCATCGTGACGGCGCTGCCGCGCATCGCGCAGAGCTTCGCGGTCACGGCCACGCGCGCAAGCCTCGGCATCACGGCGTACGTGCTGGCGACCGCCGCCTGCATCCCGGCGAGCGGCTGGCTCGCCGATCGCCTGGGCGCCCGCAATCTGTTCTGCGCGGCGATCGGCCTGTTCACCCTCGCCTCGATGGGCTGTGGAGCGGCACCTGACTTTCCCGCGTTCATCGCCGGGCGCATCGTGCAGGGCGCGGCCGCCGCGATGATGTCGCCCGTCGGGCGCCTGGTGGTGCTGCGCAGCGCCGCCAAGCGCGATCTGATGCAGGCGCTCTCGACGCTCGTGTGGCCGGCGCTGTTCGCGCCGGTAATCGGTCCACCGCTCGGCGGCTTCATCACCGACGCGGCCTCCTGGCGCTGGATTTTCTACGTCAACGTGCCGATCGGTGTGCTCGGGATGGCGCTGGTGCTCGCTTTCATTCCCAACCAGCGAACCAGCGAGCGCACCCGCTTCGACGGCCGAGGCTTCCTGCTGATGGCCGTGGCGCTCGCCTGCCTCACCTACGGCGTGGACGTGCTCGGCGCCAGCGATCTCAAGCTCGCGCTCGGGGCCAGCCTGTTGGCCGCGGCTGTGGTGAGCGGCACGCTCGCCGTGCGCCACTTGCGCAGCGCCCCTCAGCCGATCGTGAGTCTGGCAGCGTTTCGCGAGCGCACTTTCGCTGTCGCCTGCCTCTCGGGAGGCAACCTCTCCCGGGCGGCGATCAGCGCCACGCCGTTTCTGCTGCCGCTCATGTTCCAGGTGGGCTTCGGGCTCTCCCCCGTCGCCTCGGGGCTGCTGCTGCTCATCTACATGAGCGCGAATCTCGCCATGAAGTCCCTCACCAACCCGATCCTGCGCCGCTTCGGCATACGCGCGGTACTGGTGGTCAACGGCGCATTCGCCTCGGGCTGCATCGCCGCCTGCGCCCTGATCTCCCCGGGGCTGCCCCGTGCGCTGAGCGTCGCGATCCTGCTGCTCGCAGGCGCCACCCGCTCGATGCAGTTCACCGCCATCACCTTCGTGAGCTTTGCGGACATCGCGCCCGAGGAGCGCGCCTCGGCAAGCGTGCTCTCCTCACTGACACAGCAGATCAGCATGGGAATGGGCGTGGCCCTCGGGGCTTTGATGCTCAACTTCAGCCGTGCGATGCGCGGTGCGGCGGGACTCGGCGTGCACGATTTCCGGCTCGCGCTGGTGCTGGCCGGGGCGCTGAGCGCGCTGGCACTCCTGCCCTACCGCAGGCTCCCCGCCGATGCCGGCGCGGAGATCACGGGCCACCAGGCACGGGCCACTGCGAAGTGAGCGCACGGAGGCTTTGCGGGGGCTACAATCGAGCCATGACGGGGCGGTAGCATGCTGATCGGCACTCAGGTCTGTCTCGGTCCACTCTTTCAGGCGGACGCGCGGAGCATCTTCAATTGGCGCAATCGCGTCGAGCTCATGCACCTCGATGGGCTATACCGTCCCGTGAGCCAGGCGCAGTTCGATGAGTGGTTCAACGGCGCAGGCAAGGACGCCACGCGCGTCGTCTTCTCGATCCGCCGTCAGAGCGATCTCGAGCTGCTCGGCTTCATTCAGATCAATCACATCCACCCGGTCTATCGCTCTGCCGAGATCGGCATCATGATCGGCGAGGCGGCCAACCGGGGCAAAGGCTACGGGCAGGAAGCCTTGCGACTGTGCGTGGGCTTCTGCTGGGATGAGCTCAACCTGCAGCGCCTGTCGGTCGCCATCGTCGGTGCCAACGCTCAGGC
>DATJSR010000301.1:0-2941 GCA_035504015.1 Steroidobacteraceae bacterium
CCCGGCCAGCAGGTGCGCGAGCTCTCGGTGAAGGGCCGCAATCTCTCGGAGGGCGTACCGCGCAGCTTCACCCTGAACAGCAACGAGATCCTCGAGGCACTGCAGGAGCCTCTGCAGAGCATCGTCAGCGCGGTGAAGCAAGCGCTCGAGCAGACCCCGCCCGAGCTCGGCGCCGACGTGGCCGAGCGCGGCATCGTGCTCACCGGCGGCGGTGCGCTGCTGCGCGACATCGACAAGCTCCTCACGGAGGAGACGGGGCTGCCGGTGGTGGTCGCCGACGACCCGCTCACCTGTGTCGCCCGCGGCGGTGGTCGCATCCTCGAGCTGATGGACGAGATGGGGCCCGGGCACTTCGGCCTCGAGTAGCCCACCGGCCCGCGCCGCTTCATCGACAGCGTGGCAGCATTCGGCGCAGGCGCCTATCGCAGCTCTCCGGGTCGCGGACCGGCGCCCGGCTTCCGCTTCACGCTGTATGCCATCCTCGCCATCCTGCTCATGTTCTTCGACCAGCGCCGCGGCTGGCTCGAGCAGGCGCGCTATTTCCTGAGTGCCGCCGCCTATCCGCTGCAGCTCGCGGTGAGCTCCCCCTCGGCGGCCTGGCATTGGCTCGAGGATGTCTCCCGCACGCGCGAGACACTGCGCCTGGAGAACCGCGCCCTGCGCGAGCAGGAGCGCGCGCTCGAGGTCAAGACCCTGCGCTACGAGGCACTCGCGCGCGAGAACGGTGAGCTGCGAGGCCTGCGCGATGCGTTGCCCCCGGTCGCCGACCACTGGCTGGTGGCCGAAGTGGTCGATGTGGAGCTCAACAACCTGCAGCAGCGGCTGCTCATCAATCGCGGCGCGCGCAATGGCGTGTTCAAGGGCCAGGCCGTCATGGACAGCCACGGGCTGCTCGGCCAGACCGTGCACGTGGGCCCGTGGAGCGCCGAGATCATCCTGGTGACCGACCCGGAGGGCGCTGTGCCGGTGCAGATCGATCGCACGGGCGTGCGCACCATCGCGGTGGGCGCAGGTGACAGCGAGCTGCTGGCGCTGCCCTACCTCCCCGCCAATGCGGACGTGAAGGTGGGCGATCTGCTCATCACCTCGGGCCTGGGCGGGGTGTACCCTCAGGGCTATCCGGTGGGCCGCGTCATCGAAGTCCGCCGGGACGCCGTGCAGCCTCTGGCGCAGATCCGCGCCGCCCCGCTTGCGCGACTCGATCAGCTGCGCGAGGTCATGCTGGTGTGGTTTCGCAGCGATCACCCCGCGTCCCCGAACCAGCGCGAGGGCAGCGGCGACCTCGCTCGCGGTAATCCCACGCTGTTGCCACAGACCGTGCCGCCCCGTCCGAAACCGCCCGCGACTCAAGCTTCTACTCAAGTTTCAGCTCAAGCTGGCACTGCCGCGGCGGCGGCCCGTGAGCCGGCGTCGGGCGCGGCCGCGCGCGTGCGGGCGGCAGCAATAGCCAACAGGCCGAGCGTGGCCGCTGGCGCAGCAGTAGGCACGGCCGCAGCGCCACGAACCCGGCCGAGCGATGCGGTCCTCACGGCGCCCAGGAGCTCACGCGCGCCCGGAAGTGCCGCCGCATCGAGCACCTCGGCTTCAGGCTCATCAGGCGGCGGCGGCGATGCCAGCGGCACCCCCACGCCTGCAGGCAATGGCAGCAGCTCGAGCAGCAGCGCGGCAAGCTCGCAGACGAGCGGTCTGGCCACCGGGAGCCGGCGATGAACGCCCGCGTATCCGAGCCGCGCCTGCGCCTGCTGGTGACCGTCGTGGTGGCGCTCGTGCTCACGGTGCTGCCGCTGCCGTTCTGGCTCGCGCTCGTGCGGCCCGCATTCCTGGTTCTCGCGGTGCTCTACTGGTCGATCGCCGCTCCCCGGGCCGGCGGACTCGCGCTAGGCTTCGGCTCGGGACTCGCGCTGGATGTATTTCGTGGCGCAGTTCTCGGACAGCACGCGCTCGCTCTCACCACCATCACGTACGTGGCGGTGCGCGAGCACCAGAAAATCCGCTCGAAGCCCGCCTTCCAGCAGATGCTGATCGTCTTCGGACTGCTGGGCGTGTATGAGTTCATCGTGTTCGCGATCGATGGCTGGAGTGGGCACCCCGTGACCAATCCCGAGCGCTGGATCCACACCGTCACGGGCGCCATCGTCTGGCCGCTCGCGACGGCGGTGCTCGAGCGCAGTCACGCACCGCGCTAGCACATGGTCCGCGGCGTCCGCATCAAGGATCACTGGAAAGAGCAGCGCCTCTTCGAGCAGCGCTCGCTCGTCGCGGGCGGCATCATCCTGCTGCTGATGACCACGCTGTGCCTGCGACTGTTCCTGCTGCAGGTGACCCGCCACGATTATTACGCGCAGCTTTCGCAGGGTAACCGCGTGCGCATCGAGCCGATTCCCGCGGCGCGCGGCCTGATGCTCGATCGCAACGGCGTGGTGCTCGCAAGCGGTCAGCCCGCCTATCAACTCGAGCTGATCCGCGAGGAGATACCCGACGGGCGCCTGGACGACACGCTGCACCGCTTGGTGGACATCGGCATGCTCTCGAAGGACGAGCTGCCCGAGGTGAACCGCACGATCCTTTCGCGGCGCACCTTCGACAGCGTGCCCATCCGGCTGCGCATGTCGGATGAGGACGTGGCACGCTTTGCAGTGCGGCGCTTCGAGTTTCCGGGGGTGGACATCAAGACGCGCCAGACGCGCGCCTATCCCTTCGGGCCCTTCGCGGTGCATGCGCTCGGTTACGTCGGTGCCATCAGTGAGCAGGACCTCGCGCACATCGACAGCAGCGCGTACGCCGGCACGGCCCTGATCGGCAAGCTCGGGGTCGAGAGCGCGTTCGAGCATCAGCTCCACGGCACCAACGGCTTTCGTGAGATCCTGGTGAACGCGCAGGGACGCTCGGTCGAGAAGATGGGGCTCATCACGCCGAAGCTGCGCACCCGCGCCCCGGTCGC
>DATJSR010000302.1:0-11607 GCA_035504015.1 Steroidobacteraceae bacterium
GCGATGCGTTGCAGAGCACGCTCGTCCGTCTCGCGCTGCTCCTGGCGATCGGCGGCAAGCCGCTCCTCGCCCTGGCGGCGCTTCACGACCTGTCCGACGATCTCGGCGCGTTGCGCCGCCTGCTGCCAGCTGCGGCGCTCAGCGTCGCGCTCCACGCGGGCGCGGCTCAGCACATCGCGCTGCTGGCGCACGGCCTCCTCCAGCCGCGCGAGAAACCCCTGGAACTCGCGCAGCCGCGCGCCCCCGATGCCGCGTGCGGCGAGCGCGTTGAAATCGCGCGCATAGTTCGCCTGGTAGCCCTCGAGCTCCTTCAGCTTGCTCTCGCACTCGCTCACGCGGCGCTCGCTCGTGGCGAGGCTCTGTGCGCGCCGCCGCTCGTGCTCATCCGCCACCCGCTCGACCACCTGCAGTCGTTTGCTCGTTCGCATATGTCGTACGCTCTCTTCAGCTCAGTGCCTACACCGCAGCGGTGGCCGGATCGGCCAACAGTGCCTGCAGCGCCGCGAGGCTCGCGGCCAAGTCCACGCGCTCGCGCATATCCTGCTGCAGGAAGCGCTGCACCCGCGGCCACAGCGCGATGGCGGCGTCGACCCGCGGATCGCTGCCGCGCTGGTAGGCGCCGATCGCAATCAGGTCGCGGTGCTGCTCGTAGCTCGAGAGCACCTGGCGCAGGCGTCGCGCGAGCTGCAGGTGATCGGCAGCCACGATCTCGTGCATGGCGCGGCTCACGGACGCCTCGATATCGATCGCCGGGTAGTGCCCACCCTCTGCGAGCCGGCGCGCGAGCACCACGTGGCCATCGAGAATGGCCCGCGCGGCATCCGCGATCGGATCGTTCTGATCGTCGCCCTCGACGAGCACGGTATAGAACGCCGTGATCGAGCCGCTGCCCTGCGGCCCGTTCCCGGCACGCTCCAGAAGCTGCGGCAGCCGCGCAAATACCGAGGGCGGATAGCCCTTGGTCGCGGGCGCCTCGCCGATCGCGAGGCCGATCTCGCGCTGCGCCTGCGCAAAGCGTGTGAGCGAGTCCATGATGAGCAGCACGCTCTTGCCGCGGTCGCGGAAGTATTCGGCGATTGCGCTCGAGAGCCATGCGCCGTGCATGCGCATCAGCGGCGGCGTGTCGGAGGGGGTGGCGACCACGACGGCACGCTGCCGGTCGCGCGGCCCGAGGATGCGCTCGACGAACTCCTTGACTTCGCGGCCGCGCTCGCCGATCAGGCCGACGACGATCACGTCGGCACTGGTGTAGCGCGCCATCATGCCGAGCAGCACGCTCTTGCCGACGCCGCTGCCGGCAAACAGGCCGATGCGCTGGCCGCGGCCGACGGTGAGCATGCTGTTGATGGCGCGGATGCCGACATCGAGCGGCTTGGCGATCGGCTGGCGCTGCAACGGATTGAGCGGCCGCGCGAACAGGCGCACGCGCTCCTCGCACTCGAGCGGACCGAGCCCATCGAGCGGCTCGCCGGCACCATCGACGATGCGCCCGAGAAGCTGCGGTCCCACGCGCACCGTGCCGCTGCGCTGGCGCGGGATGACACGCGCGTTCGGACCGAGGCCGTGCGGGTCCCCGGTGGGCATGAGGTAGAGCCGCTCGCCGGCGAAACCCACGACCTCCGCCTCGACGCAGGCACCCTCGTGCGTGAGTACGTCGCAGGTGTCGCCGACCGTTGCCTGGCAGCCGACCGCCTCGAGCGCAAGTCCGACCATGCGGCTGAGCCGGCCCTCGACGGGGGGCGGCGCCATGCGCTCGACCTGGCGCACCGCGCGCGCCAGGCGCTCGCTCCAGAGCGCCGGCCGCTCAGCAGCCATGGGCACGCTCAGCGCTCATCGCGATGTTCCGCGGTCGCATCAGCCTGCGCTGCCGTGCCACGCTGTCCGGCCCGCTCCTCACCGAGCAGACTCACCAGCAGCGCCTGCACGCGCGTCTCGAAACGTGCATCGATCTGCGAGCTGTCGGTGCGCACCACGCAGCCCCCACGCGACTGCGTGGGATCCTCGACGATCGACCAGGCGCGCTCTTGGGCCGGCGCGGCGAGGTGCTCGCGCGCGACCGCCGCATCCTCCGGGTGCAGATGCACGCGCACGTCGCGCACGCTCAGGGGCAGCTGGCCCACGGCTTCGCGGATCAGCGCGATCACCTGTGTCGGATCGGCATTGAGCTCGCGTCGGGCGAGCTGCTTGCCGACCGCAAGCGCGAGTCGCGTCAGCTGCTCGTAGACTTGCTCATCCAGCTGGGCCAGCGGCTTCGCCAGCGCCCCGAGCACGGTGTCGAGCCGCTGGATGCGGGTGGTGAGCTCGCTGCTTTGGCGCTGAATCTCGGTGCGGCCTGCGGCGAGCCCGGCCTCATAGCCTCGGGCCTGCTCGGCTTGCGCGGCGCGCACCTGCGCCTCGGTGGGCGCGCTGCGACGCGCACCGACGATGGGGCCTTCCACGGCCGGCAGCGCCCAGCGCTCGGCTGCGGCAGCCGCCAGAGCTCGTAGCCGCGCAGCTTCAGACATAAGCCTCGCCCTTGCCGCCGAGGACCAGCGTGCCTTCCTCCGCGAGCTTGCGTGCCACCCCGAGGATCTCCTTCTGTGCGGCCTCCACCTCGGAGAGCTTGACCGGGCCACGCGCCTCGAGATCGTCCTTGAGCATCTCCGCGGCGCGCTGGGACATGTTCTTGAAGATCTTCTGCTTGAGGGTTTCGTCTGCCGCCTTCATCGCCAGCAGCAGCTTGTCGCTCGGCACCTGACGCAGCAGCTCCTGCATCCCGCGGTCGTCCACCTCGAGCAGATTGTCGAACACGAAGATCAGGTCCTGAATGCGTGCACCGAGCGACTCGTCGGCCGTGGTGATCTGCTCCATGAGCGAGCTTTCCTGGCTGGGGTCGAGGTGGTTGATGATCTCCGCCGCGGCTTTGGCGCCCCCGAGCGCGGAGGTCTTGCCGGCACTGCGACCCGAGAACTGCTTTTCGATGACATCGTCGAGCTCGGACAGCGCGGAGGGCTGCACCCCATCGAGTGTGGCGATACGCATCACCACCTCGGCGCGCACGCCGCCGGGCAGTTGCTGCAGCACCTCGGCCGCCTGATCCGCGTCGAGGTAGGCCAGGATGAGGGCGATGATCTGCGGGTGCTCCAGGCGGATCAGCTCGGCGACACTGCGCGCATCCATCCACTTGAGCGCCTCGAGCCCCTTGCTGGAGCGGCCGAGGTTGATGCGCTGGATGACGCTCGCCGCCTTGTCGTCCCCGAGCGCATCCACCAACACCTTGCGCAGGAAATCCTCCACGCCCACGCCGACGGAGGTCTGGCTCTCCACGCGCGCGGCGAAATCCTGCAGGATGCCGCTCACCTCATCGCGCGAGACGTGGCTCAACTGCGCCATCGCGGCACCGACCCGCTGCACCTCCTTGGCGCCCATGTGCTTGAGCACCTGGGCCGCTTCCTGCTCGCCCAGGGTGAGCAGCAGGATCGCGGCACGCTCGGTGCCGGAGCGCTTGGCGCTGCCGTTGCCGCGCCTGTCGGCCTTCTCATTCATCGGCGCCGACCCAGTCGCGCACGACCTGTGCGACGCGCTTCGCGTCCTGGTTCACCAGAGTGCGTGCCTGCGTGACTTGCTGGTCGTACGGGACCGGCATGGCTCCGCTGCGCTGCGCGACCGCCGCCTGCGGCTCGGCGGGCAGCGCCGCCGTGGCCTGGCGCGGCGGGGCAAGGGCGGCCCGCGTAGGCGCAATCAGCGCACGCACGAGCGGCCGCAGCACCGACAGCGAGAGCACCAGCAGCACGATCACGCCGGCCAGCAGCTTCGCCATGTCCTGAAAGAGCGGCCGCTCCCAGAGGGGCACCTGCTCGAGCTGCGTCTCCGGCGGAGCGCTCTCGCTTTGGAAGGATGAGTTGAGGACGTTGACGCTGTCGCCGCGGGACTCATCGAAGCCCACGGCATCCTTCACCAACGCCGTCACGTGGTCGAGCTCGGACTGGGTCAGCGCTCGATCGGTAGGCTTGCCGTCCTTGCCCACGGCGTGAATATTGTCGATGAGGACCGCGACGGTCAGGCGCTTCAGACGGCCGGCCGGCTGGCGCGTGTAGTCGAGGGTGCGGTCGATCTCGTAGTTGCGGGTGCTCTGCTTGGAGACGTTGTCGGGCGCGGCACTCGCCGCGGAAGAGGCGCTCGCCGAGGCTGCGCTCGCCGCCGCGTTCGCGGCGTTGCCGGCCGCGCCGGCCGGTCGAGCGGCACCAGCCGCGGCCGCTGCGCCGGCTCCGTTGGGCGGTGGCGGCTGGGCCACGCCCGCGGCGGGAGGCTGATTGCTCAGCGCGCCGGGCACGCCCTGGGCCCCGGCGCCGTCTCGGCTCGTCTGCTCGGAGAGCTGCTCGCTGCGCACCACCTGGCTGTCGGGCTTGTACTGCTCGCGAGCCTCCTCGGTGACCGAGGTATCGAGCTGCGCCACCACTTGTGCGCGCACGCGACCGGGGCCGACGAGCGGGGTGAGCAGCGCCTCGATGCGCTGGGTGTAGTCGTCCTCGAGCCGATGCACCAGCTGGAAATGCTGCTCGCGCAGTGCGAATTCGTCCGAGCCCTGCGGCGCGGAGAGCAGCCGACCCTGCTGATCCACCACGGTCACCTCGTTGGCCTCGAGCTCCGGCACGCTCGATGCCACGAGATTGATGATCGCCTGAACCTGCTCCTGGCTGAGCATGCGCCCGGACTTGAGCTGCACGAAGACGGAAGCGCTCGCCGGATGGTTGTCGCGGACGAAGGCGGACTCGCGTGGCGCGGCGATGTGCACGCGCGCACCGTCCACCGGGCGCAGGCTGGCGATGGTGTGCGCGAGCTCGGTCTCGAGGGCGTGCTGGTAGCGCGCATTCTCGACGAAGGAGCTGACCCCGATGCCCGGATCCTTGGTGAGGAGCGAGAATCCACCGTCCCCCTCCGGCAGTCCCTGCCCGGCGAGCTTCAGGCGCGCGTCGCTCACGCGCTCGCTCGGCACCTCGATGGCATTCGAGCCCGGGGACAGACGATAGGGAATGCCCGCAGCCTCGAGCGCCTGCGTGACCTGCGCCTGATCCTCCATCGCGAGGTTGGCGTAGAGCAGGCTGTAGCTCGGTCCGCGCGACCAGAGCACGACGCTCACCCCGGCAGCGACGGCGGCGGCGATGCCCACGAGCAGCAGCACCGGCTTCAGGCCGGCGGCCACTCGCGGATAGGGCTGAGGTGCGACGCTCGCGTTCATGTGCTCATCCGGCTAACAGGCACGGCCATCCCTACATCTGCATCTGCATGATTTCTTGATAGGCGCTGATGAGGCGGTTGCGCGCCTCGGTGAGCGCGCGGAAGGACAGGCTCGCCTTCTGCAGCTCGACCATCACCTGCGGAAGCTCCACCCCCGGGGTGCCTTTTTGAAAGGCGGTGGCGAGATCGTCGGCTTGCTGCTGCGAGCGGCTCACCTGCGCAATCTCGGTCTGCAGCAGGCTCGCGAAGGCGCTCGGGTCGCTCCCCTGTACGGGGCCGCTCGGGGCTGCCTGGGTCTGTCCGGAGAGAGCGCGGATTTGCGCCAGGATCTGGTCGATCTGCATCTGACTCACGGCGCCACCTCCACATCGATTCCCGCGGCGCGCAGCCGCGCGAGCTTGTAGCGCAGCGTGCGCGGACTGATGCCGAGCCGCTGGGCCACCTCACGACGGCTGCCGTGGCTGGCACGCAGCGCGCCGAGGATCAGATCCCGTTCGGTCTCGCCGAGCGAATGAGCGAGCGAGCTCGCCGCCGGCGTCTCGCGCGCGGGCGCGCTGGGGCCGCAATCCCCGAGCAGCTCGAATTGGATGTGCTCGGGAAGAATGACCGGCCCGCTCACCAGGATGAGCGCACGCTGCAGCAGGTTGTCGAGCTCGCGCACGTTGCCGGGCCAGTGATAGGTGAGCAGCAGATGGGCCGCATCCGCAGAGAGCGCGGGGATGCGCTCGCCGGGCCGGCAGCGCATGCCGAGCAACTGCATGGCGAGCGGCAGCACGTCGTCGCGGCGCGCCCGCAGGGGCGCGAGCGCAATCGGGAAGACGTTGAGGCGATAGTACAGGTCCTCGCGGAAGCGTCCCGCGGCGACCTCCTCGCGCAGGCGGCGATTGGTGGTCGCGAGCACGCGCACGTTGAGCGCGAGCGGCGTGCGGCTGCCGAGCCGCTCGACTTCTCGCTCCTGCAGCACGCGCAGCAGCTTCGCCTGCAGACCGAGCGGCATCTCGGTGATCTCATCGAGCAGCAGCGTGCCGCCCTGCGCCTGCTCGAATTTGCCCGGGTGCGAGCTCACCGCGCCGGTGAACGCGCCGCGCTCGTAGCCGAAGAGCACCGCCTCGAGCATGCTCTCGGGAATCGCGGCGCAATTGACGCCGACGAAGGGTCCGCGCCCACGAGGGGAGTGCCGGTGAATGTAGCGCGCCAGCACCTCCTTGCCCGTGCCGGATTCCCCGACGACGAGCACCGTGCAATCGGTGGCAGCCACGCGCCGCGCCAGCTCGAGCAGCCGCTGCGAGCTCGCCGCGCTGGCGACCGGCTGCACCTCATCGCGCAGGGTGGCCGTACCCGCCGCCACTGCGCCTTCTTTGCTGTCAGAGCCTGAGCTCATTACCAACCCCGTTCACGACGGTGATCGGGGTGTCAGGTGCAAGAGCTGTGCCGAGTGGCAAATCGACCGCAAAGCGTGAAGGCGGTCACGGGCGCTGCCCGCGGCGCGGTGCTGCGCCGTCAATCTTCCGTCGCTGAATCCCCGCCCGCGATGCCGAGCTTGCGCAGTTTCTCGACCAGGGTGGTGCGGCGCACGTTGAGCAGCCGTGCCGCATGCGCGACGGTGCCGCCGGTGCGCTCGAGTGCCTGCTCGATCAGACGGCGCTCGATCGTGAGCAGATGCGATCGCAGATCGATCCCGTCCTCGGGCAGGCGCGTGAGCTCGCTCACGAGGTGCGCGCCGTTGGGTGAGCCTGTGGCGTCGCGCGCGGCGAGGAGCTCGCGCATCTGCGGCAGCTCGAGCACCTCGTGGGCGCCCGAGTCCTGAGCGGCCGCGGGTGCGGTCTCGTGTGCCGCCGCCGGCTCGGGCCTCTGCTCCACGAGGGCGGCCGCGCGCGCGGCCACAAAGCCGCCGGTGAGCTCGGCAAGAATGCCCGCGCCGTGCTGCTCGCCGGCGTCCGCAGCGAATGCGGGCGTTGCGGACTCATCGAGCTCGGCCGGCGCATCGCCTGGGCGGTACTTGGCAGGCAGATCGGCGATGCCCGCCATGCGGCCCGCGCACACGATCGAGAGCCGCTCGATGAGATTGGCGAGCTCGCGCACGTTGCCCGACCAGCGCTGACGCGCGAGCGCGCTCATCGCGCGTGGCGAGAGCTGTACGGGGCCGCGCCCCTCGGCGATGTTGAGCGCGATGAAGTCGCGCACCAGCAGCGGCAGGTCCTCGAGCCGCGCGCGCAGCGGCGGCGTCTCGATCGGAAAGACATTGAGACGGTGGTACAAGTCCTCGCGGAAGGCGCCGCGGCCGATCGCCTCCTCGAGGTTGCGATGCGTGGCGGCCACGATGCGCACGTTGCAGCGGATCGGCACGTGATTGCCGACCCGCTCGAGGACACGCTCCTGCAGCACGCGCAGGAGCTTCACCTGCATGGTGGGGCTCATGTCGCCGATCTCATCGAGGAAGAGCGTGCCGCCCTCGGCGATCTCGAAGCGACCCTTGCGCGCGGCGATCGCGCCGGTGAAGGCGCCTTTCTCGTGTCCGAAAAGCTCCGACTCGAGCAGCTCGGCGGGAATGGCGCCACAGTTGACGGCGACGAACGGCCGTTGGCGCCGCAGGCTCAGATCGTGGATCGCGCGCGCGACCACTTCCTTGCCGGTTCCCGACTCCCCGAGGATGAGGACGGTGGAGTCGTGCTCGGCGACCTGGCGAATGAGCGCGATCACTTCGCGGATCGCGGCGGAGGTGCCGGTCGGCAGGCGCACCCGCGGGCGCTCCTCCGCGCGGGCGCCAGCGGCACGCTCCTCGCCGACCTCCTTCCCCGGCATGCCGAGCACGGCTATCTCGGAGGCCGCCATCGGTGCACCGCGAGCCGACGAGGCCGTTGCGATCCTGGCTGAAACGCGTACATGTTGCGGGGATGAAAGCTCGCTCGCGCTCGACTGCAGCTATTGTTCACTGATCCCGGCGCGAATATTGTGAAGCGCCTCGTAACTCGAGCGCCTCGGCCGGGCGGGCGTGACCGCAGTCACAGGGCACACGCCGGCGGCGGCAAGCGCTTGCCGCCCGAGTGCCGGCTGCGAACGTCCGCGCAACCCGCCGCCGGGTTTGCGCCGATCGGATCAGGCGCGTCGCGGCTGGCGGCTGTCGGCAACCTGGCGGCGGTGCCGGCGGAAGATCAGCTTCTCGATGAGATCGGCCACGGGCTCCCCGGGTGGCGCGAAGCGCGCCTTGATCTGACCGTCGGGGGTGACGCTGGTGATGCGCCCGATGAGGCGCACCGGCTCGGCGAGAAAGTCGCGCAGATAGATCTCCGCGATCCCCTGGGCGCCCGCCTCCGGCAGCGGCGGGGAGCCGCGCCACACCGCCCCGAGTGCGTTGAAGCGGATTGCAACCGCCGTGGGGCGCGGGCGGTTGGTCACCATCAACTGACCGACCAGATCGAGCAGCAGATTCAGCTTGAAGTCGATGCGCTGCAGCTCCGGTGAGGGCTCATCGGCGGGCGTCTCGCTGGTACGGTGATCCTCGATGGCCGCGCAGGCCTGCAGCACGCGCAGATTGCGCTCGGCACAGCTCGCCGCGAGCGCCGGGTCGACCGTCCCGGGAAGCGCGCGCCAGAGCACCGGGAGCACGTCCTGATAGGCGAGCTCCTCGTAAAGCACGACTGTGTCCGACCCATCGTACATGGCAGCTCCCTGCGCTGCTTGGGGCCTGCTGCATAATATCGGCTATGCAGCACTTGACTTGAGCCGCGCGTTTGAGCTGCGGCCAGCGCAGCGCTCCGCCGGTTCCTTATATTGCATAAGAAATCGACGTTCCGTGAGCAGGCCCTCATTCACGCCGCGGCGCATGCCACGGACGTTGCTGGCGGTGCCCCCTTGGCCATAAACTCGAATACGCCAACGGACAGGCGCACATATGACCACCAGCGTCAATATCGGTATGGGCACGCTCCCGTTGCGGAGCGTGCCGACGCCGTCCCGCACCGATGTGCTGTTGGATGAGCTCGTGACTGCGATCGGGCTCGCGCCCGCGGACGCGCATCGGCTGCAGGAGACCCGGGACATCCCCCGTGCGATGCGACGCATCATTCGCATGGCGACCCACGTCGGTCAGAGCTGGACGTGCTGGCAGGATTCTGCTGGACAGGTGTCGCTCGTGATAGCGGAGATGCCCCCGCAGGTGCTGTGGGAAAAGGACGGCTTCGTGGGCCTGGACATCGATCGATACGCAGAGGACGGCGAGCTCGTCGGTAGCGGCAGATGGCTCAGGGATCAGCACGGCACGTGGCGACGGTGGGGCGCCAACTGAGCCGCGCCGACCGCGATGTGCTGATGCGCTGATGCGCGCCGCGCGGACCCAGGGCAGCGACGCTCGCCGCCACTAGGGCGGAGTGCTCGACAGAATCGGCGTTATCTCGTCCGCGGTCTCGTCGGCGAAGTAGCGCCGCATCATCAGAGCCTGCTGCAAGCGCCCCTTGCGCACGTACGACTCGTAGAGCAGATCCTTCATGACCTCGAGCACCACTGCCGCCGTGCTGCCATCGAGCTGCGGGGGATCCGGGCGTGCATCGCTGGCGCTGCCGAAGATGACGCTCTTCACGGTGATGAAGGAGTCCGCATCGAGCTGCGCCATGTCGCGCACCCGATTGAGCTCGTCGAACAGCCGCAGCTTGCCCGCCTCGCCGAGGTCGGCGAACACCGCGCGCGCGGTGCGCCGGCACATGGAGGCAAAGGCATTGAAAGCGCCGCTCGAGAAGCTCGTGAGCGCCTCCCGGAAGTACAGCTCCACCTCCTCGGGCAGGTGTGCGAAGGTGAATTTCTCGCGCGGCCGCTCGACCTCGACGAACTGCGGCGACAGCTCGATGCGCGAGGTGCGGTACACGCGCACGGCGAAGCGCAGGAAGATCGGCGCCAGGCAGGCATCGCAGCGATAGGCCACGCCGATCGCCTTGGGCTTGCAAGACTGCAACTCATCGAAGTTGGGGACCGCCGCAGGGGTGATGTGCGCGGTCACTTCGCAATGCGGGCAGGTGAGCGCGAGGTTGCGCTCCTGCTCGTGGACGAGGCGGCTCGAGGAATCGATATAAACCGACATGGGGCGCCTTGTAGCTCTTGGAACGTGCAGCGCTCACTGGCAATTCTAGCGCAAGTGTGCCTCAGCCGTGTGCGCAAGCGCGACGCGCCGGCCACCGAGCCGGGCGGTGGAGCGCTGCGTTATGTCATGGACGCGATACGGATCGCTCTGCCGCGCAAGCTCATTGGCTCGCGGGCTGTTTGTGCTCCCCGGCGATCAGCACGGACACATCGAGCAGGATCAGCGGGAGCGCGACGCCGCCGGGTGCCACGAGATAGCGCGGCTCCCACACCGGGTGGAACTTCGACTCGTAGCGGCGCAGGCCCTCGAAGTTGTGAAAATGCTCGCCGTGGCGAAAGATGAAATTGCCGATTCGCAGCCAGGTCGGGGCGAGCGGATGCCCCTCGAGCCCGGCGAGCGGCGCCACACCCAGACTGAACCAGCGAAAGCGCTGCGCGCGCGCCCAGAGCATCAGCTCCACGAACAGGTAATCCATGGTGCCGGGCGGGGCGTCCGGGCCGAGGCGCAGCAGATCGACGGCCAGCTCCTCGCGCGAGGCCGTCGGCCACAGGCTCGCAAATGCGACCGGCTCGCCATGACGGCGCACGACGGCGACGGGAAAGTGCCGCAGGTAGGGCTCGGCGAACGCGCCCATCGAGAAGGCCTTCTCGGTCGCCGCCTGCTCCTCGAGCCAGGCATCGGAGATCTGCCGCAGCGCCCCGAGCAGCGTCGCCAGCCGCTCTGGCGGCACGACCTCGAAGCTTGCGCGATCGCGCAGCACCCGCGAGCGCGCCTGGCGCAGGGGCGCGCGTGCCTCATCCTCGAGGGAGAACTGCGCGAGCGGCACGCGCGCCTCCTCGCCGATCTTCATCGCTGCCAGCCCGAGATCGAGGTACAGCGGCAGATAATCGCCGCGAGTCTCGTAGAAGGCCACGCGTGCCCCGTGCTCGTCCGCGAGCTCGCGCAGCCGCCACACCAGCTCCTCGGCATCGCGCCGCGACCCGACCGGGTCACCGAGCGCGATGCAGCTGCGCCCGTGGATCTGATACATGATGAATGCGTTACCGGTATCGCTCACCAGCAGGCGCTTGTCGCCGCTCAGGACAGCGTTCGCGAGCGCCGAGTCCGATTGCTCGATGACGCGCAGCATCTGACGCTCGCTCGGGGGCGCGCCGCCTGCCGTCGTGCGCTCGGCGCGTAGCCGGTCGAAGAGCAGATAGGCAGCTGCGAGCACGCTCACGAGCAGCGAGGCCCGCAGCATGCGCGGTGCATTGCCATCGAGCGCGAATGTCCACCACAGCTCGCTCGAGTAATCGACGTGCCGGTAGGCCAGAAATCCG
>DATJSR010000303.1:0-5071 GCA_035504015.1 Steroidobacteraceae bacterium
GGGCCCGCTATCGGATCGAGGAGCTCGATCCTGTACCAATCGGTCGAGAACTGAAAGCGCTCGAGGGGTCCCGACTTCGGCGCGAAGACGACGCCGATCGTCGTTGTATTGGCTCGTTCGGGCTCGAGCTGGATATTGCCGCCCGTGAGAGGTACCACCACCTGGCTCTGATTGCTGGCCGGATTGGTGATCGTGCCAAAGGGTCCACCGGCCGACACGGCGTACGACTCGTACAGTTCGCGGAAGCCCGGCGCGCGCACGTCGCGCGAGCGCGTGCCACGAATGCGGAACCAGTCGGTCAGATCCCAGATGCCGCTCAGCTTCCAGCTCGGAAAGTTGTGGGTCACCGACTCACCATCGGTCGCGGAGCCGAAAGTTTCGTTGGTGTTCGTATTGTTGGTCTCGCGGATCGCCCCGTCGAACTCGAGATACTTGGCGAATGGCAGATCCTGGAGCGCGGGAACGTTGATCTCCGAATAGCCCTCGACGACGGAGATCTTGCCCGCGTAGTCGAGGCCGTAGCTCAGGAAGTAATCATCGTAGTAGGGCTGCTGGGCGAGGTCGTGGGTCACATCCGCGGTATTCCTGCGCTGCTCGAGACCCACCGCGACCTTGACCGGGCCGGCGCCGAAGCCGCTGAACAGGTCGCCGTGAACGTTGCCCGAGAGAACCTCCTCATCGAGCGTCGAGTACTCGACCAGCGTGCGGAACGCGTAATTGAGCGCCGCGCGGCTGGCATTGTTGCTGCCGAAGAGATCGAGCGGCTGGCAGCCTGCGGCCGCCGGGTTGTAGTTCGGTCCGGGCAGCGTTGCTGCGCAAACGATCTGACCGTTGGCGGGGTTCACCACGGCATCGAGCGCGAACTGCAGGTACGAGCCGACGACGTTGTTGAACAGCGCCTGGTTGTTGTTGTTCTGACCGTATTCAAAATAGGCATCCCAGTTCCAGGTCGAGGTGATCTGGCCGTTGAGCCCTCCGGTGATGCGCACGACGTCGTCGTCGGTCTGGTTGCGCGCCGGATCGATGGCGTTCATGTTGAAGCCCAGGAGCGCACCGCCAAGGGAGTCGCCACAGGGGTAGGGGGCGGGACTGCAAAGTGGCGGCGGAATCGGAATCGACGGCGACAAGGCGTCGGCGCCACCCGGCTTGAACTGGGCCGGCAGATAGGGGTTGTTGTAATTGATCTGGCTGCTCAGCGGCACGTACACGCCGTTGGCGACCTCGAGGGCGATCGGGCCGATCGCGCCGTTGGCTACCGGATTCACCGCAAAGCTGCGCGCATACCAGACCTGCAGGAAGGAGGTCAGATTGTCGGTGATCTTGAAATCCATGTTCGCAAGACCGGTCCAACGCTTGACGGCGGGGCGCAGGGTGGTGCCGTCGTAGGCTCCCACGCCGGTCGCACCGGCGTCCTGACTGTAGCCGAAGACACCCGCGCCGTCGGCGTAAGTGCCGGGATTGAAGGGGCTGACCGCGGTTCCCGCAGCATTGAATTGGTACTGCGGCCCGGTCGGGATGCAGACCGAGGTGGGCACGGTGCACGGAGTCAGAACACCAGTCTCGCTCTGGTTCGCGAGCGTGGCATTGGGCCCGATGATGTAATGGGGCAGGCCGTTCGGGGGTATCGCGGGGCTGCCGGGCCCGAGGGCGCCCGCCGCATAGCCGGCGTACCCGGTGTTCGTGAACAGGCCCTCCTCGGACTTGCACCAGTCGCGGACCTGAGAGCAGATGCCGATGTCCTCCATGTTCTGGTACTCACCCCCGATGACGAAGTGAGCGCGATCGCCGAGATCGGTGCCGTAGGCGACGGATAAATGCGGCGTGCCGCCGTCGTGGTGCGAGGTCTGTCCGTAGTCGGCCTGGGCTTTGAACCCGCTGAATTTGGTGTCGAGAATGATGTTGACGACGCCGGCGACGGCATCGGAGCCGTAGACGGCGGAGGCGCCACCGGTGACCACCTCGGTGCGCGCCACCAGCATCGAGGGGATCAGCGTGATATCCACGCCGCCGCCGGTGGCTGTCGAGACCACGCGCTCGGTATCGATCAGGGTCAGCGTGCGCGTTCCGAAGAACGGGTTCAGGCCGCGCAGGTTCGCAAGCTGCGCGCCGACGTTGAAGTTGCCCAGGCCCACGTTGTTGGCGGCGAAGAAGTTGGAGTTCTGCGGCAGCTCGCCCAGTACGTCGCCCACGTTGGTCAAGCCGAGATTGGCGATGTCGGTAGCGTTCAGCACCGTGACGGGGTTCGGCGTATTGAAGGTCGAGCGCTGGATACGCGAGCCCGTGACGGTGACTTCCTCGAGAGTGCCGCCTTGCCCCGGCGCATTCTGTGTGGTCGACGAGGGCGTACCCTGAGCAGGCTGAGCGGGCGTACCCTGCGTAGTGGCCGCCGGCGTACCCTGAGCGCTCGCCGCAGGCGTACCCTGACTTTGGGCAACTGCGACGCCTGTTGCGGCGATGCCCGCAACTACGATGGACCCCCACAACCCGAGCGCGAGCGCGCGCGCCGACCCGAAGAGACTCTTCGGCTGCAACCGATGGCTCATGATACTCCCCTCTGTTCTGCGGGCTCGCCCAGCTGCGCGGCCCGGCTTCTGATGCGAGGTGCAGCGTCTTGTACCGCGGCTGCGCTCCCCGCCCGACGGGCACTTTACCATCATGGCTCGCGGGTTGGTTACACTAATTGACAAGTCAAGCGCGCGATGCTGTTGCCGAGCCCGCTGCCGACTGCGGGTCCGCCGGGTCGGCGCTGGGCCATCGTCCCAGCACAGGGCGGTCGGCCGCGACGCTCGCGACACCGCCAGCGCATGCGGGGCGGCCCACTCTGCGCTCGGGAACGCGCTATCCTTCGCTCGCGCCCTCGAGCGCTCTGCCGGAGTCGGTGCATGCACGCGGAGCGAGTGAGCTATCGGGCCGACGGCCTCGCCATGGATGGGCAGTTCTACTGCGAGCCGGGCGGCGCCCCGCGCCCGGGCGTGCTCGTCTTTCCGGACGCGTTCGGGCTGGGCAAGCATGCGCTGTCGCGCGCCGAGCGCCTCGCCGGTCTTGGCTTCGCGGCGCTCGCGTGCGATCTGCATGGCGAGCGACGCGTCTTCGGCGATCTCGACGAGGCGCGCAAGCTCATCTCGGTATTGCGCGGCGACGTCTCCCGCACGCGGGCACGGGCGCTCGGCGGCCTGCAGGCACTGCAGGCGCGAACTGAAGTCGATCCCGGCAGAATCGCAGCCATCGGTTACTGCTTCGGTGGCAGCATGGCGCTCGAGCTCGCCCGCAGTGGCGCGGCGCTCGCGGCCACCGTGGGCTTTCACAGCGGGCTCGCCACCACGGCACCTGAGGATGCCAAGAACATCCGCGGCCGCGTGCTCGTGTGCATCGGCGCGGACGATCCGGGCATCCCGCTCGAGCAGCGCAACGGTTTCGAGGCGGAGATGCGCAGCGCCAAGGTCCATTGGCAGATGACACTGTTCGGCGGCGTGGTGCACAGCTTCACGGACCCGGAGGCGGACAGGCTCGGTCGCCCGGAGTTCGCACGCTACGACGCCACCGCGGACGCGCGCTCCTGGCAGCAGATGTGCGCTCTCTTCAGCGAAGTCTTCGGACCGCATTAGCGCACATGCGACTCGAGCTGCTCTCGGTCGGCCGCGATCCCCCGCACGAGGTCAACGTGGTGGTCGAAGTGCCCGTGGGCGGCGAGCCCATCAAATACGAGATCGACAAGGAGGCCGGCGCTCTGATCGTCGATCGCTTTCTGTATACGGCCATGCGCTATCCCGGCAACTACGGCTTCATTCCGCACACGCTCTCCGGAGACGGTGATCCCTGTGACGTGCTGATCGCCAATCAGCGCGCCGTGCTACCGGGCGCGGTGCTCGCGGTGCGCCCGGTCGGTGTGCTCAAGATGCAGGATGAGAGTGGCCTCGACGAGAAGATCCTGGCGGTGCCGGTGCCGCGCCTCACTCGCCGCTACGAGAACGTCCACAACTTCACCGACCTGCCCGAGATCACCCTGCGCCAGATGCAGCATTTCTTCGAGCACTACAAGGATCTCGAGCCCGGCAAGTGGGTGCGGGTGCTCGGCTGGGGCGATGCCGAGGAGGCACAGGCCTTTATCGAGGCGGCGATCGAGCGGGCGCGCGCCAGCCGCGCCGGCAGCAAGCCCGGCTAGGCGGCCCGCAGCGAGCGGGTGCATCAAGGCGCGAGCGCGCGCAGCACCGCGGCAAGCGTTGCGGCCGCGGGCCCGCCGGCCTGCACCGTCATCACGTCGTGCTCCTGCGGTGTCGGGCGCTCGAGCGTCGCGAACTGCGTGGGAACGAGTCGCGCGGGCAGAAAGTGCGACGCGCGCTCGGCGACCCGCCGCTCGGCCACCTCCTGCGGAACATCCAGAAAGATGAACCGCAGGCCTGGGGTGCTCTCGCGTAGGCGCTGTCGGTAGGCCTGCTTGAGCGCCGAGCAGGTGATGATGAGGCCGCGTGGGGTACGCTCGGCATCGGCCAGTTGTGCGGCTACCGCGGCGAGCCAGGGGTCTCTGTCAGCATCATCGAGCGGCTCCCCGCGCTGCATCTTCTGCAGGCTGCGAGCGCTGTGCAGCGTATCGCCCTCCACAAACGGCAGCTGCAGCTGCTGCGCAAGCGCTGCGCCCAGGGTGCTCTTGCCGCTGCCCGCGGGTCCCATGATGACGAGCGGACGCCGCGCCCCTGTCCGGAGGTCGGACCTGGGTCCTGTCTTGCGGGAGTCTGTTCCGACTATAGTCACTCGAGTCATCCATCGCCCAGCAGGGTGCTCCGCGCAATGCTTCCATGCTGCAATGCAATTACCCGGGTTCGCTGCACCGCCGCACTTGTTTCATCGAACGCTGCGTTGCACACACCTAGAATCCCGCTCGGTGCCTTCGAGCAAGGACCCTGAGCGCTGCAATGAGCCAGCGATCGCGCAAACCTCGCAGCCAGCCCTGGCACGCAGTCAGCATCGTGCCGCGGGGTGCTGCCTGCAACGAGGCCATTGCGCTGCGTGAGAAGCGCTTTCTGTCCGGGGAGGCGCCCCTCCTGCCACTGCCGGGCTGCCCTCAGCAGGAGCA
>DATJSR010000304.1:0-6373 GCA_035504015.1 Steroidobacteraceae bacterium
TTCGATTACGTGCGCCGGGAAGTCATGATCCCGATGCGCGACGGGGTGAGGCTGCACACCGTCATCCTGGTGCCTCGCGGGGCACATCACGCGGGCATTCTGCTCACGCGCACGCCTTACAACGCCGACGAGCTCACCGCCAACCGCCAGAGTGGTCATCTCGCCTCCTCCCTCGAGGGCTACGACAACGCCACCGACGTGATCGTGCAGGGCGGCTACATCCGCGTGGTGCAGGACGTGCGCGGCAAGTACGGCTCCGAGGGCGAGTACGTGATGAACCGCCCGCTGGTCGGGCCGCTCAACCCGACCCAGGTCGACCATGCCACCGATACCTACGATACGATCGACTGGCTCGTGAAGAACGTGCCCGAGTCGAACGGCCGCGTCGGCATCATCGGCATCTCCTACGATGGCTTTCTGCCCCTCATGGCGCTCGTTCACCCGCACCCGGCGCTCAAGGTGAGCGTGCCCATGAATCCCATGGTCGATGGCTGGCGCGGGGACGACTGGTTCCACAACGGCGCCTTCCGCCAGCAGAACATGTCCTACATCTACGAGCAGGACGGCACGCGCGCGAACACCGTGAAGTGGTGGTCGAGCGTGCACGATGAGTACGACCTGTTCCTGCGCGCCGTCTCCGCCGGCGCGCTCGGTCGCGAATACGGGCTCGAGCAGACGGGCTTCTGGCGCAAGCTCCTCGCGCACCCCGCCTACGATGCCTTCTGGCAGCAGCAGGCCATGGACCGGGTGCTCGCCGCGCAGCCTCTGCAGGTGCCGGTGCTCCTGGTCCACAGCCTTTGGGACGCCGAGGACATCTACGGCGCCATGGCGGTGTACCGCGCGCTCATTCCCAAGGACACGGCGCACGACAAGGTCTTTCTCGCCATGGGGCCCTGGCATCACGGCGGCGAGATCGACAAGGGCTACAACGTCGGTGCCGTGCAGTTCGGCTCGGACACCTCGCTGTGGTTCCGGCGGCACGTGCTTGCGCCCTTTCTCGCGCACTACTTGCGCGATGACGCCCCGCCGCTCGATCTGTCACCCGTCACCGCATTCGAGAGTGGCACCAACGAGTGGCGCCGTCTGCCGTACTGGCCGGCCGGGTGCGCAAGCGGTTGCCCGCCGAAGGCGACCCCCCTGTATCTGCAGCCGGGTCTGAAAGTGGGATTCGTCCCCGTGCAGGGGCCCGCCGAGGACGCCTCCTATGTCTCCGACCCCGCGAAGCCCGTACCCTTTCGCGCCCGGCCCAACCAGCCGATGGGCTACAGCACACCGGCCCAGTGGCCGGACTGGCTCACGGACGACCAGCGCGAGGCCTCCGGGCGCACCGACGTGCTGGCGTTCAGCTCCGAGCCACTCACCGCGCCCCTGAAGCTGAGCGGCACGCCCGTGGTGCACCTGACGGCCGCAACGAGCGGAACCGACTCGGACTGGGTGGTCAAGCTCATCGATGTCTATCCGGATGAGGTCTCCAGCGATCCGGCGATGGGCGGCTATCAGCTCGCCCTGGCGATGGACATCTTTCGCGGGCGCTACCGCGAAAGTCTCAGCGAGCCGCACCCGCTGAAGCCGAACCAGCCGCTGCTCTACCGCTTCGCCCTGCCGCCGGTAGACCACGTCTTCCTGCCCGGTCACCGGGTGATGGTACAGGTCCAGTCGAGCTGGTTCCCGCTCTACGACCGCAACCCTCAGACCTTCGTGCCGAACATTTTCCTAGCCCGGGCGAAGGACTATCAGCCTGCGACGCAGCGGGTGACCGTCTCGGGAGCTCAGGAGAGCTACATCGAGCTGCCGGTGGTGCCGGCGCCGCCGCTCTGGTGAGGCCGCCCGCCGCGGCATCGAGCAAGCGCTGACTGCGGCGCGGCCTGTCTCTTTCCATCTGCACGCGCGCAACGTGGGTGCAGCACGGCCGAGCGCATAATCCCGTGGCACACACCGTTCGCTGACACGCTGCAGCGCCAGGAGACGCTCTATGGATGACAAGCCGCTGGCGCCCGACCTGCTCGCGCGCATGCACGAGTACTGGCAGGCCGCCAACTATCTGTCCGTCGGCCAGATCTATCTCTACGACAACGCCCTGTTGCGCGAGCCGCTCAAGCCGCAGCACGTGAAGCCGCGGCTGCTCGGCCACTGGGGCACGACACCCGGTCAGAACTTCATCTACGTGCACCTGAACCGGCTCATCCGCCAGCACGACCTCGACATGATCTACATCGCGGGGCCGGGGCACGGCGGCCCGGCGGTGGTGGCGAACACGTACCTCGAAGGCACCTACAGCGAGCTCTATCCGGATGTGTCCCAGGATGCGTCGGGCCTCAAGCGGCTGTTCAAGCAGTTCTCGTTTCCGGGCGGTATCCCGAGTCATGTGGCGCCGGAGACGCCGGGCTCCATTCACGAGGGCGGCGAGCTCGGCTACTCGCTGGCGCACGCCTACGGCGCGGCGTTCGACAACCCCGGCCTCATCATCGCCTGCGTGATCGGGGACGGTGAGGCAGAGACCGGTCCGCTCGCGACGGGGTGGCACGGCAACAAGTTTCTCAATCCCGTGACCGATGGCGCGGTACTGCCGATCCTGCACCTGAATGGCTACAAGATCGCCAATCCGACGATCTGGGCACGCATCGAGCGTGAGGAGCTCGAGAGCTATCTGCACGGCTGCGGCTATCAGCCCTATGTCGTCGCCGGCCACGAGCCCGAGCGCATGCATCAGGCGATGGCGGCGGCGCTCGATCAGGTGATCGCCGACATCTCGCGCATCCAGCGCCAGGCGCGCGAGCAGGGCGCCGGCAGCCGGCCGCGCTGGCCGATGATCGTGCTGCAGACACCCAAAGGCTGGACGGGGCCGAAGATGGTCGACGGCAAGCCCGTGGAGGGCACCTTCCGCGCGCATCAGGTGCCGCTCGCGGAAGTGCGCCGCAATCCCGAGCACCTTGCGCAGCTCGAGCAGTGGATGCGCAGCTACGGCCCCGAGCGGCTGTTCGACGCTGCCGGCAAGCTGCGCGCCGATCTCGCAGCGCTTGCGCCGCAGGGCACGCGCCGCATGGGCGCGAACCCTCAGGCGAACGGCGGAGCGCTGCTGCGCGATCTGCGCATGCCGGACTTTCGCGAGTACGCCGTGGCAGTGCCCGCGCCCGGCGCCGTCGATGCCGAGGATACCCGCGTGCTCGGTCGCTTCCTGCGCGATGTCATCAAGCTCAATCAATCACCCCGCAACTTTCGGCTGTTCGGTCCCGACGAGACCGATTCCAACCGCCTGAGCGCCGTGTTCGAGGTCACCGAGCGGCAATGGCTCGCCGAGATGCTTCCGGGCGATGAGCATCTGGCGCGCTCGGGCAGCGTCATGGAGGTGCTGAGCGAGCATCAGTGCCAGGGCTGGCTCGAGGGCTATCTGCTCACCGGCAGGCACGGGCTGTTCAACACCTACGAGGCCTTCACGCACATCGTCGACTCCATGTTCAATCAGCACGCGAAGTGGCTCAAGGTCACGCGCCACATCGAGTGGCGCCGCCCGCTCGCATCGCTCAACTATCTGCTGAGCTCGCACGTCTGGCGTCAGGACCACAACGGCTTCACGCACCAGGATCCGGGCTTCCTCGACATCGTCGTCAACAAGAAGGCGGAGATCATCCGCGTCTATCTGCCGCCGGATGCGAACTGCCTGCTCTCGGTCGCCGATCACTGCCTGCGCAGCCGCCATTACGTGAACGTGATCGTGGCCGGCAAGCACCCTGCGCCGCAATGGCTCGACATGCAGGCGGCGATCCGCCACTGCACGGCGGGCATCGGCATCTGGGAATGGGCGAGCAACGATCGCGGCACCGAGCCCGACGTGGTGATGGCCTGTGCGGGGGATGTGCCGACGCTCGAGACGCTCGCCGCGGTGAAGCTGCTGCGCGGCTACGTTCCGCAGCTCAAGGTGCGCGTGGTCAACGTGGTGGACCTCATGAAGCTGCAGCCTGCGAGCGAGCACCCGCACGGGCTCGCGGACACGGAATTCGATGCCCTGTTCACCAAGGACAAGCCGGTCATCTTCGCCTTCCACGGCTATCCTTGGCTCATTCACCGGCTCACGTACCGCCGCCACAATCATCACAACCTGCACGTGCGCGGCTACAAAGAGGAGGGCACCATCACCACGCCCTTCGATATGGCCGTGCTCAACGATCTCGATCGCTTCCACCTGGTCATCGACACGCTCGACCGCCTGCCACAGTACACGGACCGGACCGTGTACGTGCGCCAGGCGCTGCGCGACAAGCTCATCGAGCACGGCGAGTACATCCGCGACCACGGCGAGGACATGCCAGAGATCTGCAACTGGCGCTGGGATGCGTAACCGGCTCAGTTGCGCGCGCGAGTCTAGGGCGGTGGGGCGCCAGGGCGCGGGCGGGCCGGGCCGCGGGCCGCGGCGCGCAGCGGCGGGGCGCCCTCCGGCTGTGCGTATGCGGCCAGGAACACTCCGACGGCCAGCTCGATGCGCCGGGCCACCTCGGACGGCGCCGGCGGCGGGTCCGCCTTGATCAGCTGTGCCAGCAGCAGCTCGCCGATCGACATGCCGAACAGCATCGCGCCCGCCTGCCGTGCATCGGGCAGGCGCAGCGCCCCACGCGCCGCCTGCGTGGCGAGCCACGCATCGAGCGCGCTGTCGCCGTTGCACACGGCCTGCGCACGCAGCGCCTGCGCGACCTCGGGAGAGTGGGGAGACTCGGCCACCATCAGCCGGGTGAGCGCGATCTGTCGGGGTGAGAGCGCAATGCGCGCGACCGACAGCAGGTACTCGCTGAGCACGGCCGCCATCGGCCGGCCGTCCTCGGGAATCGGCGCAGCGAGCGGTGCCAGCCGCTCCGCGAGCAGCGCATCGAACAGTGCTGCCTTGCCCGCGAATTCCACATAGATCGTCTTCTTCGACACCCCGGCGAGCCGCGCGATGTCGTCCATGGTCGCGAGGTGATAGCCCTTCTCGAGAAACACACGCTCGGCTACCGCGATCAGCTGGCGGCGGCGCTCGCACTCATTTGATCGCACATTGACCATGTCATGCCTTTCGGAATGGGCGAGAGGGCCTCCCGCTACGCTGAGGCGCCTTTGCCCGAGCGTGAAATATCGCCGATTGACGCGCCCTTGGAAACCCCTTAGTTTCCGCCCTCCGTCAGGAAATTGCCGCATGCCGCCGTACACCCTCCGCTCCCTGCCGCTCCTCGGCCTGCTCGGCGCCCTCGCGCTCGGCTTCGCCG
This sequence comes from Steroidobacteraceae bacterium, assembly GCA_035504015.1. GTDB lineage: Bacteria > Pseudomonadota > Gammaproteobacteria > Steroidobacterales > Steroidobacteraceae > JASHUC01. The sequence goes on from DATJSR010000304.1 coordinate 5,235, forward strand.
GCTGCTCGGGGCAGGGCGCACCCCCTCCACGCAGCGCACCCACCGTAGCGGTGCAGACGGTGCATACGGCCCCCCTCTCCCTCACCACCGAGCTGCCGGGGCGGGTGTCGGCCTTCCGCGTCGCCGAGGTGCGCCCGCAGGTGAACGGCGTGGTGCTGCGGCGGCTGTTCACGGAGGGCGATCTGGTGCACGAGGGGCAGCAGCTCTATCAGATCGATCCTGCCCCGTACGAGGCGAGCCTCGCGAGTGCGCAGGCGACGCTGGCGCATGCCAAGGCGGCACTGACGGCAGCGGAGGCGCAGGTCGAGCGCTACAGGCCGCTCGTGGAAGCGCGCGCCGTCAGCCGCCAGGATTACGACAATGCCGTCGCTGCGCTCGATCAGGACCGCGCGGACGTGCAGTCCGGCTTGGCCACGGTGCGTGCCGCCGCGATCAATCTCGCCTACACCAAGGTGTACTCGCCCATCTCCGGGCGCAGCGGACGCTCCTCGGTGACCGAAGGCGCGTTGGTCACGGCCAATCAGACCGCGAGCCTGGTGACGATCACGCAGCTCGATCCGGTCTATGTCGACCTCACCCAGCCGAGCGCCACGCTGCTGCGGCTGCGGCGCGAGCTCGACTCCGGCCAGATCCGCAGCGTGGGCGCCAACAAGGCCCCCGTGCAGCTGCAGTTGGAGGACGGCAGCCGTTACGACGCACAGGGAATGCTGCAGTTCTCCGAGGTGACGGTGGATCAGGGGACCGGCTCGGTGACGCTGCGCGCGATCTTCCCCAATCACAGGGGCTTGCTGCTGCCCGGCATGTTCGTGCGCGCCACTTTGGAGGAGGGCCTGCGCCTCGGCGCCATTCTCGCCCCGCAGGTCGGCATCACGCACTCACCCGATGGCACCGCCACGGCCCTCGTGGTCGGCCCCGATGAGCGCATCGCACAGCGCAAGCTGCTGCTCGATCGCGCCATCGGCGATCAATGGGTGGTGACGCAGGGCCTCGCGGACGGCGATCGCGTGGTGGTGAGCGGCACGCAGAAAGTGCAGCCGGGCATGCAGGTCAAGGTGACGACGAGCGAGGAGCCTGCAGCCGAGCAGACCCCGCGTGCGGCGCTCGCGGCGCCGGGCGCCGTGCCGGCGGGCTCGCCCGAT
>DATJSR010000305.1:0-8670 GCA_035504015.1 Steroidobacteraceae bacterium
ACCGATCGGGACATCGTGCGCGGCCAGCTCACCCGCTCGGCCGACCTGTTCTGCCTCACCGTCGGGGATGTGATGAGCTCGCGAGCCCACGTGGTGACGCCCGACCTCGAGATCTCCGAGGCGATCGCCGCACTCAACGGCCATGGGGTGCGTCGCGCGCCCGTGGTCGATCCTGCCGGTCGACTGATCGGCATCGTCAGCCTCGATGACCTGCTGCCGGCGCTCGCAAGCGACCTCGAGCAGCTGGCACAGCTCATGGGTACTCAGGCCCGACACGAGCGAGCACCCTACTTCGCCGGCCGCGCTCGTCCCTGAGGCGCTATTTTGCGGCGCCCGGCTTGCGCAGGCTCAAGATGTAGCGCGTCACCGCCGTGACATCCTCCGGCGGCAGCAGAGGATTCGGCATGGTCATCGGAATGGTGGTCTCGTCCCAGTGCGTCGTCATGATGAAATGCCGCAGGCTCTTCTGGGTAGTGTCCGGGCGGTTGGCGATGTCACTGAAGCTCGGCGCCGGGTGAATCAGCAGCGGCGGGAACTCCTGATCGCTTGCCACGACGTGACAGGCCGAGCAGACCACGCGCGCCAGATGCTCCCCGCGCCTGGTGATCGGCGCGGCGTGCTGCGGGATATCGTCGGCCTGCGCGGTGGGTGCTGCCCATGCGCAAAGTGCGCACAGTACAGCGAGGAGGCTCTCAGGGATTCTCGACGTGGGGGTTCGCGGCATGATGCCCGTTCCTTTGAGTGGCTGTTGAGGAGTGCACGTTCTCGTCCGACTCGAGTGCGACCTGCTCGGCGCCCTCGAGATCATCATACTGCCCCGAGTCTATGGCCCAGAAGAGCGCGGCGGCGGCGGCGATCATCAGCACCGCCCCGAGCGGAATGAGTAGGTAGACGATGGTCATGCGGCCACGCCCCTCGATGCCGCAGATGCTGCTGCCGCGCCCGCCACCGCGCCTGCCGCCGCGACGGGCAGCACGCGCGCGCGACGCGCGAGACGCGCGGAGTTCAGCACCACGAGCAACGAGCTCACCGACATGCCGAGGGCGGCCGCCCAGGCCGGAATGCGCCCGAGGGCGGCGAGCGGCACCGTGGTGAGGTTGTAGAGCAGCGCCCACGCGAGATTCTCGCGCACGACGCGCAGCATGCGACGCGCGCGCCGGATCGACTCGGGGAGCGCCACCAGCGAGTCACTGAGCAGCAGCAGGTCGGCGGCCGCATGCGCGATCGCCGAGCCCTCCCCCATCGCAGCGGAGACATCGGCGGCGGCGAGCACCGGACCGTCGTTGATGCCATCGCCCACCATCAGCACGCAGGCGCCCCGCTGCTGCAGCGAGCGCACCAACTGCACCTTCTGCTGCGGATCGAGCCGGGCGTGCGGGGCCTCGATGCCGAGCTCGCGGCCCACGGCCTGTACCGCCTGCGCCTCATCGCCGCTCGCCATCACCACCTCGAGGCCGAGCGCACGCAGTTGCGCCACCGCGCGAGCCGCGTCGGGGCGCAGACCATCGGCGATGCGAAAGTGCGCGAGAATCCCCTCCTCGAGACTGCCCAGCACGACGTTCGCCCGCGGGCACTCGCCTCGATGAGGCGCCGCGCCATGACCGACGCTCGCAAGCGCGGCGACGAAGTCCGGTCGGCCGAGCCGCCAGGTGCGCCCGCCGATCTGCCCCTCGATTCCCTGACCGGCGAGCTCGCGGATGTCCTCGGCGATGAAGGCGGGGTCGGCCGCATCGCGAAATGCTGCGGCAAGCGGGTGCTGCGAGCCGCGCTCGAGGGCCGCGGCGATCCCCCAGGCGCGTCCGGCAGGCTCTCCGTGGAGCAGCTGCAGGAGCTCGGCGGAGGGCGTATGCGAGGTGAGCGTGCCGGTCTTGTCGATGACGACGGTGTCGACATGGGCGAGCCGCTCGATCGCATCCGGGCGGCTCACGAGCACCCCGAGCCGCGCGAGGCATGCCGTGACGGCAGCCGCCGCCGCGGGTGTCGCCAGGGAGAGCGCGCAGGGGCAGGTGACCACCAGCACGGCGAGCAAGGCGGGAAAGGCGCGGGGCGGATCGACGTGCAGCCAGACGGCCGCGACCACCGCGGCGAGCACGAGCGTGCTCGAGACGAACCAGGCAGCGATGCGATCGGCGCTGCGCGCGAGCGCAGGTCGCTGCGCCTGGGCACGCTCGAGCAGCGTGACCAGCGTGGCCACGGTCGAGTCGGCGGCGCGCGTGGTAGCACGGATGCGCAGCGCCTCCCCGACGTTCACCGAGCCTCCGAGCAGCGCTCCGCCGGCCAGCTTCTCGACGGGCTGTGCCTCACCCGTCACGAGCGACTCATCGAGCCGCGCCCGCCCTGCCTCGAGCACGGCATCGACCGGCACGACGGTACCCGTGGGCACGAGCAGCAGGTCGCCGGGCTCGAGCGCATCGACGGCGACGCGCTCGCAGGAGCCATCAGCGCGCAAGCGCTGCGCGCTCGCCGGGAGACTTCGGGCCAGCGCATCCGAGGCGCTGAGGCTGCGATGCCGGACCACCATCTCCATGAAGCGCCCGGTGAGCAGGAAGAACACGAACATGGTGACCGAGTCGAAATACACCTCGCCCGCCCCGCGCAGCGTATTGAAGACGCTCGCACCGTAGGCGAGCGCCAGCGCCAGGGCGACCGGCACGTCCATGCCGAGCGTGCGGCGGCGCAGATCGAGAATGGCCCCGCGAAAGAAAGGCGCCGCCGAATAGCACATGACCGGCGTCGCGAACAGCATCCCCGCCACGCGCAGGTACAGCCGCACGTGCGGTGCGATGCCGTGACTGCCTGGCGCGTAGAGCGCATAGATGACCATCATGGTCTGCATCATGGCGAGCCCGGCCAGGCCCAGTCGCTTGAGTGCGCGGCGCCGCTCATCGCGCTGGCGCAGCGCGCCGGCCTCCCCGGCGAGCGGCACGGGACGAAAGCCCGCGGCCGTGATGCTCGCGAGAATGCGCTTCAAGCTCACCTGCTGCGGATTCCACGCAACCGCCGCGCGCCCGGTGGCGGCGTTGACGCTCGCCCGCGAGACCCCCGGTAGGGCGCGCAGCGCGCGCTCGAGCTTGCCCGAGCAGCTCGCGCAGCGCAGGCCCTCCACCGCGAGCACGGCATGCGCACGGTCGTTCGCGGCGCCGCCCTCGCCCGCCGACCACGACGCATGCGCGCTCGCCCCTGCCGGCGGGGCCGCCGTGATGCCCCCGCTGGCGTGGCGGCCGAGGCCCGAAGGCGCGCTCATTGGGTGCTCCCCTGGGCGATGAGCCTGAGTCCGTTCACCGCCCCGGTGAGCTCTCTGCGCACGCTCCAGGTGTCTGCGGCATCGGTGAGCTCGACGTGATAGTGCTCGGAGGTGAGCCCCGCACACGCGCCGTCGTAGGTGCCATCGTGCCGGCGCAGCACCAGGCGCCGATCGAGCGCGGGGTTGGTGGCATGAACGAGCAGCAGGTGCAGCTCCTGCGGCGCTGCGCCCCGCAGCTCGAGCCGCAGCCGGCACGACTGCGGCCCGGCCTGCATCAGAACGGCCTGCACCCCGAGCGCTGCGGCATGCTCGGCACGCGCCACATCCTGGTCGTACTGCGCACCCTCCCAGTGGTACTGCGCCGGCAGCTCCGGATCGGCAGTGAGTGCCGCGTAGGTGCCCGCGGCAACGCTCGCCACGACGGCGACTCCCAGGATCGAGAGCATCACGATCACCGTGGAATTGGCGGATTTGCCGATCATCGGCTCTTTACTCCCGGGGCGCGATGAAGCGCGCGCGCGTCGCCGCATGCAGCTGCGGCGCATCCTGCGCGCGCACCTCGAAACGGATGTCTTGCGAGCCCCGGGGATCGTACGGCGCGCGCCGCACCCGCACGGCCACCGGAAGCACCTCCCCGCTGCCCACGCTGAAGACCGCCGGATCGGGATCGAGGCTGAGCGCCCCGGCGCCGCTCACTCGCAGCTCGAAGCGATGCTCGTGCTCGGTCTTGTTCAGGATCTTCACGTCATAGACGTTCTCGATGCGGCCATCGTCGAGCCGCCGGTACAGGGCGTTGCGGTCGCGGATGGCATCGAGCGCCAGGGGCTCACGCAACCACAACCCGAGCGTGAACGCCACGATGAGCGCACCGAGCAGCGCGCCGTAGAGCACGATTCGCGGCCGCAGGAGGTGGCTTGGCTGCCCGTCGAGCGCGTTCTGGGTACTGTAGCGGATCAGTCCGCGTGGGCTGCCCATGCGGTCCATGACGGCATCGCAGGCATCGATGCACGCGGCGCACGCGATGCACTCGTACTGCAGGCCCTCGCGAATGTCGATGCCGGTGGGGCAGACCTGCACGCACCAGGTACAGTCGATGCAGTCACCCAGTCCCTGGGCGCGGGCATCGCTGCCGCGCCGGCGCGAGCCGCGTGGCTCACCGCGCGTCCCGTCGTAGGTGATGATGAGCGTGTCGCGATCGAACATCGCACTCTGAAAGCGCGCGTACGGGCACATGTATTTGCAGACCTGCTCGCGCAGGTAGCCGGCGTTGCCATAGGTGGCTGCGCCATAGAAGAGCGCCCAGAAGCTCTCCCAGGGACCGAGCGTGAGCGGCACGAGCTCGTGTGCGAGCAGCGTGATGGGCGTGAAATAGCCGACGAAGGTGAGCCCGGTCCACGCCGAGAAGGACAGCCACAGCAGCTGCTTTGCGAGCTTGCGACCGAGCTTGCGCGCGCTCCAGCGGCCGCGGTCGAGCTTCATGCGCTCGCTGCGGTCACCTTCCGTCACCCGCTCCATCCACAGGAAAACCTCGGTCCACACGGTCTGTGGGCACGCATAGCCGCACCACAGGCGCCCACCGATGGCCGTGAAAAAGAACAGCGACAGGGCGGCGATGATGAGCAAGGCGGTGAGAAAGATGAAATCCTGCGGCCACATCACCAGCCCGAAGACATAGAACTTGCGCGCCGGCAGATCGAAGAGCACCGCCTGCCGAGCATTCCATCGCAGCCAGGGCAGCACGTAGAAGATCCCGAGCAACGCCCACGCCGCGGCGGTGCGCCGCCGGGCGAAGCGACCGCTGATCTCGCGCGGGTAGATCTTGCGCGCCGCCGCGTAGAGCGACTCCTCGAGGGCAGGCGTACTGCTCACGACTTGCGCTCCGTGCGCGCCATGAACAGCGTGCAGGCGGCGGCGGCAAGCGCCACCAGCCAGAAGAAGAAGAAGCCGATCGTGTAGACGGCGAGCCGCGTCGTCCACCAGCGGGGCATCTCGCCCTCGAGCATCGCCATGGGGTCGAGCACGGCGAAGGCGAACAGCGCACCGAGACAGGCAGCAAGGAACGAGCACCACAGAGCGACCCCGGCGCGCTGCACCCAGCGGCCCACGCCGACCCCCTGCGGCTCGCCGACTCCCTGCGGCTCTCGGAGGGGCGCTGGCTCGCGCATGCGGCTAGCGTCCGGTACTGGCGAGGCTGGGCGAGCCCGCAGGTACGTTTGCCCGCGCCACTGCCGCCGGGGCTGTCGGGGCGGCCGCGGCGGAGCTTGGCGCCGCGCGCACCGCGCCACCGAGGCTCACGACGTACGCTGCGAGGAGCTTCACGCGAGTCTCCCCCAGACGATCCCGGAAGGCCGGCATCTGGCTTTGGCGCCCTTCGGCGATCGTGCTGCGCACGGTATCGACCGCGCCGCCGAACAGCCACACGCCATCGGTCAGACTGGGTGCCCCGAGCAGCGGATTGCCGTGCCCGTCAGCGCCGTGGCAGGCAATGCAGATCGTGAGGAACTTCTGCTGCCCGCTCGTCACATCGCCTGCCGGCACGTGTCGGCCCGACAGCGACAGCACGTAGGCGAGCACGTCCTCCACGCCGGCATCCCCGCCGAGCGCCGCACGCCAGGCGGGCATGACCCCCATGCGTCCGTCGGAGATCGTGCGCAGGATATCCGCCGGCGTGCCGCCCCAGAGCCACTTGCGGTCCGTGAGATCCGGAAAGCCCGGTGCCCCGCGCCCATCCGAGCCGTGACAGGCCGCGCAGTTGTTGAGAAAGAGATTGCGACCGATGCGTACCGCATCGGCATTGCCCGCGAGCGTCTCCACCGACTGATGCTCGAAGGGCGCGAAGGTGCGGGCGAGCTGCGCCTCGGTGCTGCGCATCTGCGCGCGCCACTGATCGTGAGAGCTCCACTGCAACGTACCGCGATAGTTGCCGAGGCCCGGAAACAGCGCGAGGTAGATCAGACCGAAGACGACGGTGATCAGGAACAGCCCGAGCCACCAGCGCGGCAGGGGGTTGTTGAGCTCGCGCAGGTCGTCATCCCAGACATGCCCGGTCGTCTCGGCCATGGGCTCCCCGCGCCGCCGGCGCATGCCCCACAGCAGCCACACCAAGGCGAGGATATTGAGGAGCGCAACCGCCGCCACGACGATTCCGACGATACGGTTCACCGCGCATCTCCCGCGCCTGGCCGGCTGCGGACAGCGGGCTCCTGGCCCCTGCCATCGCCGCTCGCGTCCTCCTCGAGCGGCAGTTGCGCGGCGGCATCGTAGCGCGGCCGGCGGCGGGCGCTATAGGCCCACACACAGATGCCGGCAAACAGCACCAGCAGCACCGCCGCGGCGATCCCGCTCGCCAGACCGGAGTCAAAGGGCATGCGCGGGCTCATCAGCGCCACTCTTGCGAGGCAAGACCTAGACCCTGCAGGTAGGCGATGAGCGCATCCATCTCGGATTTGCCGCTGACCTGCTGCGAGGCCTGTGCGATATCGGCGTCGCTGTACGGCACGCCCAGACGGCGCATCAGCGCGAGCTTGCGCGGAGTGAGCGTTGCGTCGATCGGCTGCTTGGCGAGGAAGGCGTAGGTGGGCATGTTCGACTCGGGCACCACGTCGCGCGGATTACTGAGGTGCACGCGGTGCCATTCGTCGCTGTAACGACCGCCCACGCGCGCCAGATCCGGCCCGGTGCGCTTGGAGCCGAACTGAAACGGATGATCGTAGATGGACTCGCCCGCAACGGAGTAGTGACCGTAGCGCTCGGTCTCGGCGCGCAGCGGCCGCACCATCTGCGAGTGACAGTTGTAGCAGCCTTCGCGCAGATAGATGTCGCGCCCCTCGAGCTGCAGCGCCGTGTAGGGCTTGACGCCGGGCGCCGCCGTGGTCGTCTCGCTCGAGAAATACAGCGGCACGATCTCGACCAGCCCTCCCACGCTGATGACCAGGGCGATCAGTACGCCGAGCAGCACCGCGTGCCGCTCGATGGTGTCGTGATTGAATGCCATCGAAAGGTCTTCCTCAAGCCGGCTGCGCGCCGACGGCGACCGCGGGTGCCGCGGGTTGCGCCACGGTTTTCCAGACGTTGTAAGCCATGAGCAGCATGCCCGCGAGCACCAAGCCGCCACCGCCGAGGCGCACCACGTAATACGGGTAGCTCGCCTTCAGGGCTTCGACGAAGGTGTAGGTAAGGGTTCCGTCGGCATTGGTCGCACGCCACATGAGTCCCTGCATGATGCCCGCCACCCACATCGCGGTGATGTAGAGCACCACACCGATGGTCGTGACCCAGAAGTGCCAGTCGATCAGGCGCGTGCTCCACATCTGGCGCTGGCCATAGAGGCGCGGGATCAGCACATAGACCGAGCCGATCGTGGTCATGGCGACCCAGCCGATCGCCCCCGAATGCACGTGTCCGATGGTCCAGTCGGTGAAATGCGAGAGCGCATTGACGCTCTTGATCGACAGCATCGGCCCCTCGAAGGTCGACATGCCGTAGAAGGACAGCCCCACGATGAGGAACTTGAGGATCGGATCGGTGCGCAGTTTGTACCAGGCCCCCGAGAGGGTCATGATGCCGTTGATCATGCCGCCCCAGGAGGGCGCGAGCAGGATCAGCGAGAACACCATCCCGAGGGTTTGTGCCCAGTCGGGCAGCGTCGAGTAGTGCAGATGATGCGGGCCCGCCCACATGTACACGGAGATCAGGGCCCAGAAGTGCACGATCGAGAGGCGGTAGGAGTAGATCGGCCTCCCCGCCTGCTTCGGCACGAAGTAGTACATCATGCCGAGAAAGCCCGCGGTCAGGAAGAATCCGACCGCATTGTGACCGTACCACCACTCGACCATGGCATCGGCCGTGCCGGCATATGCGGAGTAGGATTTGGTGAGCGTCAGGGGAAGCTCCGCGCTGTTCACGATGTGCAGCACGGCGGTGGTGACGATGAAGGCGCCGAAGAACCAGTTCGCCACGTAGATGTGCGACACCTTGCGCCGGATGAGCGTGCCGAAGAACACGACGATGTAGGCGACCCACACCACCGCAATCAGCACATCGATCGGCCACTCGAGCTCGGCGTACTCCTTGGCGCTCGTCCAGCCCATCGGCAGACTGATGACGGCGAGTGCGATCACGCTCTGCCAGCCCCAGAAGGTGAAGGCCGCGAGCCGATCCGAGAACAGTCGCACGTGGCAGGTCCGCTGCACCACGTAATAGGAGGTGGCAAAGAGCGCCGAGCCGCCGAAGGCGAAGATCACTGCATTGGTGTGCAGCGGGCGCAGCCGCCCGTAAGCGAGCCACGGCAGGCCGAAGGACAGCTGCGGCCAGATGAGCTCCGCCGCGATGAGCATCCCGACCGCCATGCCGATGATGCCCCAGATGATCGTCATGATCGTGAACTGACGCACCACCGTGTCGTTGTAGCGCACGGCAATGGCGGA
>DATJSR010000306.1:0-16864 GCA_035504015.1 Steroidobacteraceae bacterium
GCTGAGATGTATGGTGAGGGACGTGCCGAGTCGCTGATCGGTGAGGCGCTGGCCGGCGCACGCGACCGTGTGTTTCTGGTCAGCAAGATTTACCCGCGCAACGCTTCCAGGGAGGGCACGGTGGCTGCCTGTGAGCGCAGCTTGACGCGGCTGCGCACCGACCGCATCGATCTGTACCTGCTGCATTGGCGCGGGGAGATCCCCCTCGGCGAGACCCTGGAGGCATTCCTGAGACTGCAGAACCAGGGAAAGATCCGTCACTTCGGGGTGAGCAACTTCGATGTCGCCGACATGCGCGAGCTCGCGGAGCTGCAGGGGGGCGCTGCGGTGGCGACCAACCAGGTGCTCTACAACCTCGCACACCGCAACATCGAGCACGATCTGCTTCCCTGGCTGCGCCAGCACCACGTGCCGGTGATGGCCTACTCGCCCTTCGACCATGGCAAGCTCATGAAGGATCGCGAGCTTGGCGAGCTTGCTCGGCGCAGCGGCCGCACACCCGCCCAGCTCGCCTTGGGCTGGTTGCTTGCGCAGCCGGATACCATCGTCATTCCGAAGACCGGGCAGCGCGAGCGGCTGCGCGAGAATGTGCAGGTGCTGGCAAAGCCGCTGAGTGAGTCGGAGCTCGCCGAGCTCGAGCGCGTCTTTCCCCGACCCGCGCAGCCCCAGCCCCTGGAGATGCGGTGAGCGCCCCGCTCGCTCAGCTCCCGCCTGCTCGTCCTGCCTCGCGTCACGCGGGAGCGCTCGAGCCGCCCGCGTGGCGCTGCGCGTTCGTGCTGCGCAGACGGCCGACTAAGCGCCCGGGCGTCAAGCGCCTGGGCGGCCGCGTGGGCGCGTGCGTCTCGTCGGCTCGGCCTGAAGAGGGTCCTCCGGCCAGTAGTGCTTCGGATAGCGGCCTCGCAGGTCCTTGCGCACCTGCGCGTAGCCGCCGCGCCAGAAGCTCGCCAGATCGCGGGTGATCTGCACGGGTCGTTGCGCGGGAGAGAGCAGTCGGAAGGTGAGCGCGACACGACCGCCGCCGATGCGCGGACTTTGCTCGAGCCCGAACAGCTCCTGCAGGCGCACCGCCACGAGCGGGGCGTTCTCATCCTCATAGTCGATGCGCGCGCGCGTGCCGCTCGGCACGGTGAGATGCGTCGGCGCCAAAGCGTCGAGCCGCTGGCGCTGCGTCCAGCTGAGCCGCCCCTGCAAGGCATCGAGCAGCGGGATGCGCGCCAGGTGTGCGCGGCGCGTGAGCCCCTCGAGCCACGGCGACAGCCACTCCTCGAGCGTGGCGAGCAACGTCGCATCGTCGCTCGCCGGCCAAGTCTCTGCATCCGCATCCGCGTCGAGCCTGCGCACGAATGCGAGCCGCGCCTGCAGCTCGCGTGCCTCACGCGTCCAGGGCAGCACCTCCAGGCCCAGCTGGCGCAGGCCGGCGAGCAGTGCCTCCCGAGCGAGCTGCGGCGGCACAGGGCTCAGCGGCCGCTCCTCCAGCACGAGCGCCTCGAGACTCACGGTCTCGCGGGCGATCACCCCCTCCTCGCGCTCGCTCCAGCCGACTTCGGTGCGCCGCTCGAGTTGCGGGGCGAAGGCTTGCTCGAGCGCCGTACGATCGAGCGGGGCGGCGAGCAGAATGCGCGCCTCACGCTCGCGGTCATCGAGATCGGCGGCGACGATCAGCTCCTCGCGAGCGAGCGGCTCTGCGTTCGTGAACATCGCGCCGCGCCCGTTCGCGAGCAGGTAGCGGCCACTCGCGCCGGGGCGGCGCAGTCCGATGCGATCGGGATAGGCAAAGGCGAGCAGCAGGCCGACCTGCGCGAGCTGCGAGCCGAGCGCGGCCGGCACATCCAGGCTCACACCGAGCTGGCGCGCGAGCGTCTGCGCCGCGCGGTGCACGGCGGTGCTTCGGGGTGCGCTGCGCTCCTGACGCAGCAGCTCGAGGCGCGTACGCACGTCGGCATCGCGCTCGGGCGCGCCCGCGAGCAGATCACGCTCGGACAGCAGCGCCGCGAGCAGCACCCCGAGGGTGCCCAGCCCCCGCTCCCGTGCCTCGAGCAGCAGGTGCGCGAGGCGCGGATGCGTACCGAGCTGCGCCATGCGGCGGCCATGCGCGCTGATGCGACCCGCGGCATCGAGCGCGCCGAGCCGCCGCAGCAGGTCTTGCGCGCTCGAGAGCATGGCGGGCGGGGGTGCATCGAGCCAACGCAGCGTGGCCGCATCGCGCGTGCCCCAGGCGGCGAGCTCTAGAGCAAGCCCGGCGAGGTCTGCCTCGAGAATCTCCGCGGCAGCCGCGGACGCAAGCGTGCGGTGCGCCTCCTCGCTCCAGAGCCGATACGCAACCCCCGGCTGCAGCCGTCCGGCGCGTCCACGGCGCTGCTCCGCCGATGCGCGCGAGATACGTTGCGTCGTGAGGGAGCTCATCCCGCTCACCGGATCGAACACCGCGCGGCGCACCAGTCCGGAATCAACCACCACGCGTATCCCCTCGACCGTGAGGCTGGTCTCGGCGATGTTGGTTGCGAGGATCACCTTGCGGGTGCCCGAAGCCGCCGGCGCGAGCGCGGCATCCTGCTCGGCGGCAGGCAGATCACCGTAAAGCGCATGCACGCGCACGCCTGGCTCGCTGGCCGCCTCGAGCAGCGCCTGGGTACGGCGGATCTCCGCGCCGCCCGGCAGAAAGACGAGCACGTCCCCGGGCTCCTCGCGCAGCCCCTGGAGCACCGCCCGGGCGACACGTCGCTCGAGTGACTCGGCATCGCGCGGCTGGCCCCTCGCAGCCAAGGAAGGCGCACCACGGCCGACAAAGCGTGTGGCAACCGGATGCAAACGACCTGTCACCTGGATCACCGCTGCGTCCAGCCACGCGCCCACTGCCGGCGCATCGAGCGTTGCGGACATGATGAGCACGCGTAGGGCGGGACAGAGCAGCGCCTGAGCATCGAGCGCGAGCGCGAGACCCAGGTCCGCCTGCAGGCTGCGTTCGTGGAACTCATCGAAGAGCAGCGCCGCCGTCCCCTCGAGAGCCGGGTCCTCCTGCAGCAATCGCGTGAGGACGCCCTCGGTGACGACCTCGATGCGCGTGGCACGCGAGATGCGGGTCTCGAGCCGCATCCGCAGTCCGACCCTCTGGCCGAGGCTCTCGCCGAGCGTCGACGCCATGCGCTGCGCGACCGCGCGCGCCGCCAGACGCCGGGGCTCGAGCACGATCAGGCGCTTGCCTTGCGCCCAGGGCTCCTCGAGCAGCGCGAGCGGCACCACCGTGCTCTTGCCCGCACCGGGCTCGGCCACCAGCACCGCGCGTGTGCGGTGCGCGAGCACCTCGCGCAGCTCGGGCAGAGCGCCATCGATGGGCAGTCCACTCGGAACCGCCGCGCGCGGAGCAGCCGCCATTTGCAGCTCAGCTCGAGCCGAGCACGGGCGCATCCTTGCCGGCAGGCGTCGCAATACCCGCCTCGCCCAGCACCCGCGCCAGCTCCTGCGGCAGATCCTGCGCACGCAGCGCCGCGGCCGGCAGTGGCGGCTGCACCGCGAGCGAGAGCTGCGCGGACTGGGCATCCGACTTGACGACGAAGCAGCCGAGCACGTGCAGGCCGTGCTGCTGTGCCAGCGTGATGGCGAGCAAGCGAGCGCTCGCGAGCTGTGCCCGCGGCACCCAGAAGGCGAGCGTGAGCGCGTTATTGGCGGCATACGCGTTGAGATTCACGGCGATCTGGCTGATCGCCAGGCTGTTCGGCACGATGACCTTGCGCCCATCCTGCGTCGCGAGAATGGTGTAGCCGAGCGAGAGCAGCTCGACCGTGCCGATCTCCGGTCCCGTGGGGCCGCTGATCTGCAGCAGGTCCCCGAGACGAAACGGCCGATAGATGAGGATCGCGATCCCGGCGACGAGATTGCCGAGCGTGCTCTGGGCGGCGAGCCCGAGCACGATCGAGGCGACGCTCGCACCGGCCAGCATCGCTGTGCCGAGCGCGCGCAGCGCGGGGATGAGGTGCGCATACAGCGCGAGCACGAATATCCAGATGATGAGCACGCCGAGCTGACGCAGGAAGTTGATCGCGGTGCGATCGACGTGGTCGGCAGGCGTGTGGCTCACCGCGGTCTCGATGGTGAGCCGCAAGGCGCGCGCGAGGAGCGATGCAATGATGCAGAAGAGCAGCAGGTAGCCGACGGCCCCGAGCAGCGTATCGGGGCGCAGCAAGCTCTCGATGCGCGCGCTCAGCCCCTGAAGATCCGTCATCCCGTCATCACCCGCGCCAGGCAGCGATCGCAAAGAGGCTCCACCCGGCGATCAGCGCCACACCTCCCACGGGGGTGACGATGCCTAGGGGACGCGGCGCTCCGAAGCACAGCGCATAGAGACTGCCCGAGAACAGCAGCACGCCCGCGAGCACCAGCCACGCCGCCGCGCGCAGCAGCGCGCCATCGAGGTAGCGCGCCGCAAGCCCGATCCCGAGAAGTCCGAGCGCGTGATAGAAGTGATAGCGCACGGCGGTGTCGTACACGGCGAGCCGCTGCGCGTCGAATCGCGTGGCGAGCGCGTGCGCCCCGAGCGCACCGAGCACGGTCGCGAGCACGAGCAGCGCGCCGGCGGTGCCGAGAATCCAGCGCGAGCTCGTCATGCCAAGCGGGCAAGCACTTGCAGCGGCGAGACGCGGCGCGCGGCGCGAACCTCAGCCACCGGAGCTGCGCTGCAGGAACGGAGTGATCAGATCGAGCGGCAGCGGGAAGGCGATGACGGATGTGCGCTCGGTGGAGATGTCCGCGAGCGTCTGCAGATAGCGCAGCTGCAGGGCTCTGGGGTCGCGCCCGAGCGCCTGTGCCGCCGCGACCAGCGTCTCGGCCGCCTGCTTCTCGCCCTCGGCATTGATGATCTTCGCGCGCCGCGAGCGCTCGGCCTCAGCCTGACGCGCCATGGCGCGGATCATCGTCTCGTCGAGATCGACGTGCTTGATCTCCACGTTCGCGACCTTGATGCCCCACGCATCGGTGTTCTGGTCGAGGATGTGCTGGATATCGCCGTTGAGCTTGTCGCGCTGGGAGAGCATCTCGTCGGTCTCGTGCTGCCCCAGCACCGAGCGCAGCGTGGTCTGCGCCAGCTGGCTCGTGGCCTCATAGGGGTTTGCGACCTGGATCACCGCCTTCGCCGGATCGACCACCCGGAAATAGACGACCGCGCTCACTTTGACGGAGACATTGTCGCGCAGAATCACGTCCTGCTTCGGCACCTCCAGCGTGATGACGCGCAGGTCCACCTTGATCATCTGCTGCACGATCGGCCACACCAGGATCAGTCCCGGCCCCTTGACGCCGGCGAAGCGCCCGAGTGAGAACATGACGCCACGCTCGTACTCCTTGAGCACACGAATGGCCGTGAAGATGAAGGCCGCGATCACGACCACGACGACGACGAT
The DNA here is from genome assembly GCA_035504015.1 of Steroidobacteraceae bacterium. Classification (GTDB taxonomy): domain Bacteria; phylum Pseudomonadota; class Gammaproteobacteria; order Steroidobacterales; family Steroidobacteraceae; genus JASHUC01. Next base: position 5,394 of record DATJSR010000306.1, read on the forward strand.
GAACGTTGGCATGTAGCACTCCCCCGAGAGCGGCCTTCAGGCCGGCTCCACCCACACCGTGAGCCCCTGCACGCGCACGATGCGTACCGGCTGCCCCGAGCGCAGCGGCACGCTGGTGCGCGCGTTCCAGATCTCGCCCCCGTAGCGCACGCGTCCGTGCTCGGAAAAATCCTCGAATGCTTCGGCGGCAGCCCCGACCATCGCCTGAGAGCCCGTGATCACGGGACGGCGCAGCGAGCGAGTGGCGACGTAGACGATGCCGAACAGGATGGTGCCGCCTGCGACGGCCACACCACTGATCACCGGCATCGCAATATTGAGGCCCGGCACGTCGCTGTCGAGCAGAATGATCGATCCGGCGACGAAGGCGATGAGCCCTCCGACCCCGAGTGAGCCGAATGTCGGCAGGAAGAACTCCGCGACGATCATGCCGACGCCGACCGCGATGAGGGCGAGTCCCGCGTAGTTGACCGACAGGATCTGGAAGGCGAAAAGCGCGAGCAGCAGCGAGATGGCGCCGACCACGCCCGGCAGCATGAATCCGGGGTTGTAGCCCTCGAACAGCAGCCCATAGATGCCGATCAGCATGAGCCCGTAGGCAACGGTCGGGTGCGTGATGACCGAGAGCAGCCGCGTGCGCCAGTCCGGCTCGATGTGCTCGATGCGCAGCCCGGCGGTGGCGAGCACCACGGTGCGCTCCCCGAGCCGCACTTGCCGCCCATCGAGCTTGCGCAGCAGGTCCGGAAGCGTCGGTGCGATGAGATCGATGACGTGGTCGCGCAGCGCGGCAGTGGCGCTGAGGCTGGCAGCGCCCCGCACCGCCTGCTCCGCCCAGTCCGCGTTGCGGCCGCGCAGCTCTGCCAGTCCGCGGATATAGGCGACGGCATCGTTGATGGCCTTGCGCTCCTCGGCGGTGAGCGCCGCATCGGGGCGCGCGGCCGGGGCGGCCGAGGGGCCGCTCGTGGCGGAGCTGCCGCCCGTGCCACCCGCCCCGGAGCCGCGGCTCGCGGAGCTGCCCGCCGTGCCATTGCCCGATGCAGGCTCAGGCTGCGGGCTGGGCGTCGAGGGTCCGCCGATCGAGATGGGCGTGGCGGCGCCGAGGTTGGTCGCCGGCGCCATGGCCGCGACGGGGCAGGCGTAGAGAATGTAGGTGCCGGCGCTTGAAGCGCGCGCACCCGGCGGAGCCACGTAGCCGACGATGGGTACTTCGGCGGCGAGGATCGCATGGATGATGTCGCGCATCGCCGTATCGAGGCCGCCGGGAGTATCGAGCTCGAGAATCACGAGTTTGTCCCCGCGAGCCTGTGCAGCGGCGATGCCGCGCTCGACGTAGCGGCTGGTCGCCGGCCCGATCGCACCGCGAATCGGCAACACGGCGGCGACCCCGGCGGCGGAGCCCGCGGGTGCCGGAACCTGCGCCGCTGCCACCCCCAACATCACCAGGCCGAAGAGCGGCCACGAGCGAAGCGAGCGCTTGGGCAGGTGCGATTGGCGGATGCTCACGCGCTCCATGATACGCCCGCCGCTGCGCTTCGGTTGCGATCACGCTGCGCCTGCGGCAGCAGCAGCAAGCCGCGCGCAGCGCGCGCTCCGCAGTGCCTCTCAGGGGCGGGGTGCGCGCCGACGCGTACGCGGCGTGCGCGGCAATCCGGTGTGCTGGGTGTGAAAGGGGCGGGCAGCCCGGCGCTGCCCCTCCTGCTTGTCACCCGTTGCGGCCGGCTGCCAGGCAGGAACCAGCTGCTGCTTTCCCGGCCCGATCAGATCGGCGCGTCCCATGCGCCTCAGCGCCTCGCGCAGCAGCGGCCAGTTGTGCGGGTCGTGATAGCGCAGGAATGCCTTGTGCAGGCGGCGCACCTTGAGGCCCTTGGGGATGTGCACACTCTCGCTGCTTCGCGAGATGCGCCGCAGCGGGTTTCTGCCGCTGTGGTACATCGCGGTCGCGGTGGCCATCGGGGAGGGCAGGAATGCCTGCACCTGATCGGCACGGAAGCCATGACGCTTGAGCCACAGCGCCAGCTCCAGCATGTCCTGATCGCTCGTGCCCGGGTGCGCGGCGATGAAGTACGGGATGAGGTACTGCTCCTTGCCCGCCTCGCGTGAGTAGCGCTCGAAGAGCGCCTTGAAGCGATCGTAGGCAGCGACGCCGGGCTTCATCATCTTCGAGAGCGGTCCCTCGGCGATCGCCTCCGGCGCAATCTTCAAATAGCCGCCGACGTGATGCTGCACCAGTTCCTTCACGTACTCGGGCGACTCGATCGCGAGGTCGTAGCGCACCCCCGAGGCGATCAGCACCTTGCGGATGCCGGGCAGCGCGCGCGCCCGCCGATACAGGCGAATGAGCGGCGCGTGATCGGTGTTGAGATTCGGGCAGATCCCGGGGTACACGCACGAGGGGCGGCGGCAGGCGCGCTCCACCTCACGGCTCTTGCACGCCAGGCGATACATGTTGGCCGTCGGGCCGCCGAGATCGGAGATCACGCCGGTGAAGCCCGGCACGCGATCACGCACGGTCTCGATCTCCCGCAGCACCGACTCCTCGGAGCGGCTCTGGATGATGCGTCCCTCGTGCTCGGTGATCGAGCAAAAGGTGCAGCCACCGAAGCAGCCGCGCTGGATCGCCACCGAGAAGCGGATCATCTTGTAGGCGGGGATCGGCGCATCCGCGTACAGCGGGTGGGCTCGGCGCTGATAGGGCAGCTCGTACACGAAGTCGAGCTCGCGCGTGCTCAGGGGCAGCGGCGGCGGATTGAGCCAGACATCGACATCGCCGTGACGCTGCACCAGCGCGCGTGCATTACCGGGGTTCGACTCCAGATGCAGGATGCGGGAAGCATGCGCGTAGAGCACCGGATCGGTGCTCACTTGCTCGAAGGCAGGCATGCGGATCACGCTGTGCTCGCGCTCGGCGTTCTTGACCCGTCTGGCGAAGCGCACGACACGCTCGCCGCCCGCGGGCTGGGCCGTGCCGCAAGGCGCGGCGGGCGCCGGGGCGGCGGCGGATGCAGCGGCCTGCCCGAGTGCGCTCTGCACCGCATCGGCCGGCGCGCCGCCCTCCATGGCGTAGGGATCGACGGGCGCGTTGAGGGGGCCGGGTGCATCGAGATGCCGCGAGTCGATCTCGATCCAGCCCTCGGGCAGCCCGCGGCGCACGAAGGCCGTGCCGCGCAGGTCGGTGAGCGCAGCGATGGGCTCGCCGGCAGCGAGCCGGTGCGCGATCTCGCAGATCTGACGCTCGGCGTTGCCGTACACGAGCAGATCTGCCTTCGCATCGAGCAGAATCGAGCGGCGCACCTTCTCCGACCAGTAATCGAAATGCGCGATACGGCGCAAGGAGGCCTCGATGCCGCCGATCACGATCGGCACGTCTTTGAACGCCTCGCGCAGGCGCTGGGCGTACACGATGACGGCGCGGTCGGGCCGCTTGCCGCCCGCGCCTGCCGGCGTATAGGCATCGTCGCTGCGCAGGCGCCGGTCCGCCGTGTAGCGATTGACCATCGAGTCCATGTTGCCAGCCGTCACACCGAAGAAGAGCGTGGGCCGACCGAGCGCAGCAAACGGCTCCGGGCCGTGCCAATCGGGTTGCGCGATGATGCCGACGCGAAAACCCTGCGCTTCGAGCACCCGGCCGATGATGGCCATGCCGAAGCTCGGATGATCCACGTAGGCATCACCCGTCACCAGAATCACATCGCAGGCGTCCCAGCCGAGCGCGTCCATCTCGGCACGCGTCATCGGCAGAAACGGTGCCGGTAGCAGACGTGCCGCCCAGTACCGGCGATAGCCGGTTATGTCGCGGGCGCTTTCCATGGCTGGCGCGAATTAGACCAGAACCGGCCCGCCGAGGCGACCCGGCCGGGCCAACCCCTCAGCACCGGCGCTGCGCGAGTCCGCGCAGGCCGGCGGTGACGTACGGGCCAAGCCTTGCCTTCAAGGCTGCCACATCGTTCGAGCGGCACAGCCCGTCGGAGAGCGCATCGAGACGCCCGGTCTCGGCGAGCGAGAGCGTGAGCGCACCGGTCAGGAAGTTGTAGCCCCAGAAGATGTCCTCCGGCGCCGCCTCGGGCAGCGACTGCATCAAGGCGCGAATGAACTCCCGCACCGTGCCATCGAAGGTCGCGTGCATGAGCTTGCGGCCCCACTCGGGCGAGTTGTTCACGTAGGCGAGCAACGAGAAGTAGCTGTGCCAGCCGGGGCCGGCGTGAGCGAGGCGCTCGAGAATCGGATCGAAGAAGGCTGCCACCACCTCCTCGATGGTCGGTGCGCCGGGAGCCGCGCGCAAACGCGCCTCGTTGAGACGCTGTAGGCGCTCCTGATTGAGCACGCTACCGCGGCGATCGACCACCGCGGCGAGCAGCTGCTGCTTGCCGCCGAAGTGATAGTTGACGAGGGCGAGGTCTACTCCGGCCTCACCGGTTATGTCACGCAGCGAGGTGCCATGAAAGCCGCGCCGCGCGAACAGTTTCTCGGCGGCGTCCATGAGCTTGTCCTTGGTGGTGCGCTTGCGTGCGGGCATAGGCTTGGCGGCATTCTAAACCGCCGGCCCGACCATCGTCCGGACTGTCGCTGCAAGCGCGGCGAGGGCGCGCCGGCGCTGCGCCGCAGCGCTTGCTTTCTCAACTGGTGATTGCAGTTCAACGATCGCTGAAATATGATTCAACGATCGTTCAATACCGAAGACGACCCGCAATCGCAACAAGCGCAAGTCGCCGTCAGAGGGGGATGAGCATGTTCCGCACGCCATACGTTGCGCTCCTTTGCTGTTGCCTGCCGCTGGCGGGCGTTGAGGCTTTCGCCGACACCGATAGCGCGGCGGCCGCCACCGCGAGCACCACCGCCGCCGCAGCGCAGGCGGCACCCGCCGCCAACTCGCCACCCGGCTCCAGCGGCGCGAATGCCGAGGGCACCGGGCTCCAGGAGGTGGTCGTCACGGCACGGCGTCGCAGCGAGCAGTTGCAGAACGTGCCGATGACCGTGAATGCGATCACGGCCGAGACAATCCAGGACGATGACATCACGAACCTGGAGGATCTGCAGAGCGACGTGCCGAACCTGAAGATCTCCCAGGATCGCGCCACCAGCAGCACCATCAACGTGTATCTGCGCGGGGTCGGTCAGAGCGATCCTCTGTGGGGCTTTCAGCCCGCCGTGGGCATCTATATCGACGATGTGTACCTGGCGCGTCCGCAGGCGGCCTTGCTCGACATCCTCGATGTCAGCCGCCTCGAGGTGCTGAGCGGCCCCCAGGGTACGCTGTACGGCAAGAACACCATCGCCGGTGCGATCAACTACGTCACACGCGACATCGCTGGGCCGGCAACGGTGACCGTCACCGCCACCGGCGGCAACTACGGCGAGCGCGACTTCAAGCTCTACGGATCCATCCCGGTGATTGCCGATCATGTTTATTTCGGCATCGCGTTGGGGTCGTTCCAGAACAATGGGTATGGCGAGGTCGTGGCGCAGCCGGGCGTGCCTCAGCCCGCGCAGAGCCCCCTCGGCGTCGCCCTCTCGAACAAGGACATCCAGGCCGGGCGCGCCAACCTGACGATCACGTGGGGCGAGAGCTCCAAGCTCAAGCTGATTGCGGACGACATCCTCGATAATTCCAATGCCTCTGGCGGCCAGCGGCTCAACGATTACTTCAACGGGTCAACGCAGTTGCTGGACCTCCCGGCCTTCGGCGCGCCCGCGTTCCCGTTCGTTACGCCGAACGCCCCGCCGCTCAGCAATCCGTTCGATATGTACGACAACCTGCCGGCGAACCGCGACTTCTTCCATCGTCAGGGTTTCTCAGCGACCTACACCCAGGATCTGACGAGCGAGCTCGCCCTGAAGATCATCGGTGCCTACTACGAGGGCCACGGCCAGCAGTTCATCAACTTTTCCGAGACCGCGAACAACCTGTTCGACGTCGACGGCTTCTATCACGATCAGCAGACCTCCGGGGAGGGCCAGCTGACCTTCACGAACGACGAGGTCAAGGCCGTGGGCGGCCTGTTCTTCATGAACAGCCATGCGTGCGGCGCGTACGATGCCGATGTGGGTACCCTGGCGCCGGTGACGCTGCCCTTGTTCGGATTCCCCGAATACATCACCGAGCTCGTCTCCGGCTGCACCGACACCAAGAGCGAGGCCGTCTACGGTGACAGCACCTGGAAGCTCATCGACAGCCTGAACCTCGATGTAGGTCTGCGCTGGAACGAGGATAAGATCACGGCTCCGGTCTACCAGGAAGACTGGGTGGGGACCAATCAGCTGCAGCCCGGAGTGGCGTTCCAGTGGCCATCGCAGGCGCCACCGGGAATCGGGGATATCGCCACTTCCATCGCAACCGACTATACGGGCCAGCGCGATTTCGTGGCCTTCGACCCGCGCGTGGGCCTCGACTACCACCTCACCAAGGACCTGATGGTCTACGTGCTCTACAGCCGCGGCTTCGTGAGCGGCGGCTTCGACATGCGCGGCAACGCCACGCTGACACCTACCACCAGGAACGGCTATAACGCCGAGGTCGCCAACAATTACGAGCTGGGCTTGAAGTCGACGTGGCTCGACGACACCCTGCTGCTCAACGTGGACGTGTTCTACGATCCGTATACCAATGCGCAGGAGGAGCTGCAGGAATTCGTGTACGTGCCTCCGACCACCATCACCAACGTCACCTACACGACCAATGCCGGCAAGCAGATCAACGAGGGCGCCGAGCTTCAGACCGTGTGGAAGCCCATGCGGACTCTGACATTCGGCGCCAATGTGGGCTATCTGGATTCTTACTTCAAGAATTACATCGAGCCCTGCAATATCTTTCTGGTCGGGCTCACCCAGCTCACGCCGGGTTGCACGCCCGGTGTCACTTCGGTCGATCTGGCAAGCACTCAGAGCCCCATCGAGGCGCCGCACTGGACGTTCGCGGAGAATCAGTCCTATATCTGGAATGTGGGCAGCGGCACGCTCATGGCGCGGGCGGAATTCGATTACCGCACCTACGCCAAGACCGGAACGACCGTCAGCGCCTTCACCGCCACCGACCAGCCCGGCTACGGCGTGATCAACGCAGATCTCGCCTACACGAGCGGCGACGATCACTGGCGCATCTCCTTCGACGGCAAGAACCTGACCAACAAGTACTATCGTGTTGCGGGATACGAGTTCGGGCCGCCGCCGCTCGCTGCACCACCCACTTACACCTTCTCAGGCGGGGTGAGCGAGATCGGCTACTACGGCCCGCCGCGCACCTACGGCGTGACGGTCAGCTACCACTACTAGGGCTTCGGGCGTGCTCAGGTTCCAAGCACCCTCGCCGTTGGTGCCGGACCTGATCGCGCAGAATGGGCGCTGGCTGGGCGAGCAGCCGGCGTTCGTCGATGGTGAAGTGACACTCACGTGGGGCGAGTTTGCAGCCGGTACGGCCCGCGTGGCCCATGCGCTGGCGGCGCTCGGAGTGGCCCCGCGCGAGCGGGTCGCGCTCCTCATGGACACCCGGTTCGAGACGCTGCTCGCGCTCTTTGGGATCCTGCGCGCCGGTGCCGTGGCGGTGCCGCTGAATACCTTCATCACCAATGCCGCCGTGGCAGGCATGTGCGCCGACGCCTCCTGCAGCGTGGTATTCGCGAGCGGCCCGCATTGCGTGCGGATCGATGAGCTGCGCCGTGCGGGAGCCCTCCGAGCACGCCTCTATGTCGGCTGCGAGCCGCCGCGGCAGGGGTGGCTCGAATTCCATGGGCTCTGCGCCGCGCAGCAGGCCACCGATCCGCAGGTCGCGATCGCGCCCGATGACGAGTGCAATCTGATCTACAGCTCCGGTACCACTGCACACCCGAAGGGAATCGTGCACACCCACGCATGCCGCATGCACTGGGCTTACGACGTGGCGCTCGCGCTGCGCTACCGCAGCGGTTGCCGCAACCTCATCTCCCTCGGATTGTTCTCGAACATCAGCTGGGTCACCCTACTGACGACCATCCTCGTCGGTGGCACGAGCGTGCTGCTGCGAGCCTTTACCGCGCCTGATGCGCTTGCACTCATCGAGCGCGAGCGCATCACGCACGGAGCCTTCGTGCCCGTGCAGCTGCAGCGGCTGCTGGAGTACCCAGAGCGCGGCAGCTTTGACACCGTCAGCCTCGAGACACTGATGTGCTGCGGTGCGTCGCTTCCCGCTGCCGTGAAGCGCGCGTTCGCGAGCGAGTTCCACTGCGACCTGATCGAGCTGTATGGGCTCACCGAGGGGCTGTTCACGATCCTGCAGCCCGAGGATTTCGAGCGCAAGCTGCGCTCGGTCGGCAAGCCGGTGCTCGGAACCGACATCCGAATCCTGGGCGAAGACGACCGCGAGCTCGCTGCGGGTGAGACCGGCGAGATCGTTGGCCGCGGACGACTCGTCATGGCGGGCTACCATGAGCAGGAGCAGGCGAACCGCGAGGCCAGCTGGACCGATGCAACCGGACGCCAATGGCTGCGTACGGGGGATCTCGGCAGACTCGATGCCGAAGGATTCCTCTACATCGTCGATCGCAAGAAGGACATGATCCTCTCCGGCGGCCAGAATATTTACCCCGCGGATATCGAGGCCGTCATGCGCGAGCATCCTGCCGTGGCGGACATCGCCGTGGTCGGCGTCCCGAGCGAGCGCTGGGGCGAGACGCCGCTCGCCGTCGTCGTGGCACGTCCGGGAAGCTCGGTCGATGCGACCGCGCTGATGGAATGGACCAATGCCCGCGTGGGCAAACAGCAGCGCATCGGGGCACTCGTGTGGCGCGACAGCCTGCCCCGAAACCCGAACGGCAAGGTGCTCAAGCGCGAGCTGCGAAGAGATTACGCCTCGCTGGGGGCGCAACTGGGAACGCCCTCATGAATAGCGTCGCTACCGATTACTTCTACGACGGCAGGGACGGACTGCGTCTGTATGCGGCTGTCTACCCGGCTGCCAAGGGCGCGGGCTCCGGTGCAGCAGTGCCCGTGCTGTGTCTGCCGGGCCTCACGCGCAACAGCCGCGACTTCGCCAAGCTCGCGAGTCACCTGCGCGCCGGGCGCGAAGTGATCGCAGCGGACCTGCGTGGTCGCGGCCGCTCGGCCTGGGATCCGCAGCCGCAGAACTATCAGCTGATGACCTACGTCGAGGACGTGGTATCGCTGCTCGATGCGCGCGGCATTGCGCGCACGGTGGTGATCGGCACCTCCCTCGGCGCCCTCATCGGGCTGGTGTTGGCGGCCACGAGGGCGACGCGTATCGCCGGGGTGGTGCTGAATGATGCGGGGCCGGAGATCGATCCCGCGGGCCTGCGTCGCATCGCCTCCTACGCCGGAAAGCTGCCCCCCGTCAGCAACTGGGCCGAGGCGGCGGCGCAGGCCCGTGTGGTCTACGGCAGCGCCCTGCCGGGCCTCACCGATGCGCAGTGGCTCGAGTACGCGCGCCAGGGCTATCGCGAGAGTGCGAGCGGGGTGCCCGTCGCAGACATGGACCCGCACATTGCCGATGCGTTTCGCGCGCCCCCCTCGCCCCAGGCCGACCTCTGGCCCTTATACGCGATGGCGCGCGCGGTGCCGCTGCTCGTCGTTCGCGGCGCGCACTCGGACATCCTGAGCGCGGCAACCGTCGAGCGCATGGCACGTGAGAAGGCGGATCTGCAGCAACTGACCGTGGCCAACCGGGGTCACGCGCCGCTGCTCGATGAGCCCGAGGCCCTTGCCGCCATCGACCGCTTCCTGGCCTCGATCGATTCGGCATCATGAGCACACGGCAGGAGCGCGCCGCCGCGGGCAGCCTGCAGGATCAGGTGGCCGTCATCACCGGCGCGGCCAGTGGGATCGGACTCGAGATCGCCGCGACGTTTGCGCGCGCGGGGGCGAAGGTCGCGATCACGGACATCGATACGACGGCGGCGCAGACGGCCGCCTCAGCCATTGGCGCCGCTGGTGCACAAACGCTCGCGGTGGCGATGGACGTGACGCGCGAGGCGCAGGTCGAGCGCGCCATGGCGCGCGTGCTCAAGCGCTTCGGGCGCATCGACGTGCTCGTGTGCAATGCCGGCATTCAGATTGTCTCTCCCATCGAGAAGCTCGCCTTTGCCGACTGGAGACGCTTGCTCGCCGTGCACCTCGATGGTGCCTTTCTCGCCACGCGCGCGGTATTGCCTGCCATGTATCGCCAGCGCCGCGGCAGCATCATCTACATGGGGTCGGTACATTCGAAGGAGGCCTCGCTCCTCAAGGCACCCTACGTCACGGCGAAGCACGGGCTCATCGGCCTGGCGAAGGCCGTGGCGCGCGAGGGTGCCGAGCACGGTGTGCGCGCCAACACCATCTGTCCGGGCTTCGTGCGCACCCCGCTCGTCGAGCGACAGATCCCCGAGCAGGCGCGCGCGCTGGGGCTCACCGAGCAGCAGGTGGTGCGTCAGGTGATGCTCTCGCAGACGGCCGATGGCGAGTTCACGACCGTGCAGGACGTGGCACAGGCCGCACTCTTCTTCGCCTCGTTCGAGTCCAATGCGCTCACGGGGCAATCGCTGGTCGTGAGCCACGGCTGGCACATGCAATAGTGCACGTGCAGGAGAGCGCTTCGCCCGTCAAGCCCACGCCAGGGTAGAGCCGCCCGCGGGATCGTCATAGGCTGCTCCCGCGCCTGGCCGCGCGATTTCCCAGGAGTAGCCGCGATGGCAACACCAGTCCGAATCCCGCTCCTCGGCATCCGCCTCGTGCTCGTCCTGTGCGCGATGGTGTGCGCCACGCTGAGCGCGGTGGCGCTGCGGGCAGCCGAGCCCTGCTGCACCGTGGTGACGATCGATAGAGCCAAAGGTGTCGTCACGCTGCGCGACACCAGGACCGGTAAGCTCGAGAAGGTGATGGTCCAGGATCCGGCGCGACTCGCCAGGCTCTCCGCGGGGCAAGCAGCCGATCGCAGCATCGGCAAGCGTATACGCTACTGCTCCATCGCCACCTACGAGCCCTGTCTCGACCAGGAGCGCACGCACAACTGTCAGCCCTGTCCGGATTGACCGGTCTGCGGCCTCGGGCTCGCCGCTGCGACACCGGCGGGCTTGCGGGGCTGCCTCGCTGAGTCACACGCGGGAGCGACTCGCAGCAGTTGCATGAGATGCCTGGCGTCCGCCGGGGCGCGCAGCTTCACATCCGTATTATCAAAGAAGCAATAGACGTCTCGGGGCAAGCGAGCTGGCCTGCCGGGCAGGATCTGCTGCGCATCTGCCGGTGTGCCGCCGCGGTGCCATGCGCGGATGCGTGCCGCCCAACGCTCGAGCGCCCGCCGACCATAGGGCGGACCTGCCGCCGATCGAGCCGCCAATGGCACCGCCGATGGCGACGCCGCCCCGGGTCGAATGCTCGGATCAGCCGCAGTTGCAGGCCCCGTCGAGCCCGTCGGACAATGCATGGACGCAACCGTGGCTGTGCGCGAGGCCCCAGCTCAGTGACGAACCGACGGTGGTGCTGCTTACGGGTTGCCCCCTGCATCGCACTCG
>DATJSR010000307.1:0-4473 GCA_035504015.1 Steroidobacteraceae bacterium
CGTGTTCTCGTCGATGAAGAGGAACTCATCGCGCAGCGAGGTGAAGCTCTTGCGTACGCCATCGATCGAGCGGTTGTGGGTAGCGAGGTGAGCCGTGGCGAAGCGCGGCGCCATGCCGATCGAGGCTCCGACGTGCAGGGCGAGAGCGGAGGCCTCCGGGAAGGGCGAGCGCTCCTCGGTGGCCGGGTTCGTGAGCTCGTGGCGTCGCAAGGCCCCAAGGTAGAGCCCGACGTTTCCGAGCACGTTGAAGGCGCTCGCGAAGCCCTCGCCCGTGTTGCCTTCGCGCAGCAGCGCCACGACCCGGGAGTGCCCCTCATCGCGAAGCTGCCACTTGAGTGCATCGCCGACACCGCTCACGTTGGCGCGATCCGCCTGTGTGAAGTAGCGATTCTCGAGCTCGGTGTTGAGCTCGATGAAGGCTCCGCGTATCCAGCGGTCGAAAGCGTCGGCCGACTCGCTCATGGCACCCGTGCGATGCTACCGAGGCCTCGATGGCTCGGGGTAGTGGAACGGATCGGTGAGGCTCGGCTGCGTGGGCAGCACCTTGCGGGGCAGGGGCCCGGCGGAGTTTGCCGCTTCGAGCAGCACCGCCGCCAGGACCACCGAGGCTTGGCGCAGGTCATCCGCTCGTAGATGATCGAAGGTATCGAGATCGGTGTGGTGGACTCGCGTCTCGTAGTCGAGCGGATCCTGGATGAACTGAAACGCGGGCAAGCCCAGGCGGCTGAAGAAGACGTGATCCGTGGAGCCGGTCGGCTCGGCCACGACCGCCACCGCGCCGAGGCTCTTGAAGGGCGCGAGCCACTCCCGGAACAGGGGCACGACGGCGAAGTTACCCTCGGTGTAGATGCCGCGAATCTTTCCGGAGCCGTTGTCGATGTTGAAGTAGGCGGAGAGGTCGGCGAACCCGGGACGCGTCTGTATCGGGTACGTCTCGGGTGCGAAGAACGGCCCGAGTGCCGCGATCGCGGGGTCGGAGGAGGCGGGACGATGGGCGAGGTGCCGCTCCACATAGGCACCCGAGCCGATCAGGCCTTGCTCCTCGCCGGCCCAGAGGGCGAAGCGGATCGTGCGCTTGGGTTGCACGCGCAGACTCGCCAGAATGCGCGCCGACTCCATCACGATCGCAGCGCCCGCACCGTTGTCCGCAGCGCCGTCTCCGGCCACCCAGCTGTCGAGGTGCGCGCCTGCCATCACGTACTCGCTGCGCGCGCTGCCGGGAATATCGGCCAGAATGTTGTAGGCGTTGTGGTCGGCGTCCTCGTAGTGCACCCGATTGTCGATCTCCAGGCGCACCTCCCCGATTTTTGCGAGGCGCGCGAGGCGTCTGTAATCCTCGGCGGCGAGCTCGATCGCGGGCAACTTGGGCGTACGCCCCGCCTGAAAGGCGTAGCCCTCCCCATGCACCACACGGCCTTCGGTGCGCGACATCTGCACCCAAGCGACTGCGCCCTCACTCGCGAGAAAATCGTCGACTTTGGCGCGCAGGCGCATCCGGTCGAGCCGACGTTGCGCATCCTCGGGGTCGAAGCGCGGCTGCCGGTACACATCGAGCTTGGCGAGATCGGCATCGCTCAGACGCTGAAATACCGGGTCCGTCTCATCCTGCGCTGGCGCGGGCCAGGTGATGAGCACGATCCTGCCGGCAAGCTTGCCTCGCCAGGTAGCGAAGTCCTCTTCGGTGCGGATCGGCGCCACGATGATCGGCGCAGTGAGCGCTCCGTTGGTTGCCGGTGTCCAGGCGATCGGAATGGCGCGCAGCTCGAGCGGGCGCGGCACCACCAGGCGCGCGTGCGATGCCTCGATCCACCAGCCGCGACCGAAGTCGAAGGCCTCGGCGTGCACGTTCTTCAAGCCCCAGGAGACGAAGCGCTCCTGCGTCCAGCGCTCCGCGGTACGCATCGCCGGTGAGTTGGTGAGGCGGCCGCCGATCTGATCCGCGAGGTGCGCTGCCGTCTCGACCACTTCACCATGATTGAACCCGGCGTCGGCAAGGCGGTTGAGCAGCGTGGCATCCGCCGGGGGCTCGGCCTGGAGCGATGTGGTCGCGCCGAGCGTGATCAGCAGTGCGAGCAACGCGAGATGGCGCATGGGGGCCTCATGTCAGGGTGGGAACCGGCGCAGAGTGAAGTGATGAAGTAGAAATTGTTCGTAACTTATTGTTATATAGTAATTTATATAGAAATATCTGGCAGCGAGACGCGTCAGCGAGTCTCCTGAACACCTTCTATGACGAGCCGCAATCCTACCGCTCCGAGCAGGCAGCCGGCTGCACGATCGATCCCCGCCCGGGCCCGCAGGTAGACGCGGCGCGGTGCGGCTGAGGACATGGCGATGGCGACGAACGTGTACCAGCTGGTTTCGATGAGCATGTCGAGCGGCGGGATCGTCCAGTACATCCAAGCCGGAACGCGACTTGGCAGCAAGGCGGCGAAGATGCCGCTGATGACGACCAGCGTCTTCGGATTGCTGAGCTGCGTGGCGAGTGCTAGCCAGAAGCTGCGCACGACTGCTCCAGTTGTCACAGGTAGGGGCTGACCAGCAGGCTCGGCGGCCGCTCCGGCGCCGCGCCACAGCCGCCAGGCGAGATAGAGCAGATACGCACCGCCGAGCAGCTTGAAGCAGATATATAGCCATTCAGCCTGTGCCAGCACGGCGCGCACGCCAAGCAAGGCGAGGCTGCACACGATCGATGCGCCGAGTCCCATGCCGATAGCAGAGGCGACGCCGTGGCGGCGCGAGACCGCCATGGAGGTCCGCGTCACGAAAAGAAACGACGGTCCGGGACTGACCGCACCGAGGCTCAAGGCGGCGAGAATACTGAACAGCGATGCGACTGGGCTCATGCGTATTCTCAGGGGCCGACCCGGCGGGAGGATACTATCGCGAACGCGCGAGCGAGCGTCCAGCACTCCGCTGGAGCTCTGAGGCCTCAGGACCCGTCATCGGCCGCCTTCTGCACCTTTGCTTGGCAATGCCTAGCGCTGCGCCGCGAGCACCAGCACCGGATCGCTGCGGAAGCGGCTCGGGAAGAGGCGCTTGAGAGCGGCGATCTTCGGCAGATCGTTGTAATAGATATAGGGATCCTGCGTGTTGTGCGTCAGGAAATCCTGGTGATAGGCCTCGGCAGGATAGAAGGACTTGCCGGGCTCGATGCGCGTGACGATGGCGGCGTCGAACACGCGGGCACGATTGAGCTGTGCGATGTAGTCCTTGGCGATGCGCGACTGCTCGGCGTTGAGCGGGAAGACGGCCGAGCGGTACTGGGCGCCCACATCCGGTCCCTGCCGGTTGAGCTCGGTCGGGTCGTGGACCACGGAGAAGAAGATCTGCAGGATCTGCGCGTAGCTGATCTGGTGCGAATCGAAGGTGATCTGCACCGACTCGGCGTGCCCGGTCTCACCGGTGCCGACGATGCGGTAGTGCGCCGTCGCCTGGCTGCCGCCAGTGTACCCGGACAGGGCGCGGCTCACGCCCTTCACGTGTTGGTACACCCCCTGAACGCCCCAGAAGCAGCCACCGGCAAGAACGGCCACTTCGGAGCTGCCTGCGCCGGCTTCGCCCGGCCCGACATAGGCAGGAACCTGGTGAGCGGCTTCCCCCGACCACACTCGCGCGATCATGAGACCCAGCATCAGCACGGCGCCCGATGCGAGCCCTAGCGTCGGTCTGGGCGATGAGCGCTTCATCTCAGGCGGCGGGACGGAACTTCAGCGCGAGTCCGTTCATGCAGTAGCGCTTGCCTGTGGGGGGAGGACCGTCATCGAAGAGATGCCCCAGGTGGCCGCCGCAGCGGCTACAGAACACTGCCGTGCGGACCATGCCGTAGGAGGTGTCCGTGGCCGTGCCGACCGCTCTCGGCAGCGCCATCCAGAAACTCGGCCATCCGGTGCCGCTGTCGTACTTGGCAGCCGAGGAGAACAGAGCCTGGTAACAGCCGGCGCACACGAAGTCGCCGCGCCGATGCTCGTTGAGCAGCGCGCTGGTGAAGGCCGGCTCGGTGGCGCTCTGCCGAAGCACCGCATACTGCGCGGCGCTCAGCCGCTCCTGCCACTCTGCATCGCTGAGCGTGACCGGGAAGGCAGCAGAGCTCGCCGTGCCGCTTCGCGTGCCGATGCCCGCTGCGCAGAGCGCACCCGCGAGGCTCAGCAGTCGTCGTCGCGTGGTCCGCATGTGAGCTCCTTGGACGCGCCGCCCATCCGATATAGTTTCCCAAAATAGAGCGCAATCGGACAGTCCGGCGCTCCCCCGGCGCCGGGACTGCCGACCGATCAGGCCTAAATGGCCGCGCAGATGGCCTTCGTCTCGAGATAATTGTTGAGCACTTCGTGGCCCATCTCGCGTCCCCAGCCTGACTGCTTGTAGCCTCCGAAGGGCAGCGAAGCGTCAAAGATGTTGTAGCAGTTGATCCACACCGTACCGGCGCGCAGCTTGTTGGCGATGCGGTGAGCTCGCCTCATGTCGTTGGTCCAG
>DATJSR010000308.1:0-2733 GCA_035504015.1 Steroidobacteraceae bacterium
CGTGTTCTCGTCGATGAAGAGGAACTCATCGCGCAGCGAGGTGAAGCTCTTGCGTACGCCATCGATCGAGCGGTTGTGGGTAGCGAGGTGAGCCGTGGCGAAGCGCGGCGCCATGCCGATCGAGGCTCCGACGTGCAGGGCCAGAGCGGAGGCCTCCGGGAAGGGCGAGCGCTCCTCGGTGGCCGGGTTCGTGAGCTCGTGGCGTCGCAAGGCCCCGAGGTAGAGCCCGACGTTTCCGAGCACGTTGAAGGCGCTCGCGAAGCCCTCGCCCGTATTGCCTTCGCGCAGCAGCGCCACGACCCGGGAGTGCCCCTCATCGCGAAGCTGCCACTTGAGTGCATCGCCGACACCGCTCACGTTGGCACGATCCGCCTGTGCGAAGTAACGATTCTCGAGCTCGGTGTTGAGCTCGATGAAAGCTCCGCGTATCCAGCGGTCGAAAGCGTCGGCCGGCTCGCTCATGGCACCCGTGCGATGCTACTGACGAGCCGCAATCCTACCGCTCCGAGCAGGCAGCCGGCTGCACGGTCGATCCCCGCGCGGGCCCGCAGGTAGACGCGGCGCGGTGCGGCCGAGGACATGGCGATGGCGACGAACGTGTACCAGCTGGTTTCGATGAGCATGTCGAGTGGCGGAATCGTCCAGTACATCCAAGCCGGAACGCGACTTGGCAGCAAGGCTGCGAAGATGCCGCTGATGACGACGAGTGTCTTCGGATTGCTGAGCTGCGTGGCGAGTGCCAGCCAGAAGCTGCGCACGACTGCTCCACGTGCCACAGGTAGGGGCTCACCAGGAGGCTCGGCGGCCGCTCCGGCGCCGCGCCACAGCCGCCAGGCGAGATAGAGCAGATACGCGCCACCGAGCAGCTTGAAGCAGATATACAGCCATTCAGCCTGTGCCAGCACGGCGCGCACACCAAGCAAGGCGAGGCTGCACACGATCGATGCGCCGAGTCCCATGCCGATAGCAGAGGCGACGCCGTGGCGGCGCGAGACCGCCATGGAGGTCCGTGTCACGAAAAGAAACGACGGTCCGGGACTGACCGCACCGAGGCTCAAGGCGGCGAGAATACTGAACAGCGATGCGACTGGGCTCATGCGTATTCTCAGGGGCCGATCCGGCGGGAGGATACTATCGCGAACGCGCGAGCGAGCATCCAGCAATCCGCTGGAGCTCTGAGGCCTCAGGACCCGTCATCGGCCGCTTTCTGCATCTTTGCTCTTGGCAATCCTAGCGCTGCGCCGCGAGCACCAGCACCGGATCGCTGCGGAAGCGGCCCGGGAAGAGGCGCTTGAGAGCGGCGATCTTCGGCAGATCGTTGTAATAGATATAGGGATCCTGCGTGTTGTGCGTCAGGAAATCCTGGTGATAGGCCTCGGCAGGATAAAAGGCCTTGCCGGGCTCGATGCGCGTGACGATGGCGGTAGCGAACACGCGGGCACGATTGAGCTGTGCAATGTAGTCCTTGGCGATGCGCGACTGCTCGGCGTTGAGCGGGAAGACGGCCGAGCGGTACTGGGAGCCCACATCCGGTCCCTGCCGGTTGAGCTCGGTCGGGTCGTGAACCACGGAGAAGAAGATCTGCAGGATCTGCGCGTAGCTGATCTGGTGCGGATCGAAGGTGATCCGCACCGACTCGGCGTGCCCGGTCTCACCGGTGCCGACGATGCGGTAATGCGCTGTCGCCTGGCTGCCGCCGGTGTACCCGGACAGGGCGCGGCTCACGCCCTTCACGTGTTGGTACACCCCCTGAACGCCCCAGAAGCAGCCACCGGCAAGAACGGCCACTTCGGAGCTGCCTGCGCCAACTTCGGCCGGCCCGACATAGGCAGGAACCTGATGAGCGGCTTCCTCCGACCACACTCGCGCGATCATGAGACCCAGCATCAGCACCGCGCCCGATGCGAGCCCTATCGTCGATCTCAGCGATGAGCGCTTCATCTCAGGCGGCGGGACGGAACTTCAGCGCCAGTCCGTTCATGCAGTAGCGCTTGCCGGTGGGGGGAGGGCCGTCATCAAAGAGATGCCCCAGGTGGCCGCCGCAGCGGCTACAGAACACTGCCGTGCGGACCATGCCGTAGGAGGTGTCCGTGGCCGTGCCGACCGCTCTCGGGAGCGCCATCCAGAAACTCGGCCATCCGGTGCCGCTGTCGTACTTGGCAGCCGAGGAGAACAGAGCTTGGTAACAGCCGGCACACACGAAGTCGCCGCGCCGATGCTCGTTGAGCAGCTCGCTGGTGAATGCCGGCTCGGTGGCGTTTTGCCGCAGCACCGCATACTGCGCGGCGCTCAGCCGCTCCTGCCACTCTGCATCGCTGAGCGTTACCGGGAAGGCAGCAGAGCTCGCCTTGCCGCTTCGCGTGCCGATGCCCGCCGCGCCGAGCGCACTCGCGAGGCTCAGCAGTCGTCGTCGCGTGATCCGCATGCGTGCCTCCTTGGACGCGCTCCGATCCGATATATTTCCCCAAATAGAGCCAAACCGAGCCGAACCGGACAGTCCGGCGCTCCGGCGGCGCCGGACTGCCGACCGATCGGGCCTAAATGGCCGCGCAGATGGCCTTCGTCTCGAGATAATTGTTGAGCACTTCGTGACCCATCTCGCGTCCCCAGCCTGACTGCTTGTAGCCTCCGAAGGGCAGCGAAGCGTCAAAGATGTTGTAGCAGTTGATCCACACCGTACCGGCGCGCAGCTTGTTGGCGATGCGGTGAGCTCGCCTCATGTCGTTGGTCCAG
>DATJSR010000309.1:0-4580 GCA_035504015.1 Steroidobacteraceae bacterium
GCGGACCGCCTCAGTGGGAGAGAGCCAAGATGATGAGAAAAATGCTCGCGAGCCTCGCGCTCGCCACGCTCGCTATCGGTGTGGCCGCCGCCGACACCCCCTCGACGGCACCGCCTCGGCACGGCCCGAACATGGAGCGCCTGGCGACGCTGCTCGATCTCACGGACTCACAGAAGCAGCAATTGCAGCAGCTCTTCGAGGAGCAGCGCACGCAGATGCACGCGCAGATGCAGGCGCTGCACGATCAGGCGCTGGCGACCGGGCAGAAGCCCGACTTCCAGCAGCTGCACGCCGCGCACGAGCAGCAGCGCACCGAGCTGCTCTCGAAGGCTCAGGGCATCCTCTCGGCCGATCAATTCAAGAAGTTCCAGCTCCTGACGGAGCGCCCCCAGCACGGTCGTTGGGGTCGGCATCCGGGCCCGGGCGCGGCACCGCCGCCTCAGAACTGAGCTCGCAGAGCTGGTACTCGCCCGCGCGCCAGCTCAGGTAGCTACCCTGCTCGTACCAGGCGCCGAGCACGATGCGCTCGATGGGGCGTCCCTCGAGCATCTGCGGATGACGGCCCGGGCGGTGTGTGTGACCGTGGATGATGCGCCGGGCGCCCGTGGCACGAAACGCCGCGAGTACCGCCTCGGCATTCACGTCCATCACGTAGGGGATCGTGCGCGCGGTATGCGCGCGGCTGCCTGCACGCGCCTGTGAGGCGAGCTGCATGCGCTGGCGCGCCGGCAGCGCGAGGAAGCGCCGCTGCCAGCGAGGGCTGCGCACGATGCTGCGCAGCTCCTGGTAGGCGTGGTCATCCACGCACAGCGCATCCCCGTGAGTGAGAAGCACGCGCTCGCCCCCGAGCTCGGTCAGCACGGGATCCGGCAGCAGCTGGCAGCCGGTGCGGCGGCAGAACTGCTCGCCGAGCAGGAAGTCGCGATTTCCATGCAGCACGAAACAGGGCACTCCGCGGGCGCTGAGCGCGGCGAGTGCCTCGCAGACCCGCGCGAGCTCGGGATCCGGATCGTCGTCACCGATCCAGACCTCGAACAGATCCCCGAGGATATAGAGCGCCTGCGCCCGTGCCGCGATGCTCTGCAGGAACCCGAGAAACTGCGCGGTGGCGTGGGGCGACTCCGCGCCCAGATGCAGATCGGAGACGAACAGCTGCATCGCGCGCGGCGGCGAGCGCTGGTCCTCTACTTCGGCGATTCCACCGCAGGGCTCGAGTTCGCCGGCCGGGCGACCGGGGCGGGCTCGGCGGTGGCGCTGGAGGTGGGCAGCAGCTCGATCTTCTCGATGATGACGGGCTTCAGCGGCGAATCCGCCTTGAACGGCCCCATCGCCCCGGTGGGCGTAACGGCGATGCGATCGATCACGTCCATGCCATCGATGATGCGCCCGAAGACGGCGTAGCCCCAGCGCGTGGGCAGCGGATCGAGATCGGTATTATCGGCGAGGTTGATGTAGAACTGACAATTGCCCGAGTGCGCCGCCGAGGCGCGCGCCAGTCCCACCATGCCGCGCTTGTTCTGCAGCCCGCTGCCCGATTCGTTCGGTATCGGCTCGTGAGTGGGCTTGAGCCCGAAGGTGGTGGCATCGTAGCCGCCGCCCTGGATGACGAAGTTGGCGATGACCCGGTGGAAGAGGACGTGGGTGTACTGGCCCTCGCGCACGTAGCGCAGGAAGTTGGCTACCGTGATCGGCACGCGGTCCGGGAACAGCTCGATGACGAAATCCCCCATGCTGGTGCTGACGCGCACGCGCGGCGCGGGCGCTGCGGCGCTGCTGGAGGAGGACGAGGAGGAGGAGTCCGCGGCTTGTGCCACCGTGACTGCGAGCAGCAGCGCAGCCGTGCCGATCAGAAGCGTGTGGCCGAATGCCCTGAACATCTTGTCGATCGAATGCATGAATGACCCCCGATGCGGCGTGCGGCATTCTAGCAAGTGCCCGGATCCCGTAACATGCTCGCATGGCCGATCCCAGCCCGATCTCTGCGCCGGCGAGCCCGCCAGAGCGTGTGGTGACGCGCTTTGCGCCGAGTCCCACGGGAGAGTTGCATCTCGGCAATGCCCGTACCGCGCTCTTCAATCTGCTGCTCGCACGCCATCACGGCGGTCGCTTCGTCCTGCGTATCGAGGATACCGATACCGAGCGCAGTCGCGAGGAGTATCGCCAGCGGCAGATGGCCGATCTGTCGTGGCTCGGGCTCACCTGGGACGCGGGACCGGATCGCGAGGACGCGCTCGGCCCTTATCGCCAGTCGCAGCGCGGACCGCTCTATCAGCACTACTTCGAGGTGCTCGAGCGAGCCGATGCGGTCTATTCGTGCTTTTGCTCGACGCTCGAGCTCGAGGTCTCGCGCCGGGCACAGCTTGCCGCCGGCAAGCCGCCGCGGTATGCGGGCACCTGCCGCGAGCTCTCCGCGGAGCAGCGCGCCCGGCGACTTGCGCAGGGCATCTCTCCCACGCTGCGGTTTCGCGTACCCGGCGGCCGACGCATCGAGTTCACCGACCTCGTGCATGGGTCGCAGAGCTTCGCGACCGATGATATCGGCGATTTCGTCGTGCGCCGTGCGGATGGCACGGCCGCGTTCTTCTTCAGCAACGCCGTGGACGATGCCGCGATGGGCATCACGCACGTGCTGCGCGGAGAGGATCACCTGGCGAACACGCCGCGGCAGCTGCTG
This sequence comes from Steroidobacteraceae bacterium, assembly GCA_035504015.1. GTDB lineage: Bacteria > Pseudomonadota > Gammaproteobacteria > Steroidobacterales > Steroidobacteraceae > JASHUC01. The sequence goes on from DATJSR010000309.1 coordinate 2,675, forward strand.
CTGCTCGAGGCGCTTGCGCTGCCCGCGCCACACTACGGCCACGTCTCGCTCCTGCTCGGCCGCGACGGTGCGCCGCTCTCCAAGCGCACGGGCGCCACGAGCGTCGCGGCCTTTCGCGAGCAGGGCTATCTGGCGACGGCGCTGCTCAATCTGCTGTTTCGCCTGGGGCACTCGAGCGCCGAGCACGGCCTGCTCTCCCTCGAGCAGCTGGTGCGACACTTCGATACCTCACACCTCGGGCGTGCGCCGGCGCACTTCGATGCCGCCCAGCTCGTGGTCTGGCAGCGCGAGGCAGTGCATCGGCTCGCGCCTGCGGCCGCCCGCGAGTGGCTCGCCGGTGTGCTGCCCGCCGGACTCGAGCCCGATGCGGCGCTCGCCTTCGTGAGCGCCGTGCAGCCGAATCTGCTGCTGCCGGCCGATGCGCAGCGCTGGTCGCAGATCATCTTCGGTCCCCCACCGCCGCTCGGAGCATCCGAGCAGCAGCTGGTGCGGGAGGCGGGCGGCGCCTTCTTTGCGGCCGCGGCGCAGGCAGCCGCCGAGCACGGCGCGGATCTGCGCGCCATCGCGGGCGCCGCGCGGGCCGTCAGCGGCCGCAAGGCGGCGGCGCTGTATCTGCCGCTGCGCGCAGCGCTCACCGGGCGGGCCGAGGGCCCCGAGCTCGCGCCCCTCATCAAGGCGCTGCCGCCGGGGGCGACGCACGCACGCCTCGCGCGCTTCGCCGGGCCCTCATGATCAGCCTCTTCAATTCGCTCACCGGGCAGAAGGAGCCGCTCGAGCCGCTGGTGCCGGGGCGGATCGGCATGTACGTGTGCGGGGACACCGTGTACGACCTGTGTCACATGGGCCATGCACGCTCCAAGATCGTGTTCGATGTGGTGCGGCGCTATCTCACGTACCGCGGCCTGCAGGTCACTTTCGTGCGCAACATTACCGACATCGACGATCGCATCATCGAGCGCGCCGCCGCGCGCGGGGAGCCGATCGATACCTTCACCGAGCGCTACATCCGCGCGATGCACGAGGACTACGACGCGCTCGGCATCCTGCGACCCGATCACGAGCCCCGCGCCACGCAATATGTCGCCGGCATGATCCAGATGACGCAGACGCTCATCGACAAGGGCTACGCCTACGTGGCGCCCGACGGGGACGTGCTGTACGCCGTCGCGCAATTTGCGCCCTACGGGCGGCTCTCCGGAGAACGGCTGAGCGAGCTGCGGGCCGGCGAGCGCGTCGCGGTCGATGCCAACAAGCGCGATCCGCTCGATTTCGTGCTCTGGAAGCACGCGAAGCCCGGCGAGCCTTTCTGGCCCTCGCCCTGGGGGCCGGGTCGGCCGGGCTGGCACATCGAGTGCTCGGTGATGTCGCAGAGCCTGCTCGGCACGCGCTTCGACATCCACGGCGGGGGCATGGACCTCAAGTTCCCGCATCACGAGAACGAGATCGCCCAGTCCTGCGCCGCCACCGGCGATGGTTTCGCGCAGCTGTGGATGCACAACGGCTTTCTGACACTCGACAACGAGAAGATGTCGAAGTCGCTCGGCAACTTCTTCACCATCCGCGACGTGCGTGCGCGAGTGCGTGATCCGGAAGTCATCCGCTACTTCGTGCTCTCGAGCCACTACCGCGGCCCGATCAACTACTCGCAGGAGCAGCTCGAGCAGGCCGACGCGGCGCTCACGCGCCTCTACACCGCGCTGCGCGATGTGACTCCCGCCGCCACCTGCGGCGCAGCTGCCCGCACCCACGCGGAGCGCTTCACCGCGGCACTCGATGACGACATCAATACACCCGAGGCGCTCGCGGTGCTGCAGGGGCTTGCGCGGGCGCTCAATACCGCCAAGGATCGCGGCGAGAACGAGCTCGCAGCGCAGCTCGCCGCTGCGCTGCGCACGCTCGCAGGCGT
>DATJSR010000310.1:0-11750 GCA_035504015.1 Steroidobacteraceae bacterium
GCGGGCTGCTGCGCATAGCGCGGGTCGACCTCCATCACCACGTGATACTGGTTGAGCGCGGTGTAGATGGTCGACACCAGGCGCTGGCCGAAGGCATCGTAGAGGATGTTGTCGATGTTGATCGCGGCAATGCCGACACGAGCCGCCGTGTCGCGGTCGATGTGCACGTAGGACTCGAGCCCGTGCTCCTCCTGGTCGGTGTCGATATCCGTGACCGCCGGCTCGAGCTTCATCTGATTGGCGAGTGCGGTCGCCCAGTGCCGCAGATCATCGATGTTGTCGCTCTGCAGGGTGTACTGGAAGGTGGCGTTCGCCTGTCGCCCGCCGATCTGCATGTCCTGCACCGGGTTCATGAAGATGCGCAGCCCCGTGACCCGGTCGAGCTGCGGTCGCAGCCGCGCGATCACCCGCTGACTGCCCTCGTGACGCTGCGCGCGCGGCTTGAGCGTGATGAACATGAAACCGCCGCCGCCCGGACGCGTACCGCCGCTGAAGCCGACGATGGTGGCGACCGCCGGATCATGGTCGATGATGTTGACGACCTGCTTGAGCTTCTGCTCGGTGGCCTCGAACGAGATCGACTGATCGGCCCGCATGCCGCACATCATCATTCCGGTGTCTTGCTGCGGGAAGAAGCCCTTCGGCGCGATGATGTACAGATAGATGGCGAGCCCGAGCGTGCCGAGGAACAGCACGCCCATCACGGGCGCATGATCGAGCGACCAGTCGAGCGCATGCCCGTATAGGGTGGTACAGCGCCCGAAGAGCCCCTGCCACCAGCGCGCGTAGCGCCCCGGCGCCCCGGAGGCGCCCGGCTGGGCGCGCGGCTGGCCGGGCTTGAGCACGAAGGCGCACATCATGGCGGTGGTGGTGAGCGAGATCACGAGCGAGATCAGCACCGCCGCCGAGAGCGTGAGCGCGAACTCGCGGAACAGCCGTCCGACGATGCCTCCCATGAAGATCAGGGGGATGAACACTGCAACCAGCGAGATGCTGATGGAGACGACCGTGAAGCCCACCTCGCGCGTGCCGGCCATGGCGGCCTGGAAGCGGCCCATGCCCGCCTCGAGGTGCCGCGACACGTTCTCGAGCACCACGATGGCATCATCGACCACGAAGCCGGTGGCGACGGTCAGGGCCATCAGCGACAGATTGTTCAAGCTGAACCCGACCAGGTACATGATCCCGAGGGTGCCGAGCAGCGAGCTCACGACGGCGACGGTCGGGATGAGCGTTGCGCGGATGCTGGAGAGGAACACGCTCACGACCAGCACCACCAGGATGAGCGCGATGAGCAGCGTCGTCTCCACCTCGCGCAGCGAGGCGCGAATGGTGGTGGTTCGGTCCTGCGCCACGGCGAGCGCGATGTCCTTCGGCAGGTCGGCGCGCAATTGCGGCAGGATCGCCTTCACCGAGTCCACGGTCTGGATGATGTTCGCGTTCGGCTGGCGCGTGATGACCACGACAACCGCCGGCTCGCCGTTGAAGAGCCCGATGTTGTGCAGGTCCTCGACACCGTCGTAGACGTTGGCCACATCGCGCAGGCGCACCGCGCCGTTGTTGCGCCAGGCGACCACCAGGTCGCGATAGTTGGCCGCCGAGCGACCGGTATCGTTGGTGTACACCTGCCAGCGTACGTCGCCGTTCTCGATCACCCCTTTGGGGCGGTTGGGATTGGCGGCATTGAGTGCGGCGCGCACGTCATCGAGGCTCACCCCGTACTGGTTGAGCGAGAACGGCACGAGCTCCACGCGCACGGCCGGCAGGGATGCGCCGCCGAGCTCCACATCGCCGACGCCGCGCACCTGCAGCAGACGCTGCTGCACGATGTTGGACACCTCGTCGTAGATCTGCCCCGTGGTCTTGGTCTTGGACGTGAGCGCCAGGATCATGATCGGCGCTTCGGCCGAATTGGCCTTGCGATAGGTCGGATTGCTGCGCAGGGTCGCGGGCAGATCGATGCGCGCCGCATTGATCGCGGCCTGGACATCGCGCGCCGCACCATCGATGTCGCGGTTGAGGTTGAACTGCAGCGTGATGTTTGTCTGCCCCACACGGCTCTGCGAGGTCATCTCGATCACGTCCGCAATGACCCCGAGATGCTTCTCGAGCGGCTCCGCCACGCTGTTCGACATGGTCTGCGGGCTTGCGCCGGGCAGCTGCGCGCTCACCTGGATGGTCGGGAAATCCACCTGGGGAAGCGGTGCCACGGGCAGCATGAAGTACGCCGCGACACCGGCGAGCAACAGGCCCGCGGTGAGCAGCGTGGTGCCGACCGGGCGGCGGACGAAGGGCTCGCAGAGATTCACGTCGCCAAATCCCCCGCCGGCGGGATCACCTCGTCGTGCCAGGGCTTGGTGAGCCGGTCGAAGGCGAGATAGATGACCGGAGTGGTGAAGAGCGTGAGCAGCTGGCTGACGATGAGGCCGCCGAAGATGGAGATGCCGAGCGGGCTGCGCAGCTCGTGTCCAACGCCGGTCCCGAGCATGAGTGGCACCGCGGCGAAGAGCGCCGCCATGGTCGTCATCAGGATCGGTCTGAAGCGCAGCAGCGCCGCCTCGTGGATGGCCTGCCTCGCGGTCTTGCCACCCTCGCGCTCGGCCTCGATGGCGAAGTCGATCATCATGATCGCGTTCTTCTTGACGATGCCGATCAGCAGCACGATGCCGATGATGCCGATGACATCGAGGTCGCTGCCGGTGAAGAGCAGTGCGAGCAGGGCACCCACGCCCGCCGAGGGCAGCGTCGAGAGAATCGTGAGCGGGTGGATGAAGCTTTCATAGAGCACCCCGAGCACGATGTACACGCAGATGATCGCCGCCAAAATCAGCCACAGCTCGTTGGTGAGAGAGGCCTGATAGGCGCTCGCGGCACCGAGGAAGGTGGTGGTGATGCTCGGCGGGACCTCGATCTGCCGCTCGGCGTCGCGGATGACGTCGACCGCGCGACCGAGGGAGACCCCGGGGGCCGTATCGAAGCCGATGTTCGCCGCGGGAAACTGCCCCGCGCGGCTGATCTGCAGCGGCGCGTTCTGCACGTGTACCGAGGCGAGCGTGGTGAGCGGGGTGGGGGTGCCCGCACCGGTGGCGACGTTCACGAGATCGAGATCGCGCGGGTCCGTCACCACGCCCGGCTTCTCCTCGAGGATGACGCGGTACTCGTTGGTGTCGGTGAAGATGGTCGAAATGATGCGCTGGCCGAAGGCGCTGTAGAGCGCCTCATCCACGGTGGCCGCGGTGACGGCGAGCCGCCCCGCCGTATCGCGGTCGATGTTCACGAACACCGCGAGGCTCTGGTTGAGCGTGTCGGAGACGACGTTGCGCAACTCAGGCACGTGCTGCAGCTGCTGCACCACGCGCTGTGTCCAGCGCGTCACCTGATCCGGATCGGCGCCCTCGAGCGCGAAGCGGTACTGCGTGGGTCCGCCCTGGGCATCGATGGTGAGATCCTGCACGGGCTGCAGGTACAGCGTCACCCCCGGCACGCTCGCCGCCAGCTCGTAGAGACGGCGCATGATCTCGGCCTGGGCGGCGCGCTGATGAAAGGGCTTCAAGTTGATGAGCATGTGCCCGGAGTTGAGCGCCGTGGAGTTGACCCCGTCGACGCCGATGAAGGAGGACAGGCTCTCGACGCCCGGATCCTGCAGCAGCGCCTTGGCAACTTGCTGCTGCAGCTGCGACATCTTGCTGAACGACACGGACTGCCGGGCACGTATCTCGGCCATCAGCTCCCCGGTATCCTGGGTCGGAAACAGACCCTTGGGCATGAAGGCGTAGAGCACACCCGTCAACAGCAGCGTCAGCAGCGCCACGACCAGGGTGGCGCGCTGATGCTCGAACACCCAGCGCAGCGCCCGATCGTAGCGCGCCACCACGCGATCGAAGCCGATCTGCCAGTAGTGCCCGAGCCCCGAGGCCGGCACGTGCGGCTCGCGCTTGAGCCAGCGCGCCGAGAGCGAGGCGGTGAGGGTGAGCGAGACGACGGCGGAGATGACGATGGTGATCGCCAGGGTGACGGCGAACTCGCGAAACAGCCGTCCAACCACATCGCCCATGAAGAGCAGCGGGATCAGCACTGCAACGAGCGACACCGTGAGGGAGATGATGGTGAAGCCGATCTGCTGGGCGCCCTTGAGCGCGGCCTGCAGCGGCCGCATGCCCATCTCCAGGTAGCGCGAGATGTTCTCGATCATGACGATGGCATCGTCCACCACGAAGCCGCTCGCGATCGTGAGCGCCATGAGCGAGAGATTGTTGATGCTGTAATTGAGCAGGTACATCGCACCGAAGGTGCCGATGAGCGAGATCGGCACCGCGAGCCCCGCGATGATGGTCGCCTGAGCGCTGTGCAGGAACAGGAAGATCACCAGCACCACGAGCACCACGGCGAGCACCAGCTCGAGCTCTACGTCGCGCACCGAGGCGCGGATGCCGAGCGTGCGATCCGTGAGCACATCGACGTGCATGCCCTGCGGCAGGCTCGCGAGCAGCGCAGGCAGCTGCGCCTTGATGGCGTCGACGGTCTGGATCACGTTCGCCCCGGGCTGGCGCTGCACGTTGACGATGATGGCGGGGCGGGTGTTCTCCCAGGCCCCGAGCTTTACGTTCTCAGGGCCCTCGACGATGCTGCCCACATCGCGCAGGCGCACGGGCGCGCCGTTGTGGTAGGCGATGATCAGGTTCTTGTAGTCATCGACCGTGAACAGCTGGTCGTTGGCATTGATGGTGTAGGCGCGCGAGGGCCCATCGATCGTGCCCTTGGCGGTGTTCGAGTTCTGGTTGCTGATGACCGTGCGCAGCTGATCGAGGGTGAGGCCGATCGAGGCGAGCAGCTGCGTATCGACCTGGATGCGCACCGCCGGCCGCGAGCCCCCGTTCACCGTCACGAGCCCGACGCCGGGCAGCTGCGCGATCTTCTGCCCGAGCCGCGTCTCGATCAGATTCTCGACCTGCGTGATCGGCATCGTGCTCGAGGTGACCGCGAGGCTCAGCACCGGCGCATCCGCGGGATTGACCTTGGCGTACACGGGCGGCGCGGGCAGGTCCGTGGGCAGCAGGGCGCTGCTGGCGTTGATGGCAGCCTGCACCTCCTGCTCGGCCTCATCGAGGGAGATCTGCAGCGAGAATTGAAGCGTGAGGACCGAGGCGCCCGCGGCGCTGATCGAGGACATGCGCTGCAGGCCGGGCATCTCGCCGAACTGCCGCTCGAGCGGGGCCGTCACGGTCTGGCTCATCACCTCCGGGCTCGCTCCCGGGTATTGCGTCTGTACCTGAATGGTCGGGTAGTCGACCTCGGGCAGCGCGGAGAGCGGCAGGAAGTGAAAGCCCACCAGACCAGCGAGCACGATCGCCACCATGAAGAGCGACGTCGCGACGGGGCGCAGAATGAAGATCTGCGAGGGACTCATGTGCGCGAACTCATCCCAGGCGCAATGATGTCGGCCGAGCGCGCCTGCGCATGCGCCTTACGCGCCCCCCGGGCCAGCGCCGCCCGAGTCGGGGTTGCCTGCACCGGAGCTGCCCGAGCGCCCATGGCGATGGCGCCAGCCCTGCTGGGCGGCGGAGTTGGCGGTAGAGGATTGCGCACCTGCCGCGCGGCCGGTGCCCGCAGCCCCGCCCCAGCCCGCGCCCCGGCGCTCGCGACCACCGGCTTGGCCCGGCAGACGCACCACGGCGCCGTCCACGAGCCGGTCGCCGCCTTCGGTGACGACACGCTCTCCGCCGTTCAAGCCTGCGGTGATCGAGATCTTGTCATCGACCGACGGGCCCGTCGTGACGATCTGGATATGCGCGGTGTTATCGGGTGCGATCACGTAGACATAATCACCATTCGGCCCGTGCCGGACGGCAGCAGCAGGCACCACCAGCGCGTTGCGCACCGTATCGAGCAGCAAGCGCACGTTGACGAACTGCTGCGGGAAGAGCGCGCCGTTGTCGTTGGCGAAGCGCGCCTTGGTGCGCACCGTGCCCGTCGAGGTGTCGACCTGGTTGTCGAGGGTCAGAAACTTGCCCTGGCCGAGCACGCTGGTGCGGGTGCGATCGAGCACCGTGGTGGGCAGATCCGCTCCCGCGCGCAGGCGCTCCTGCAGATGCGGTACCACGTCCGCCGGCAGCGTGAAGAGCACGTCGATCGGTGTGAGCTGAGTGATCGTGGCGATGCCGTTGGTGAGGCTGGGGGTGATGTAGTTGCCCACGTCGACCGGCCGGATGCCCACCCGGCCGCTGATCGGCGCGGTGACCTTCGACCACTGCAGGTTGAGATTCGCCGAGTTGAGCGCCGCCTGATCGGTGAGCACCGCGGCCTCGAGCTGCTTCTGCGTGGCGGTGTCCGTATCGACCTGCTGCTGGGCGATCGAGTCCTGCTTGAGCAGCGTGCGATCGCGATCGACGATGACGCGCTGATTGCTGAGATTCGCCTGATCGCGCGCGAGATTGCCGCGCGCCTGCTCGAGCGCGAGCTCGAAAGGCCGCGGATCGATCTGCACCAGAGGATCGCCCGCCTTTACCAGCTGGCCCTCGCGGTAGTACACCCGAGTCATGACGCCCGATACCTGCGCCTGGACCACGGCCGTTGCCAGTGGGGTCACGGTGCCGAGTGCGTCGAGGTAGATCGGTACGTCCTGGCGTGAGGCCACGCTGAAGCCGACCGTGGATGCGGTGCGGGCGCGCGCGGCAAACCCTACCGGCCGGGCTGTTGCATTGCGGTGTGCGAGATACCAGCCCAGGGCACCCAGGGCGGCGAGCCCGAGCAGAACGAGGATCATGGCCGCCAGCGGCGATCTGCGTACGGCTCGGCCGGTCTGCACCCACCAGGGCGCGCGCAGCTGCACCGGGTCGAGCTGCAGATCCGTGCCCCTGTAGATATCGTTCATGCGATCGTCTCTCTCGTTGTCTGCAGGTACGCCGGATGGATCGACTTACCGGGCGGAGGAGCGCGGGTCAAGCCCGGCGCGCGCCGGCTGCGCCGCGGGAGCCACGCGTGACACCTGGGCGGGCAACGCAACCCCGACCCTGACACTAAAGGCTGGCGCTGGCATCGGTCGACCGCGCTGCAACGAAGTGTCCCCTGGGCGCCACGGACCGCTCGTGCAAGGAACGAGCGACGGCCTGCCAGCGCGCGCCCAGTCTACCGCGGTTGCCCGGCGAGCGGTTTCAACTCGCGGGGACTCACAATCCATTACAAATTGTTTGAAACCCGGCCCTGCAATCGTCGGCCTCGGCGAGCGGGGACTGTCAGCGCGCTGGCAGGGCGATGCCGGTGAGCACCAGAGCGCCATCGAGGGCAAAGCGGCCGCACCAGGGAGGAGGCGCGTGCTCCGCGAGCCGTAGCGCAGCGCGCGGTGCGACCCGGAAGAGGTCGGCCTCGATGCTGATGATCACGTCGGCGAAGCCGACCCATTGCCGGGTGAGAGGGTACTGGCACTTGAAGAATGCTTCCTTGGCGCTGAACAGCACACTGCTCATGTCGCCGAGCTGCTGTGCCGGAAGCGCCTCGAGCCAGGCGCGCTCCTCGGCCGTCGCGATATGTCGCCACAGCTGGCGTCGCACGGCGCCGCGCTCCTCTGCATCGATGCCCAGGGCTGCGAGTTGCAGCCGCGAAGCGGCTACGGCCGCGCAGTAATCCCCCGTGTGAGTGATGCTGCCGGTGATGCCCTCGGGCCATAAAGGCTCGCGATCGGGCCCGACGCGCAGCACCGGCTGCGCCACGCCGAGCTGTGTGAGAGCCGCGTGTGCGCAGGCACGACCCGCCGCGAACTGTGCCACGCGCCGCGGCGCCGCGCGCGCTACGCAGGCGGCCTCCTCCGGATGCAGTGTCGCGGGGTCGATTCCCGAGCAGGTCTCGAACGCCGCGACCGGTATCTGGAACAGGCTGGCGAGGCGCTGCGAGGCCTTCACTGCGGAGTGCGACATTTGGATGAGACGCGATGCGCGACCGTCTGACGCCGTCGTGTGAATGTTAGCAAGTCGAAACTTGGGCCGCTGGTACCAAATTTGCTTCTTTTGCACAACAAATTTTGGTTACGAGTCTCAAACCGCTCAGAATCAAACGACAATACGCCTCGGGCGCGGTAAGATTGAATCTGTTGTCGTCTCTATCGGAGCTAGCAAATGCCTCGTACACGTCGTAAGAGAGTCCTGTGGACCCCGGCCGAACTCAAAACACTGAAACAGCTCGCCGGAAAGCAGGGAGTGCGTCGGATCGCGCGCCAGCTGAAGCGCAGCGAAGCCGCGGTGCGCTTCAAGGCCTGGCAGAAACGAATCAAGCTGGCCGTCAGGAAGGCCTGATTGGCCAGGGTGAGCTCGCCCCGCGCGCCCTGGTGGCGGGGCGATCTCCACCCGGCACGCCGGCGGCGCGTGGCGGGAACCGCAAGGAACAGCCGATCGTTTGAGTATCGCGGGCTCGAGCTCGAGCCCAGGCCCTCGGGAGGCCGCATGCGCGCATCGCTGGTGCTGTTGGTGTGGGCCGTGCTTGCCGTGCCCCTGTCCGCGCGTGCTCAGGACACATCGGCCTCGGTCGAGCGCTACAAGCAATGCGACGCGGCGACCAAGGGCAAGCACCTCACCGATGAGCAGTATCGGGTTTACATGGGCAGCTGCCTTGCGAGCGAGGGCCCGCCGCGCGATCCCTTCGAGTCCGCGCGTAGTATCGAGAAGCGCTGTAACACGGTCGCGAACGAGCGTCAGCTCTCGGGGCAGGATCGCGTGCTGTTCATGCAGACCTGCCGCACCAAGGGCTGAGCCGGCGCGCACGTCGGGCGCGGCATCCCCGCTCAACGGCCCGGTTGCCGCCCTTGCCTAGGCGCTGCTCGACTCGCCGCTGGCGCTGCCATCGTTGGCAGCGGGCGTGGTGGGTGAAAGAGGGGCGCTGTCCGTACCCGAGGAGGACTTGCCCGGCGCTGGTGCCGGGGCCCCTTCCGCAGATCTCTGAGCGCTGCGCTGCGGGGTTGGTGCCGGGCGTGCCTGCGGGGCTGGTGATGGCCGCGGCGGACGTGTCGGGCTTGCCGAGCGCACCGGGCTTGGCGCACTTGCCGGGCGCGCCGGGCTTGCCGCACGTGCCGGGCCTGCCGGGCGCGTGGGAACGACCTTGCGTACCGCGGGTCGCTTGGGTCGAGCCTTCGCGGGAAGCGTCGCGCGCTTGGCGTGACGACGCTCGGCTGGCGCCGCGCCGCGGCTCTTGCCGGCACGCGGGGATGCCGCGCGGGCCTTGGTCGGACGCACGCGCTTCGACTCGGCAGCAGCACGCTTTGCGCTCGCCGCCGCCGTGGGGCGCTGCTTTGCCGCACCCGGCTTCTGCTTGGGGGTGCTGCGCCGTGCCTTGCGCCGCGCCTGCTTCCATGCCTTGCGTGCCGCGGCCGAGCGCTTGCGTGCCCGCTTGGCCTCGCGCTTCGCTTCCTTGTAGCGCTTGCGTGCCCTCTTCAGCTCCTCCTTGGCGAGGCGCACGTTCTGCTTTGCCACGTCCACGCGCAAGTGCGCGCGCTGGGCGGCGGCCGCGAGCTCCTGGTCGGTGCTTGGTTGCGAGGAGCTGTCCCCGGAGGATTTCGAAGCGGCTGGCTGCTTCATGTTTGGAGTTTTCCGTGATGGCCGCGCGGAGTTTCACACAAGAGCTACCGTGCATGCCACCACCAGGTGGTGGCCGTCAAGGGCGACTGCAGTGAGCCCCCGGTTATCCACAGAAGCTGTGCATAACCCTGTGTGCAGCACCCACTTGAAAATCCTCGCTCGCCGGTGGCTAGCATGGTTTTTCGTTAAATTGTGCATTTTCTGACCACCTGCAGGCGAAAGGCGCGCTCGCCATGGCTACCACGTCCAAGGGAATGATCGCATCGGTGCGTCGCTGGCTGCGCCGCGCGCCCACCCAGCCCAGGGAGCTCGTGGCCCCAGGCGAGGCGCCCGCGCCGGCATCACCGGCGCCCGATCCGCGCCTCGCGGTGCTGCTGCGTGAGTGGCGCGAGATCGGCCGCCGCCTGCGCCGCAACGCCGACCGTGCGCTCTTCGAGCTCGCCGTCTTTCTGGGGCTCTCGATCGTGCTGCTCGTGACGCAGCTGCAGCGGCTCGGCACAGCCGGTGCGGCGGCGCATTTCACCGGCACACTGCTCGCGGGCGTAGGGGTGGTGCTCGCATTGGCCTTCGCCATCCTCGCCACCGCGGGGCGGGCACAGGATGAGGCGCTGTTCGAGCGGGGTCTGCAGATCGAGGCGGCGGTGCAGCTGCTGGTGCCCGGCGTCGGCTCGGCACGCTCACTCGCGCTGCTCACCCTCGACAGCGAAAGCGCTGGAGTCTGGCGGCACGCTCGAGCGTGGCTCTGCACCGCCGTCTATGTGCTCGCGGCCGTGGGCTGGTTGGCGCTTGCCGTAGCGCTCGCGCTCGGTGCGCTCTAGCCGTGTGCGCTTGACGTAGACTAGAGAGGCGCTAGGGCGTTTACGCTTGCGTGAGCTGCTGCAGAGCGGAGCGCCACCCAGCGAGAGGGAACACCATGAATGAAGACATCGGCAGCCGCGGGCTGCGTGCGCTCGTCAGAGGCTGCGTGCTGCTGCTTGCCATGGGGCTCTGTGCCGCGTTGCTGCTGGTGCAGACCGGGCGAGCGGCACCCTCGAGCTCCGCGGCTCCCCCGTTGAAAGTCGGCATCATCGGCACCGGCAAGATCGGCGGCACGCTCGCGACCTTGTGGGCCAAGGCGGGGTATGACCTCATGCTCTCCTCGCGTCATCCGGCCTCGCTGCGCGCGCTCGCAAGATCCCTCGGGCCGCGCGTGCGCGTGGGCACGCCACGTGCCGCGGCCAATTTCGGCGATGTGGTGCTGATTTCCGTGCCCTATGGAGCGCTGCCCGAGATCGGCCGCGACCTCGCACACGAGCTCAAGGGCAAGATCGTGCTCGATACCGGCAATCCCTATCCGAAGCGTGATGGTGCCATGGCCGAGGAGGCACGCCGGCTCGGGACCGGTGTGGCCTCGGCGCGCTACCTGCCCGGGGTGCGCCTGGTGCGCGTCTTCAACGCGATCAGCTGGAAGGATCTCGGCAGTCAGGCGCATCGACCCGGCGAGCCGATCGCCATTCCACTCGCGGGCGATGATGCGCAGGCACTCAGCGTCGCACAGCAGCTGGTTCGCGCTGCCGGCTTCGAGCCGGTGGTGGTCGGCGGCCTGGCGCGGGCCCGGGAATTCGACGTGGGCACGCCGGTGTACGTGAAGCTCCTCACCGCGGCGCAGCTGCGCCAGCAGCTGGGTTTGCCGCCGCACTGAGACCCGCGGGCACAGCGGCGCGTCGTCGTCGGTCAGTGGTTCGTCGGTCAGTGAAAGGCGTCGTTGAGCAGGCGCGCCAGCCGGGCTCCGGCGAGGGCGATGCGCTCGCGCGCGATGCGCCGTGCGCGTGCCTTGTAGGCCGGCGTCAAAGGGTAGGGCCCCGCGCCGTCGCCGATGGGATCGACGTACACGGCGCTGCGCGCCAACTCGAAGCTCTCGCGCGCCCACACGGCAGGATCTGATTGCGCGCCGAGTGCGCGCGGGGCGGCGGGCAGGCGCGCCGCAAGCCGCAGCGCCGCCTCGGGCTTGCGGCTCTTGCCGAGTGCCTCGTCCCAGAACGCATGCAGCTCCAGGCGGCAGGGGGGCGCGCACAGCCGCACTCGGTTGCCGCCCGCATCACCGCGCGGCTGTGCCGGCGAGAAGCGCGTGACCGCATGCAGCGGCTGATGAACGTCCGCCACCAGATGCAGCAGCCACACCAGATCGTAGGACTTGAGCGCATCGCTCGC
>DATJSR010000311.1:0-7326 GCA_035504015.1 Steroidobacteraceae bacterium
CTGCGCATCGCACACACCATTCACTACTCGGTGGCCGCGAACTGGAAGGTGATCTGCGAGAACTACAACGAGTGCTATCACTGCGCGGGGGTGCACCCGGAGCTGTGCGCCGTGGTGCCCGCCTTCCGCGAGCGCGGCGGGGCGGACCTCGATTGGCTGCGCGGGGTACCGCACCGCGCGGGCGCGTATACCTTCACCAGCAGTGGCACCACGCGACGGCGCGCCTTCCCTGGGCTCAACGAGGATGAGCTCGTGCGGCACAAAGGCGAGCTCGCCTATCCGAATCTGTTCGTGAGCCTCTCCTGCGATCACGTGGCTGCGTTCGTGCTGCGGCCGCGCGGCCCGGCGCGCACCGACATCGACTGCCACTTCCTGTTCGAGCCCTTCGAGATCGAGCGGCCCGACTTCGATCCGAGCGATGCGGTGGAGTTCTGGGATCTGGTCAACCGCCAGGACTGGGCGATCTGCGAGGCCGTGCAGCAGGGAATCGGCGCGCGCGTGCACGAGCGCGGCTACTATGCGCCGATGGAAGACTACAACCTCGACATCCGCCGCTACGTCCTCGAGCGCATCGGGGAGCACCTTCCTCCGGCGTGAGCGATCTCAGCGCGGCGCACTCGTTCGCCCCGGCGCGCCTACGCGTGCGCTGGAAGATCTTCGCGCTGCTGTGTGCCTTCGGCATGGTGGCCTACCTGCAGCAGCGCAGCCTCACGATCGCCGCCTACAAGATCATGCCGGAGCTGCACCTCTCGCAGATGCAGCTCGGCTGGCTCGAGACCGCGTTCCTGCTGGGCTATGCGCTGTTGCAGTTTCCCGGCGGGGTGCTCGGGCAGCGCCTGGGCGCGCGGCGTACGCTCATCCTGATCGGGGTGCTCGGTTTTGCCTGCACGGTGGCGACGCCCTTCGAGCCCTTGCTGCTCGCCGGCACGGCGCTCTTTGCCATGCTGCTCGCCACGCAGCTGCTGCTCGGGGCTTCCCAGGGCCCGATCTTTCCCGTCACCGCCGGGGTCATCGAGTCGTGGTTCCTGCCGCGCACTTGGCCTCTGGCGCAGGGGCTCATGAGCATGACGCTCGGCCTCGTCTCCGCGCTCACACCCCCGCTCATCACCCACCTCATGTCCGCCTTCGACTGGCAGCGGGCGCTGCTGTGGACGGCCGTGCCGGCCGTGGCATTGGTCGTGGTGTGGCGGTGGTACGGGCGCAATACGCCCTCCGAGCACCCCTCCGTGAGTGCCCAGGAGCTCGCCGAGCTCGGCGAGCACGTCGGTGCACGTGCCGACAACCGGGTATCGTGGCGGGACCTGTGGCGGCTCGTGCGCAATCGGGACGTGGGGGCGCTCACGGTCTCCTACCTGTGCATGAACTACGTGTTCTACCTGCTCGCCAACTGGTCGTTCCTCTATCTGGTGCAGGAGCGCCACTTCACGATGCTCGAGGGCGGCTGGCTCGCCGGGGCGCCCCCGATCGCTGCGGCCATCGGCGCCGGCGTCGGCGGCAAGCTTGCGAGCGATCTGTGCGTACGCCTGGGCGTGCGCCGCGGCTTGCGTGCCGTGCCGCTGGTGTCGATGCCGGTGGCCGGGCTGCTGCTGCTCTATGCCGTGCACGCGGCGAATGGCTACCTGGCGGTGCTCGCGCTCTCGCTGTGCTACCTCGCGATCGAGCTCAACGAGGGCCCCTATTGGGCGGCGGCGATGGAAGTCGCGCGCGGGGAGAGCATGGCGGCTACCGGTCTTCTCAATACCGGGGGCAACGTCGCCGGCTTCCTCGGCACACCCATCGTTGCCTACTTCTCCGGGCAGCACGCCTGGCAAGTGCCCTTCGTGCTCGGTGCGGTGCTGGCTCTGGTGAGCGCCGCCCTGTGGCTGCTGGTGGACCCGCTGCGCCGGGTGAGCTCGCGACCGGGCGATGCGTGAGCGCGAACACCGCCTAGGGTGCGGCGGTCACGCTGCGTGGCAGCGCCTCCGAAGGCGTGACCGGCATCGGTGGCCCACCCCGGTAGAACCTGGCGGCCGGTGTCTCTTTCAAGAAGCGGTAAGCGAGGACACCGTAGGGAACATCGGGACGCTCATCGACATCTTGTTGCCAGGGCAGGATCGTGCGAAGGGCGCGCCAGACGGCCGTCGGCGCCGGTGCAAAGCTGCGGGCGGGATTCTCGACCTTGCGCACATCGAGCCAGTAGGTCGCGGTGAGCAGATCATAGGCGAGCAACTGCAGCGTCAGATCGACGACCTCCCGTGCGCGCGTCGCCTTCAGGCGGCTGTAGGCCTCGATGTCGGCGACGCCGAAGTCCGCCGCATTGCCCTCGGGCGTCACGGTATGCGCATCGTTCTGGATCTCCGCCCAAACGTCCATGAAGGCGAAGTACGGCTCGGTGAGCGCGGGCGAGAGACGCAGCTGCTCCGGGGTCAGCACGTCCTTGGGCACGATGCCGGTGAAGAACGGCGTGGGGCCGCGATCGCTGAAGCGCTCGATGCGCTGGGCGACGGCGGCGTCCATGTTGGCGAGGGCGTTGCTGAAGGCTTCGATCTCGTTGGTCATGGGATAGGGGTCCCAGTTGGCGCTCGAGATGACGTAGCCGTGACGGCCGTGGCTCAGCGGCCCGCCCTTGACGTAGTACTTCATGAACTGCGGGGTCGAGAGCTCCCAGGAGTCCCCCGGCGAGGCATCCAGCAGCACCACGGGGTTCTGTTCGCCCGAGTTGATCTGCACCAGCACGCTGTCGCGCAGCGCCGCCCATGCCTGCCACGCCGATCCCTGGCGGATGTACGAGGCCCGCATGCTCTCGGGGTCCTGAATGATGCGCTTAGGATCGTCCTCGAAGAGGTAGCTCCCGCGCAGCATGTCGAGCAGGCGCGCGGCATCCCAGGCGACCCAGCGGAAGGGGCGCTTCTGCTGCACCAGAGCCGCGAGCGGGGTGATGCTCGAGTTCATGCCGAGCTTGTCGAGCGCATGTATGAGATCGGCCCATTCGAGCGCCTGGCGGCCGTCCGCCACCAGCAGCACCGCGAGCGCATCGGCGTAGGCGTTGCTCGTGCCGCCCCCGACCGCGCTCGACAGCGGACGCAATCCGGCCTTGCGCAGGGCGCGCGCGGCGCTCATGCGGGTGCCGTGGTAATAGGCCTCGCCGCGGCCCACCATGGTTGCGAGGAAATTGCTGGTGAGGAACAGGTCTCCCTCACCGAGTGTGCCGCGCGAGTACATCACCGGGGTCACGCGCTCGTTGAGCAGAGCGAGCAGCAGCCGCATGAACTCGGGATCCGCGGCCTCGAAGGGCACGGAGTTGGCGCGGATCACGAGAAAGGCACGCACCAGCTCCTCGTCGGGGATCTCGGGCAGCACTCCCTCTTTGGCGCCGCTGCGCGCGGTTGCGAGCCCCGTGAACTCATCGCGCTGCACGCGCACCTCGCGCTGCGCACCCGCCCCCCTGTTGAGGCCGTAGACCGGGATGTTCTCAGCGCCCGCCTCGGCACGCAGCGCCGCCCCATCGCTCGCCCGCTGAATGGCCTCGGGGCTGTAGCGCACGTGCGCACCGTGGCGCGCCACGGCGAGCACATCCTCGATGCTCAGATCGTGGCCCGTCAGCGTGACGATGCGTCCGGCCTCATCGGGCGTGATCGGATGGTATTCGGGGGCCGCGTAGGCCCGCACCGCGAGGGCGCCGCTGGCTAGGAGAGCCAGCGGCGCTACGAACCGCGTCCTGATGCGTTTTCGCGGCATGCGCCCGAGCCGCACCGGTAGTTACGCGCTACTTACTGTTCGCTTGCGTGAAGTGATAGGTGAAGCGCAGCTCGATGATGCGCGGTCGCGGCACTATCTCGTCCAGCACGAACTGACCGTCGCCGATCGCCTGCGGCGTGCTGGCGTTGGTGAGGTTCTGGCTGTAGAGCTGCACTTCCCAGTCGCCCTTGGAGACTCCGACCGCAGCGTCGTAGGTCGTGAAGGGGCTGATATTGAAAGGCGCGACGTAGCCCGTGGAGGTGACCATGTGACCCCGGTGCTGACCGCCGAACTGCACGAACGGTGTGTAATCCCCGATCGACCACTCGTAGCGGATGCGCGCGTTGGTGTTGAACGGCGGCGAGAATGCCGTCGGGCTGCCGAGCGGGCCGTACACATTCGGGATCGGCGTGCAGGTCGTGCCCTTCACCTGGCAGACAGGCTTGCCGAAATTGTCGCTCGCCGGATTGTTGTCGATCAGATACGGCGAATTGGTCTGCGATGAGCTGTTCCACGCGGCCGACAGCTGGAACGTGAGCCCGGTCAGCGGCCGCGCGATGATCTGCGGCTCGAAGCCGCGCACCCGATAGGTCGGTCCGTTGGTGGCGAAGGCGAGATTGCCCAGACCGCCCTGCGGATCGAAGAAGCCCGTCTGGGCGTTGTCCCAGAATTCCTGGTAGATCGCGGCGTTGAACAGCAGGTGGTGATCGAACCACTCCGTCTTCCAGCCCACTTCGTTGTTGGTGACGTTGTCCGGGACGGTGATCGCCGGGATGCAGTACTGCGGCAAGCCGTCGAGTCCGTCGACGTGACACGAGGTCGAGCGGTTGAACTGGCCGGGGCGAAAGCCCTGCGACCAGGTGTAATAGACCATGGCCTGATCGGTGACGTGCCAGGTGATGTTGGCGCGGGCGCGGTCGCCGGTATTGGTGACGGCGGTCTGGCGCAGCGCAAAGTCGGTGCCGTACGGTGGCGAGCTGCCGAAGGCACCGGCGATCGGGTTCTGCCCGCAGAAGCCGAAGTAGGTCGTGGGCGCGAAGGCCTTGCAGTAGAAGCTGCCGACGTCGCCGCCCGTCTCGTTGCTCTCGTACTGAAAGTGGCGGATGCCGCCCGTGATCGTGAGCACCTTCGGAATGATGTCGAAATCGATAGAAGCGAACTCCGCGAGCTGCTTGTAGCCGCGCTCTACGTCGTCGAAGAAGCCCGTATCGGGCAGCGGGGTGAACGCGGGCGATCCCGGCCAGGGCTCGATGGGCAGATAACAGTTGACGTTATTCGTCGGCGAGCAGGTTGGCAGCGTCACGTACGCCCACTGCGTCTGATCGAGAATGTTGTACTTCTCCCAGTACACGCCCGCCAGGCCGCGGATGCGCCAGTCGTCGGGGGTGCTCAGGCGCAGCTCGTGGCTCATGTGAGTGTTGCGCTCGTGCTCGCGCCACACCGTGCTAGGGGTGTCGCAGAAACCGGTTGCCGGATTGCTCGAGTAGCCGGCGCACTGATAGTAGTAGCCGAAGACCCCGCGCGCGTAATTGGTATAGTCCTGCACCTGATCGACGTTGCGCACGAGGTACGCGCCGCTGTAGACGACCTTCAGGAGGTTGGCGACGTTGCCGTTGACGACGAGCGCGGTGTTCTCGAACTTGTCCTTGTCGTAGGAGGGGTTGAACAGGCTCACCGAGAGCGGGGGCAGCGGCGTGCCCGAGATCGGCACCGCATTGGAGTTGAGCACCTCGTTCTGCGAGCTGAAGGGCATGTCGTAGAACACGCCTTCCGCGTCCATGTTCTGGTAGGACTGCGTGAGCAGGGCGTTCCAGTCGTCGTTCACCTTCCACAGCAGCTCCACCCGCGCCCCGGTGTAGCTCACGGGGTTGATGGCATTGGCGGCAATATTGTAGTTGTTGATGGAGGGGCTGTTGGTGGGTACCACGCCACCGTTGTAGCGGGCAAGTCCGAGGTCGGTGCCCGAGCGGCTGAACGTGCTCGGCACGTTGTTGATGTAGCCACCCTGCCGATCGTCGTAGATCACCCCGCGCACGCCCAACGTGCCCTCGATGAGCGGCAGATTGATCATCGCGCTCGCGCTGCTGTTCGGGTCCCCGTGTGCCGTCGGGCCGTAGGCCGCATCGACGTTGCCTTCGGTGACATCCAGCTTTGGCTTGTTGGTGATATAGCGCAAGACGCCGCTCAGGGCGCCGCCGCCGAAGAGGGTGCCCTGCGGGCCCTCGAGCACCTCGACGCGCTCGAGATCGACGGCTTGAATATCGAGGTTGCGTCCTGGCACCTGTCCGGATTGCTCATCGAGATAGATGGCAACCGCCGGGAAGGCCCCCGTGGTACCGCCGCCTTGGCCGCCGCCGCCCCCGCCGACACTCAGGCCGCGCATGAAGATCTCGCTCTGCGCAGGGCCAAAGCTCGACTGCGTCACGTTCGGCAGATACTTGATGAACTCGTCGAAATTCGCGACGTTCAGCTGGCCCAGCTGCTCGCTGGTCAGTGCCTGGATCGTGATCGGCACGTCCTGGATGTTCTCCGCGCGCCGCTGTGCGGTCACCGTCACCTCCTCGATCCCGCTCGATTCGGCGGTCGGTGGCGTCGCCTGGGTCGTGGGGGGTGGCGTCTGGGCGGAGGCAAACCGCGCGGCGATGATGCAGGCGGCAACAGCCGCATCGATGACACCGCGACGAGGCCTGAGTGGCATACGGAACTTCGGCCGCTTCTGGCTCATGAGAACTCCCCGATGATTCTTGGTTTGGTTCTAGTGTGGCCGTGCCAAGCACGCGCGCACCGCTTCTCGCCCCGTCGACCCCTCAGGCATGAGCCGGCATGGGGGCTTGCCGGCCCGTTGCGTGTGAGTTAAAGATATTGCATACGTAGCATGGTGACCTTTTTGGGGTCAAATACTTTTGCAATCCTCGACCGCATACGTCGGTTTGATCGCGACACCGCAAGCTGCGGCGCACCAGCCTGGCGCGCTCGACGGTGTCTTGCACCAGCGTCTTGCGCCGTGGAGGGCGCCTGTCTTGGTTAGGCACCCCTTCTCACGATGCGAGCAAGATGGTCCTGTTGAGGCGCCGGACCATGCACTAACCCGACGCTTCGTTGAGTGATTGCGACGGCTTGCACTGGGTTATCGCAAATCGCATATCCGCAATCGCGCCTCATTTCTCACCGCTCGAAAGGACTCTGTCCATGAATATCACCCTGTCCACCGGCTGCGTTGCGGCGCCCTCGTACTGCGGCGCGGCGGCGCCGTGGCGCCTGGCTCGCCGGGCCTTGCTGCCGGCTTTGTTGCTGGCAGGCATCACCGCGGTGAGCGCTGCGCCGGCCTGCGCAGCCGATGCGTACACGCCCATCACCCCGAGCATGGCCGACCGCACCATCACCCTCACCGGACACGACCTGAGCATCGAGGACATCGTCGCGGTCGCGCGCTACGGGGCCAAGGTCCGCCTGAGTCCCGAGGCGCAGCAGCGCGAGGCCGACAATTACGGGCTGCTGCTCGAGGCCACGCGGGAGGGCATCGCCGTGTACTGGTTCAACCGCGGCGCCGGGGATCAGCGCGAGACCGTGCTCTTTCAGGGCGATGCGCTCACCCCCGAGAACAAGGCG
>DATJSR010000312.1:0-3436 GCA_035504015.1 Steroidobacteraceae bacterium
GGCAGGATCATGAACTCCTGGATGTCGAGGCTGTTGTTCGCGTGCGCACCGCCGTTGACGATGTTCATCATGGGCACGGGCATGACCGGCTCGCGCCCTTGCGCGAGATAGTGATAGAGGGGCTGCCCTGCCGCGCGCGCCGCCGCGTGCGCCGTGGCGAGCGACACGGCGAGCAGCGCATTGGCGCCCAGGCGCCCTTTGTTGTCGGTACCATCGAGCTCGATCATTGCCTGATCGAGCCCGGCCTGATCGCGCGCATCGCGCCCGATGAGCGCCTGGCGCAGCACCGTGTTCACATTCTCGACGGCCTTCAGCACGCCCTTGCCTCCGTAGCGACGGGCGTCGCCATCGCGCAGCTCCACGGCCTCGCGCGAGCCCGTCGAGGCACCCGATGGCACCGCAGCGCGACCGAGCGCTCCGCCCTCGACGATCACGTCGGCCTCGACGGTGGGATTGCCGCGCGAGTCCATGATCTCGCGGCCTCGGATCTCGGTGATTCGGCTCACAGGAGTGACTCCTCCCAGGGTTGGCGCTTGACCGTGCGGTCGAGCTCGACGAGCTGCGCGAGCAGCGGCTCCATCCGGCCCAGAGGCCACGCATTCGGCCCATCCGAGAGCGCTTCCGCGGGCTTGGGATGCGTCTCCATGAAAAGCCCCGCGATCCCAGCGGCGACGGCGGCGCGTGCCAGCACCGGAATGAACTCGCGCTGGCCGCCGGAGGAGCTGCCGCGCGCGCCGGGTAGCTGCACCGAGTGGGTGGCATCGAAGACCACGGGGCAGCCGGTGTCGCGCAGCACCGCGAGCGAGCGCATGTCCACGATCAGGTTGTTGTAGCCGAAGCTGTAGCCGCGCTCGCACACCAGCAGGGCATCGTTACCCGTGGAGCGCGCTTTCTCCACGACGTTGCCCATCTCCCAGGGGGAGAGGAACTGGCCTTTCTTGATGTTGACGGGCTTGCCGAGCGAGGCGGTGCGGACGATGAAGTTGGTCTGCCGGCACAAGAAGGCAGGCGTCTGCAGCACATCGACCACCTGAGCCACCTCCTCGAGCGCGGTGTCCTCGTGCACATCGGTGAGCACGGGCACCCCGAGATCCCGGCGCACGCGGGCGAGCACCTCGAGCCCGGCATCGATACCCGGCCCGCGGTAGCTGGCGCGCGAGGAGCGGTTGGCTTTGTCGAAGGAGGCCTTGAAGATGAAGGGCACGCCCAGGCGCGCGGTGATCTCCTTGAGCCGCCCGGCGATCTCCAGGGTGAGTGCCGCCGACTCGATGACGCAGGGGCCGGCGATGAGGAACAGCGGCTGCGCCAGGCCCACCTCGTGGCCGGCGAGCCTCATGCTCCGGCCGCGGCGGGCAGCTGCGCTGCGCGTTGTGCCCGCGCGGCGCGCACGAATGCGCCGAAGAGCGGGTGCCCGTCCCGCGGCGTCGAGGTGAACTCCGGGTGAAACTGGGTGGCGACGAACCAGGGATGACTGGGCAGCTCGATGATCTCGACGAGCCCATCGCGCGAGAAGCCGGCGAAGCGCAGCCCGGCCTGCCGGTAGCGCTCGAGATAGCGATTGTTGAACTCGTAGCGATGACGGTGGCGCTCGAGGATCACGTCGCGCCCGTAGAGATCGCGCACTCGGGAGCCCGCCGTGAGCAGCACCTCCTGCGCACCGAGGCGCATGCTGCCGCCCTTGCCGGAACCCTCATCGCGCTGCTGCGCGCCGCGTGCCTGATCCTGCCACTCGGTGATGAGGGCGATCACCGGATGCGCCGTGGCGCGATTGAACTCGGTGCTGTTGGCGTCGGCGAGCCCGAGCACGTGTCGGCCGTACTCGACGATCGCGATCTGCATGCCGAGACACAGCCCGAGATAGGGAACGCGGTTCTCGCGCGCGAAGCGGACGGCCTGGATCTTGCCCTCGATACCGCGCTCGCCGAAACCGCCGGGTACCAGGATCGCATCCATGCCCTCGAGCGCTCCCGTGCCGTGCTGCTCGATGTCGGTGGACTCGATGTAGTGGACGTTCACGCGCGTGCGCGTCTTCAGGCCCCCGTGCGTGAGTGCCTCGTTGAGCGATATGTAGGAGTCGCGCATCTGCACGTACTTGCCCACCATCGCGATGTCGACGTGCCCATCGGGGTTCGCCTTCGCCGCCACCACCTGGCGCCACTCGCCGAGCTCGGTCCCCGGCACTGCCAGGCGCAGCTTGTCGACGACGATGTCGTCGAGCCCCTGCTCGTGCAGCAGGATCGGAATCTTGTAGATGTCATCCGCATCGACCGCCGAGATCACCGCGCGCTCCTCCACGTTGGTGAACAGCGCGATCTTGCGGCGCTGCTCCTCGGGCAGCGGCGTGCGCGAGCGGCACAGGAGCACATCGGGCTGAATGCCGATGCCGCGCAGCTCCTTGACCGAGTGCTGTGTCGGCTTGGTCTTGATCTCCCCGGAGCCCGAGCCCACCACCGGCACCAGCGTGAGGTGCATGTAGACGCAATTGCTGCGTCCGAGCTCCACGCCGAGCTGGCGTATGGCCTCCAGAAAGGGCAGCGACTCGATGTCACCCACGGTGCCGCCGATCTCGACCATGCACACATCGGCCGCGTCGGCGCCGAGCTGGATACTGCGCTTGATCTCATCGGTGATGTGTGGAATCACCTGCACCGTGGCGCCGAGATAGTCCCCGCGACGCTCCTTGGCGATCACCCGCTCGTAGATGCGCCCGGTCGTGAAATTGCTGTGCCGGCCCGTGGTGGTGCGAACGAAGCGCTCGTAGTGACCGAGATCGAGGTCGGTCTCGGTGCCGTCATGAGTGACGAACACCTCCCCGTGCTGGAAGGGGCTCATGGTGCCCGGATCCACGTTGATGTAGGGATCGAGCTTGACCATGGCGACCTTGAGGCCGCGTGCCTCGAGGATGGCGCCCAGGGAGGCGGCGGCGATGCCTTTGCCCAAAGAGGACACCACACCGCCAGTTACGAAAACGAAACGGCTCATGGGCTTAGCAGGGATTTCCGTCGCTCGGAACAACAAGCGGCTGTCGGGGCCGCGAGGTCGACGGGCCAGCAGGTTAGCACAAGGGCCGGTCTCGATGCCAAACGAGCCGCCCGCGGCGGCGCGTGGCGGGGCTCGCCTGAATGCTGGCATCGAGCCACAGGTCGCCCACGGCGAGCACCCGCTCCTCTTGCGTGATGAGCGGCAACCGCGCTCGCTCGGCCGGCGCAAGCCCGCTCTGCTGCAGCAGGCTCTTCAAGCTGCGGCTCGGGCCCGCCTGACGAGGCCGCAACCGCTCACCCCCACGCCGTGCGCGCACGGTGAGCTCGCGCGGCAGGGCCTGTAGATCGAGCGGCCCGCGTCCATCGCGCACGATCTCCAGGCGGCCGAGCCCCGCTGGCAGCTCGAGCGTGCCGACGCCTCGTTGCAGCCGCCATGCGGTGGGCGCAAGCGCCAG
>DATJSR010000313.1:0-5978 GCA_035504015.1 Steroidobacteraceae bacterium
CGGGCACGCTGTGGCGCGTGCACCCCACGCGCGCCTCGAGTGCAGAGTCGCCCTATTTTCGCTGCGTCGACGAGCTGCCCGGTGTCCCGGATGCGGCCTTCGTCGCGGCGCCCAATCGGGAGGTGCCGGGCATTGCGGCGGCGCTCGCACGCCGCGGCGCGGGCGGTTTCGTCTGCTTCGCCTCCGGCTTCTCCGAGACGGGCACGGCGGCGGGCCGCGAGCTCACCGCAGCGCTCAGCAGCGCCGCGGGCACGCTGCCGTTCCTCGGTCCCAACTGCTACGGCTTCATCAATTTTCTCGATCGGGCGGCGCTGTGGCCCGACCAGGTGGTGCGCCGACCCACCGATCGCGGTGTCGCGCTCATCTGCCAAAGCGGCACCATCGCGCTCGATCTGCTCTTCAACGAACGCTCGCTGCCGCTCGCCTACGTGATCACGGTCGGCAACCAGACGCGCCTTGCCATCGAGGAGTTGCTGGAGTCGCTCGTCGAGGACGAGCGCGTTTCCGCCTTCGGGCTCTACGTCGAAGGCGTGTGCGATGCGGCGCGCTTCGCCGCGGCGGCCGAGCACGCGCGCGCGCGCGGCAAGCCCATCGCACTGGTCAAGGCCGGCCGCACCGAGGCGGCCGCGCGCACCGCTCTTACGCACACCGGCGCGCTGGCCGGTGCCGATGCGGCCTTCGACGCCTTGTGCCGCGAGATCGGCATCGCCCGCTGCGAATCGCTCGCCACGCTGTGCGAGACCTTGAAGCTGCTGCATCAGGGCGGCCCGCTCGCCGGGCGCCGCGTACTGGTGATGGGCGCCTCGGGCGGCGACATGGCGATGACGTCCGACGTCGCGCGCGGCCTCGGTCTCAGCTTTGCCCCGCTGCCGGCCTCTGCCGCGCAGCAGCTGCACGGCATCCTCGGTGAGCGCGTGAGCATCGCCAACCCGTTCGACTTCCACACGCACGTCTGGTTCGATCCGCCGGCGATGCGCGCGCTGTTCGGCGCCGTGCAAGGTGCCGGCTACGATGCGGTCGCTTTCATGATCGACTGTCCGCCACCCGCCCAGGCCGACACCGGCGCCTACTACGCGGCGATCGAGGAGTTCATCGGGGCGGCCGAAGACCTGGCGGGCACGAGCGCGGCGGCCAGCTCCAGCTCGCCAGGCAGGGCGACGCGCGCGGCGCTCATCTCCTCGCTCCCGGAGTCGCTGGCGAGCGAGATCCGAGAGCGCTGTCTCGCACGCGGCATCGTGCCGCTGCAGGGTCAGCGGGAGGCGCTCGAGGCCCTCGATGCCGCCGGCGCCCTCGGTGAGGCCTGGTCGCGCGCGGGGCGCGTGCAGCTGGTGCACGGCGCGCGCGCGGGCGCGACTTCGCGCACCCTCTCCGAGCCGGAAGCGAAGGCCGCCCTCACGGCGAGCGGGGTGCGCGTGCCACGCGCGCGCGTGGTGCCTGCAGCGCAGGCGGCCACCGTGGCCGCGGAGCTGGGCTTCCCCGTCGTCATCAAGGCGAGCGGCGCGCACCTCGCGCACAAGACCGAGGCGGGCGCCGTGGTGCTCGATGTGCGCAGCGCCGCGGAGGCCGAGACCGCCGCGCGCCGCCTCGGCGCTCTCAGCGAGCAGCTGCTCGTCGAGGAGATGGTTACCGATGGCGTCGCCGAGCTGCTGATCGGGGTGACGGTCGATCCCCAGTTCGGACAGCTGCTCGTCATCGGGAGCGGTGGTGTGCTCGCCGAGCTGCTGAGGGACACGGTGACGCTTCTGCCACCCTTCAGCGCGACGCGCATCGAGGCCGCCGTGGCGCGGCTGCGCATGGCGCCGTTGCTGCGCGGCTACCGTGGGCGCCCGGCTGGGGACATCGCCGCGCTCGTCGCCACCGCTCTCGCCTGTGCACGCTACGCTGCGGCGAACGCTGCTACCCTACTCGAGCTCGACATCAATCCGGTGATCGTACGGCCCGCCGGCCGTGGCGCAGTGGCGGTCGATGCGCTGATCCGGCTCTCAGAGTAAGGAGCAATCCGCATGTCCCATGGGGTCAAGATCGAAGCGCTGGGCGCGGTGCTGGTGGTGACACTCGATCGCCCCAAGGCGAACGCCATCGACCTGGCGGCGAGTCGGCGCCTGAACGAGGTGTTCCGTGCCTTTCGCGACGATCCGCAGCTGCGCGTGGCCGTCGTCACCGGCACGGGCGAGCGCTTCTTCTGCGCCGGCTGGGATCTGAAGGCCGCCGCGGCCGGCGAGAAGTCGGACGAGGACTGGGGCGAGGGCGGCTTCGGTGGCCTGAATCACCCGCGCAACCTCAACAAGCCGCTGATCGCCGCGGTCAACGGCATCGCCTGCGGCGGCGGCTTCGAGATCGTGCTCGGCTGCGACATCATCGTCATGGAGGAGCACGCGCAGTTTGCGCTGCCGGAGATCCAGGTCGGCGTGCTGCCCGATGCCGGCACCATCAAGCTGCGGCGGCGGATTCCCTATCACGTCGCGGTCGAGTTTCTGATGACCGGGCGCTGGATGGACGCGGCCGAAGCCAAGCACTGGGGACTTGCGAACCACGTCGTGCCCAAGGGTGCCGCCCTCGGCAAGGCGCGCGAGATCGCCGAGCAGCTCGCGGCCGGCCCGCCACTGCTCTTCCCGGCGATCAAGCAATTGCTGCGCCACACCGAGGTGCTCGCCGAGCACGAGGCATTTTCCCTGCACGACAGCCTCGATGCCGTGCAGCGGGTCATCCGCTCGGAGGATTTGCAGGAGGGGGCACGCGCCTTCGCTGAGAAGCGCAAGCCGCACTGGCGGGGCCAGTGAGCCTGTGGTCGCGCAAGAGCCTCGCGGCCTGCGAGGCGGAGGCCTTTGACGAGAGCCGTCCGCGCCTGCCCCGCTCGCTCGGCATCGTCGCGCTCACCGCCTTCGGCGTGGGCAGCACGGTCGGCGCCGGCATCTTCTCGCAGACGGGCGAGGCAGCCGCGCTGTGGGCGGGACCTGCGGTGTCGCTGTCCTTCGTGCTCGCGAGCATCGCCTGCTTCTTTGCGGGGCTTTGCTATGCCGAGTTCGCCGCCATGGTGCCGATCGCCGGCAGCGCCTACTCCTATGCCTACGTGACGCTCGGTGAGGTCGTGGCGTGGGTGATCGGGTGGAGCCTGGTGCTCGAGTGGCAGTTCTCCGCCTCTCTGGTGGCGATCTCCTGGTCGGGCTACACCACCGACGCCCTGCATGACCTCGGGGTGAGCGTGCCCGCGGCGCTCAGCGGCTCCCCGCTCACGCTCGATGTGCACAACCATTTCCTGACCACGGGCACCTGGATCGACTTGCCGGCGGTGCTCGTCGTGATCGCCTGCACGGTGCTGATGCTCGCGGGCACGCGCACCTCCTCGCTCGTCAACGTCGTGATCGTCATCGCCAAGGTGCTCGCGCTGCTGGTGCTGGTCGGCGTCGGCAGCCGCTACGTGCACCCGCAGTTCTGGCATCCCTTCGTGCCGGCGAATGGCGGCGAGTTCGGCCATTTCGGCTGGTCGGGCGTCGCACGCGCCGCCGGCTCGCTGTTCTTCGCCTATATCGGTTTCGATGGGGTCTCGACGCTTGCGGAGGATGCACGCGATCCGCAGCGCACGGTGCCCTGGAGCGTCTTCGCCTCGCTGGTGATCGTGACGCTGCTGTACGTCGGCGTGAGTCTCGTGATCACCGGGCTTGCGAGCTATCACACGCTCAACGTGCCCGATCCGCTCTATCAGGCACTGCGCGCCGGCGATCGCGGCGTCGCCTGGGTACGCTACCTGATCTCGATCGTCGCGGTGGTGGGACTCGTGTCGGTGGTGCTCGCGAGCATCTTCGGCCAGGTGCGCATCTTCTATTCCATGGCGCGCGATGGGCTGATGCCGAGGGCCTTCGCTCGGCTCAGTCCGCGTCGGGTACCCGTCGCGGGCACTCTGTGGGTCGGCGGCATTGCCGCGGTGACGGCGGGCTTCATGCCGCTCTCCGTGCTCGCGGATCTGATCTCACTCGGCACACTGCTCGCCTTCACGATGGTGTGTGTCGGGATTCTGGTGCTGCGGCACACGGCGCCCGCTGCGCGCCGGCCGTTCCGCACTCCGTGGGTGCCCCTGGTGCCCGTGCTCGGCGCGGTTAGCTGCATCACCCTGATGCTGATGCTCGGTCGCATCACCTGGACCGGCCTTGCGATCTGGACGCTGATCGGTCTTGCGGTCTATGCCGCCTACGGCCACAGGCATTCGCGGCTGCGCCTGCAAGCCCTGGCCGCGGCGCGCGCATCCGCCGCCGGCGCGGAGGACTTGACGAGCTCGCTCAAGTAGTCGCTCGAGCGCTGACGGCTGCGGCCTGCGCCAGCTTCCCGCTGGCGCATCACTTCCGCGGGGACCGGGCGAGCCACTTATCAAGATGACTCGCAAAGCCATTGCGGTCGGCCTGCGTGAGCGGTGGCGGGCCTCCACCGACGTGGCCGCTCGCACGCATGGTATCCATGAAGTCGCGCATCGTGAGCACGCCTCGAATGGTGTCGGCTGAGTAGAGCTCGCCACGCGGATTGAGCGCCTCTCCCCCTTTGGCGATGATGGCCGCGGCGAGCGGAATATCCGCCGTTATGACCAGATCCCCCGGCCCGGCACGCAGCACGATCTCGTTGTCTGCTACGTCGAAGCCAGGAGCCACCTGCAGCACGCGCAGACTCGCAATCCGCGGAATGGCGAGCGACCGATTGCAGACGAGCGTTACAGCGACACCGGTGCGCTCTGCTGCCCGAAAGAGAATGTCCTTGATGACCTTCGGACAAGCGTCCGCGTCGACCCAAATCCTGGCAGTTGGTACGCCATCGCCCATGTCGCATTAGATGATGAAACCGGGGGTGCCGCCAAGGGCGAGCCTTCGAGGGGCTCGCTGCGGTGGCGCACTCGCGCCGCGTGGGGCGCGCAGCACGCGCACGGCGCGCCTCCTCAGTTCTTGCAGGCCGTGGCGCGCCAAAGCTTGCCCGCGAATCGATCGCGTGCCCACGCGAGCTGCAGGTCGATGGTCTTCTCCATCAGCGGATCGTGGTCGAGACCGCGACGGTGCACGAACTCGAGCGCCAACCCGCGCCGGCATGCTCGGGCGACTCCGCTTCGGATGTTCTCGAAGCTCACGGATTGATCGTCGTCGCCTGCGAGGATCAGTAGCGGACCCCTGATCGGCCGTGTGGCGCTGCGATTGTCTTCGTTGTAGCGGCGCAGCTCCGGTATCAGCCGCCAGCCGCGACGCACCGCCGGTTGGTTCTGCACCTCGGCCGCCGCCGCATAGGCGTAATACCAGCATCCCTTCGTGGTCATATCGGCATAGCGCTGCAGGAAGATCGGCGTGAGCAGCCGCGAGGGGTCGAAGCTTGGGTAACTGGCCTTGATGCCGAAGGCCGTCAGCGGCCAGTACATGGTGGAGATGGGGCTCAGAGCGCGCGCATCGTGGTCCTCGAAGAAATCGAAATCCATGTCCCCCGCGATGGAGATGCCGCCCGCATAGTCGCGATCCTGCAGGGTGGCTTCCAGCTCGGCGACGCCCCACACCGCCACGCCTCCCTGGGAGTGGCCGATCGTGATCCAGCGCTTTCCAAGGGAGCCGACTGCGGCATGCGCAGCCGGCAGCGAGTACACAATGTCGTTCGCCTGCGCGATCTTGTTATCGTACTCGTGCGGGCCGGGTGTGCCGAGGCCTGCGTAATCCGGCGCCACGACCGCAAAACCTGCGGCAACCATAGGCATCAGTCCCTCACTGCCGTACTCCACATCGCGCATCAGCGACGGGGCGCACTGGCGTGCGACGCCGCTCGTGCCGTGTGCCCAGGCAATGACGGGCCAGCCGCCGACGGGCGGCGTTCCGCCGGGAATCAGCACGACCCCGGAGGCGGCGACATCCCGGCCATCACGCGCCCGCGAGTGATAGAGAATGCGCACCGCGTGCGCTTGCGGCGGCAGGTCATAGCCGGCGAACGCCTCGGAGCGAATCAGTGTTCCGGCAGGAGCGGGC
>DATJSR010000314.1:0-9137 GCA_035504015.1 Steroidobacteraceae bacterium
CCTCCTCCACCGTGGCGCGACGCGGCTTCTGCGGCCACTGCGGGTCGCAGCTGTTCTGGGAGCGTCATGGGGCGCCTTACGTGAGCATCCTGGCGGGCACGCTGGCACTGCCGACCGGCCTCGAGGCCTTGCAGCACATCCACGTGGCCGACGCCGGAGACTACTACGAGATCGCAGACGGTCTGCCGCAGCATGCGGCAGGCAGTCCGGCTCCGTGGGTGCCGGCGCGCGACAACCCTGCTTCGGAGGCTGACAGATGAAGCTATTGCGTCACGGTCCACACGGCGCCGAGAAGCCGGGGCTACTGGATGCGCAGGGGCGCGCCCGCGATCTGTCGATGCTCATCGAGGACATCGACGCCGCGTTGCTCAGCACGCAGTTCGCGGCGCTTGCAGCCGTCAAGCCCGAGACGCTGCCGCTGGTCGCGGGCGATGTGCGCCTCGGCGTGCCGGTCGCGCGCGTGGGCAAGATCGTCTGCATCGGCCTCAATTATCGCGATCATGCGGCCGAGGCCCAGCAGCCGCCGCCGCAGGAGCCGATCATCTTTCTGAAGGCGGTCTCGGCTCTCAATGGCCCCGAGGACCCGGTGGTGCTGCCTCCCGATTCGCACAAGGCGGACTGGGAGGTGGAGCTCGGTGTGGTCATCGGCAGCGAGTGCCGCTATGTCAGCGAGCGGCAGGCGCTCGAGTACGTCGCCGGCGTGTGCGTCGTCGATGACCTCTCCGAGCGTGAGTTCCAGATCGAGCGGGGCGGCCAATGGGACAAAGGCAAGGGCTGTGACACCTTTGGTCCCGTCGGACCCTATCTGGTCACCGGTCTCGATGCCGGGCAGCTCGGCCGTCTCGGCTTATGGCTCGAGGTGAATGGCAAGCGCATGCAGGAGGGGAACACCGCCAACATGATCTTCCCGGTGCCTTTTCTCGTGCACTACATCAGTCAATTCATGAGTCTGCAGCCAGGCGACGTGATCGCCACGGGAACGCCCGCGGGCGTGGGCATGGGTCGCAAGCCACCGGTGTGGCTGCAGGAAGGGGACACGATCCGCGCGGGCATCGACGGACTCGGTGAGCAGCGCCAGTGCGTGCGCCGGTTTCGCCGCCAGGGGTAGTCTTCAGGGCTCGCCGCTGCCGATCTCCGTGCGGCGCCGCTCGACGTAATCATCGAGCGCCTCGCGGATCGCCGGATCGAGCGCCGGCGGTGTGTATTCCTGCAGCGCGCGCTTCCACAGATCGGTGGCGCGCCGGGTCGCATCCTTGCCACCGCTCAACTGCCAGTTCTCGTAGTTTTGCCAGTTCGACACCAGGGGGCGATAGAAGGCGTGCTCGTAGCGTGCCATGGTGTGAGGCTCGCCGAAGAAGTGCCCCCCGGGACGCACGCCGCGGATCGCCTCGAAGCCTAGCTCCTCCTCCGTGACGCTGATCGGCTTCAGCAGCTCGATCATCATCTGCAACATCTCCACATCGAGCACCAGCTTCTCATAGGAGGCGGTGAGCCCGCCTTCCTGCCAGCCCGCGGCATGATAGATGAGGTTGCCGTGACCGAGCACCGCACCCCACAGCGACATCTGCGTTTCGTAGGCACCCTGGGCATCGGCGGTATTCGAGGCGCTCGCCGGGGAGGTCCGATAGGGTAGCCCGTAGCGGCGGGCCAGCTGCCCGCTCGCGATGTTGGCCTTGGCATTCTCGGGCGTTCCGAAGGCGGGTGCGCCCGAGCGCATGTCCACGTTGGAGGTGAAGGCACCGTACATCACGGGCGTGCCGGCTCGGGCAAGCTGCGCGAGCACGATACCGAAGAGCGCCTCCGCGTTCTGCTGTGCGAGTGCCGCGGCCAAAGTCACGGGCGCCATCGCTCCCATCAGCGTGAAGGGCGTGATCGCCACCGCCTGGCCGTGCTCGGCCATCGCGAGCAGCCCCTCGCACATGTGCTCATCGAAGCGCCGCGGGCTGTTCACCGAGATGATCGTGATGACACCCGGGCTCAGCGCCAATTGCTCGAGGGAGATCCCACGGGAGATGGCCATCATGCGAATGCCATCGAGCGCGCGTCCGGCGCCGATGGCCGAGCAGTGATAGACACGATCCGAGTAAATGAGGTTCGCGCGGTAGGTGTCGAGATGGCGCGTATTGGCCGGCAGCTCGACTGGCGCACACACCTGATTGCCGATCAGGTGAATGGCGTTGAAATACTGCGCCAGGCGGATGAAGTTGCAGTAATCCTCGAAATTGCCGGCACGGCGCCCGCGCTCGAGGTCGTGAACGTTCGGCGGCCCGGCGACCAGCCCGAAATTGATGTGACGGCCGCCCAGGGTCAGGCGATGCTGCGCCGATCGCGGAGTCAGCTCGAACGAGCGCGGAGCGCTCGCCAGGGCCTGCTCCACGAGTGCACGATCGAGGCGCACCAGCTGCGCGGCGTGGTCCACGTCGGCGCCGGCGGCGGCGAGTAAACCGAGCGCGCGCTCCGAGAGCACCTCGATGCCGAGCTCCTCGAGAATGCGCAGCGAGGTGACGTGGATCGCCTCCACCTGCTCCGCAGCGAGCACCTCGAGCGGGGCAAAGGGGTTGCTCACCGCCTGCCACGGCAGCTGACTCAGGTGGGTGTCGCCCAGGCGGCGCCCGCGTCCGCCCTCGCGGCGGCGCCTCGCAGTCATCTCCATTGCTCGCGTCCTCCGCGGGCCGCGCGCCGCGAGTTTGCCGACACATGGTCGGTGCTCCGTTGGGACGCCGGATGCGCAAATCCGACGTCGCGATGAGGCAGTGCGACACCCCGCCTGTGTCACGGAAGCGGAAAATGTCGTGGATGATCGACTACGACGAGGTGCCGCTGCGCCGCTTTCACCTGCGCATCGGCGTAGCGGGCACGGGCGGGGTATTTGCCGATGGCTTCGGTCTCGGGATCATCGGCATTGCGCTGACGCTTGCGACACCGGCCCTGAGGCTCACCTCGAGCTGGCAGGGGTTGCTCGGTGGCGCCTCATTGGCCGGACTGTTCCTCGGGGCGCTGCTGACCGGGCCCGTCGCGGACCGCTTCGGCCGGCGGCGCATCTTTGCGAGCAATATGGTGCTGGCGGCGCTTCTTAGCCTGCTGCAGTTCGCCGTGACCTCGGGTGCGCAGCTGCTGCTGCTGCGTCTCACGATCGGCTTCCTGCTCGGGACCGATTACGTCGTCAGCAAGACTCTGCTCACCGAGTTCGTACCGCGTCGGCTGCGCGGTCGCGTACTGTCCTTGCTGTCGATCGCCTGGGCCGGCGGCTATGCGTGCGCCTATGCGGTGGGCTTTTTCCTCACGCAACTCGGCCCGGACGCCTGGCGTTGGATGCTCGTGACGGGAGCCGTCCCCTGTCTGCTGATCGCCCCGCTGCGCTTCGGCGTGCCGGAGTCTCCGCTGTGGCTCATCGAGCATGGTCGTGGTGAGCGTGCCGCGCAGATCGTGCGCGAGCGGCTCGGCGGCGGCGTGCGGCTGCCGCTGCACTTGCCCCGCGCGGTCCGCGTCGGCGGTCGCTGGGCACAGCTGTTCGGGCGGCGCTGGCGCACGCGCACGCTCGTCGCCTGCACGTTCTTCACCTGCCAGGTGATTCCGTACTTCGCCGTGGGCACCTTCGTGACGCAGGTGATGGCGGCGTTGCGGCTGCGCGGCAGCTATGTCGGTGGGCTCATCTACAATCTGGCACTACTGCTTGGAGCCATTGGTGG
Organism: Steroidobacteraceae bacterium; assembly: GCA_035504015.1. GTDB lineage: Bacteria > Pseudomonadota > Gammaproteobacteria > Steroidobacterales > Steroidobacteraceae > JASHUC01. The sequence continues at coordinate 3,690 of DATJSR010000314.1, forward strand.
CGTACTCATCATCGATCGCATCTCCCGTCGGTGCTTCCTGATCGGCAGTTTTCTCACGGCCGCCATTGCCATGTCGCTGCTGGGCCTTGCCCCGAGCGCTGCGCCCGGGGGCACCATCGTGCTGTTTGCCATCTTCGCGGCGGTACTCTCGGCCGCCTCCAATCTCGTCTATGTCTATCTGCCGGAGCTCTTTGCGACTGATCTGCGCGCCTCGGGCATCGGGCTTGCGGTGGCGGCGAGCCGGATCGGCTCGGCCGTGAGCACCTTTCTGCTGCCAGTGATGGTCGAGGCCTACGGGGTGCGCAGCGCGCTCGGCGCCTGCGTCGCAGTCCTCACCATCGGAGCCGTCGTCTGCTACTGCTGGGCGCCCGAGACGCGCAATCTGAGCTTGCTCGTGCTCGACCAGGGAGCGCTCGAACAGGGAGCACTGCGCCCGTGATTACTCGAGCATCTGCTGAGTCCCCGCAAGTGCTGGTGCTCAGCGGCGCCACCCGTGCGGTGCTCGGGGAGGGGCCGGTCTGGGACGAGCGACAGCAGCGCCTCTACTGGGTCGATATCGAGCGCGGGGAGCTGCATCAGTGCCGCGAGGACGGATCGGAGCCGCGCTATGCGCAGCTTCCGGGGAGGCTTGGCTGCGTCGTGCTCCGGCGCGATCGGCCCGGGCTGGTGGCGGGGCTCGAGCGCGAGATCGTGGCACTGACGCTCGAGCCGCTGCACATAGAGCGGCTCGCTGCGCTCGATGCGCAGGAGCCCTACGTCCGCTGCAACGACGGTAAGTGCGATCTCGAGGGTCGATTCTGGGTCGGTACCTGCGATGCGCGCTCCTCCGAGGCCGTGGGCTGGCTCTATCGATACACCGCCGCGGGCGAGCCGGTGCGCACGCTCGGTCCCTGCATCTGCGTCAACGGCCCGGCGTTCTCTCCGGATGGGCGGCGTCTGTACTGGGTAGACACCTATCAGCGCGTGATCCATGCGGCGGCACTCGATGTAGCCGGCAAGATCTCCCGGCCCAGGATCTTCACCCGCTTCGAGGATCCGACGTGGGGCTATCCGGACGGGCTCACCTGCGATGCGGAGGGCTGTGTCTGGGTCGCGCATTGGGGCGGTGCACGCATCTCGCGCTTCAGTCCCCACGGAGAGCTGCTCGCGGCCATCGCCCTGCCGGTCAAACAGCCAAGCAGCTGCACCTTCGGGGGCGCGGGGCTGCGCCGCCTCTTCATCAGCAGCGCCGCGATCGGCTTGTCGAGCTCGGGCACCGCGCCCGCAGTAGACGGGGCGCTGCTGGCCGTGGACTTGCCGGTGGGTGGACTGCCCGCCGGGCGCTATGCGGGTTGAGAGCGATCAGCGAGCGAGGGCACACACATGAGCGTTGCGGATGCAGAGAGCGGCGCGCGTATTCTGGCGCGCAACGCGCGGTACATTCCCGGAGGGATCAGCTCGGTCAATCGCAGCATCGAGCCGCCGCTCGCGTTCGTCAAAGGCGCGGGTGCGCACCTTTGGGACAGCGAGGGCCGCCGCTATATCGACTACCACGCAGCCTTTGCCCCGCACTTCCTGGGCCACAACTTTGCGCCGGTCAACCAGGCCGTCGTGCAGGTGCTGCAAAGCCAAGAGAGTCTCTTCGGCGCCGGTCCCTCGCGCCTCGAGGGCAGGCTCGCCGAGCTCATCGTCGAGAGCATGCCGAGTGTCGACAAGGTGTGCCTGCTCAACACCGGCAGTGAGGCGACAGCGCTGGCGGTGCGCGTGGCGCGCGCCGTCACGCACAGGCAGCACCTCATCGGCGTACAGGGCAGCTACAACGGCAATGCCGATGAGCTCGCGTGCAACGTCTTCAACAGCCTCGATGAGATAGGACCGCGGGTGTCACCGGGGGAGTATCCGGTGCGCCCGCTCGGTGCCGGCACCACGCACGTGAATACGACCCTGGTGCATCCGATCAATTTCAACGATCTGGAGTCCGTGCGCCACATCTGTCGTCGCTACCCCGTCGCCGCGATGATCACCGAGCCGGTGCTGCAGAACATCGGGGTGGTGCGCCCGCAGCCCGGCTATCTCGCCGGCCTGCGCAAGCTCGCCGACGAGTTCGGCTTTCTGCTGATCTTCGATGAGGTGAAGACGGGCTTTCGTCATGCGCTCGGTGGCTACAGCGCCCTGTGCGGCGTGCAGCCCGACCTGCTGACTTGCGGTAAGGCAGTGGCCAACGGCTTTCCGCTGGCCTTCTTGGGTGGCCGCCGCGAGTACATGGACTGTATCGCGGACCCCGATGTCACGCGACGGCCTCTCGCGAGCGGCACCTACAACGGCCATCCCGTGGCCGTGGCGGCGGCGATCCGCACCATCGAGCACCTGCGGGCCCAGCCGCAGCTCTATGCACAGATCGAGGAGCTCGGCCAGTATCTGCAGCAGGGGCTCGCCGCCATCTTTGCCGCGCAGCGCGTGTGCGCTTGCATTGCGCGCCAGGGATCGGCGTTTTCCTTCTATTTCATGGAGCAGCCGCCGGTGGATTTTCACGACATTCTCACCCGACACGACTTTGCGCGCGACCTACGGCTACGCCGTGCGCTGATCGAGCGCGGCGTGTTCTTCGTGCCGCTCGCCACCAAGCAATGCTCGATCTCGACCGCCCACACGCGCAAGGACATCGACGACACGCTCGAGCGCTTTGCGCAGGCGCTCGCGGGCACTGCGGGAGGGATCGGGTGAGCGGCTATCGAAGCCGCGGCACGATGGCGGTAGCCGTGCTGGCGGGGCTGATGGCCTCGTTCGGAGCGCGTGCCGCCTCCGCCGAAGAGCCGGCCGTGCAGGCCCCGCCGCTCTATGTGAACGCCCAGGTGCCCTGGCACTCGGTCGTGCTCGATACGCAGGGCAAGCTCCTTGCCTGGTACGAGCCGCGCATGGGCCGGGGCTACGATCACGTTCTGCGCCTGGGATGGGACTTCATCGAGCACAAGGTGCCACGGGATCGCCTCCGCGGTGTGCCGATCTACCTCGTCAACTCCGTGATCGATCCCGTCACTTTGCAGGGAGTGTACTGGCAGCACAATCCAGCGATGGTGTATGCATCGTTCGTGGACTCCGTGGTCGGGTGGTACGCCTACACGGGGGATGACGCTGCGGTAGCCGCGGTTCGCGGCATGCTCGACTACCAGCTTGCGCATGGCACGACGCCAGCCGACTGGGACTGGCCTGGTGTGCCCTTCGCTACGGCCTGCGGCAACGACGCCGACTATGGTCACTGCGTGCAGGACATGCCGCGCCAGTTCTACGGCGGCATCGAGACCGACAAGGTCGGCGAGCTCGGTACCGGCTACGCGCTGTTCTACAAGCTCACGGGAGAAGGCAAGTATCTGCAGGCAGCCATCCGTTGCGCCGATGCGCTCGCGCGTCACGTACGCGTGGGCGATGCCGAGCACACGCCTTGGGCCTTTCGGGTCGATGCGCGTACCGGAGTGACGCTCGCGCTCGAGGAGTACGGCGGCGATGTGGTTGGCCCGCTGCGTCTGTTCGAGGAGCTGATCGGGCTCAATGCGGGCGATGTGGCCGGCTATCGCAAAGCCCGCGGGCTGGCGCTGCAGTGGCTGCTGGAGTTTCCGTTGAACTCGGCGAGTCGTGCATGGAACAAGTGGTCGGGATTCTTCGAGGATATTCCGCGCAACACCGCCGATGTCAATCAACTGACACCAATGATGACGGCCTACTATATCCTCGCGCACGAGGATCCGGCGACGGTCGATCCCCAATGGATGGGCCACGTCGGGCGGCTCATCGACTGGGTGCGAGAGAAGTTCGGCCGCGGCCCCTTCTTCGGCGCCCAGGCGATCGATGAGCAAGCCACCCCGGATGCAAGCTTCGGCTGCTGCTCGCGGGCCGGTCAGGGCGATCACACCGCACGCTGGGCTGCGGTGAATGCTCTATTTTATGAGAAAACTCACGACGGTCAGGCGCGCGAGGACGCCTTGCGCTCGCTCAACTATGCGACTTACTTCGCGCGCGACGACGGGCTCATCGCCTGTTGCGGCAGCGATTACCACGATCCCTTCTGGTTCAGCGACGGCTACGCCGATTATCTGCGGCACTTCCAGTGGGCCATGGGCGCCATCCCCGAGCTCGCTCCGGCCGGTGAGGATCACGTGCTGCGCTCCAGCTCGGTGATACGGCAAGTACGCTACGGCACGCGTCGCATCGCCTATCAGAGCTTCGATGCCGCGGCGCGCGAGGTGCTGCGAGTGAGCTTCGAGCCGCTGCATGTGAGCTGCGAGGCAAGGGTGCTCGAGGAGCGCACGAGCGATGCGGAGCCCGGCTACACGCGGCGGCGGCTGCCCGGGGGAGACTGGGTGCTGCACATACGCCATAGCACCTGCAAGGCGATCACCGTCAGCGGGTAGCTGCGTCCCTCGGCGAGGCCTGGGCGCACCGGGATACTCGCTTGACGGGCGCCCCGGAACCCCGCACAGTCGTACAGGGCCGGGTTCTGCCGGGGGGCGGGGCCGGCGCTCGATGCGAATGACGACAAATAGGACATAGGACCGGCGAGGAACAAGCCGCGACCTCTCGCGCACTCTGTCGGCACTCGGGGCAGTTCATGGCCAGAACATCGGGCGAGCCGCGGCGTCTCGCCTTTCTGCTGGTGCCACAGTTCTCGATGATGGCCTTCTCCTCCGCGCTCGAGCCCCTGCGCGCCGCTAATCGTATCGCCGAGCAGCGCTTGTTCGAGTGGCAGCTCACCTCCATCGACGGCGCACCGGTACTCGCGAGCAACGGCATCCCCGTCGCGGTCCACGCTCCGCTCGATCAGCTCGGTAAGCTCGACATGATCGTCGTGTGCGTCGGGCTCGAGCCGCTGCAGTTCGCGCGCGGCCATCGCGTGCATCATCTGCTGCGCCGCCTCGCATGCCATGGCTGCCGGGTGGGCGGCATCAGCACCGGCACCTTCGTGCTGGCCGATGCAGGGCTGCTCACCGAGCGGCGCTGTACGGTGCACTGGGAATATGCCGACCTGTTCCGCTCGCGTCATCCGCGGGTGCAGCTCACCGAGGAGCTGTACGTGGTGGACGACGATGTGTTCACCTGCTCCGGCGGCACGGCGGCTCTCGACATGATGCTGCATTTCGTGAGCGAGCAGTCGGGCATCGAGCTGGCGCTGGCGGTGGCCGAGCAGTTTATCCATCCGCACATCCGCAAGCAGGAGGATCGGCAACGCATGGACCGTCACGCACGCTACGGCATCGGCAGCCCGAAACTCGTGGAGATCATCCGCCTGATGGAAGGCGCGGTGGACGAGCCGATCGACGTAGCCGACATCGCCCGACGCGTCGCCATCTCCACCCGCCAGGTGGAGCGGCTCTTCAAGCACCATCTGGATATCTCGCCGAAACTGTTCTACCTGCGCCTGCGCGTCTCGCGTGCGCAGATGCTGCTGCGTCAGACGCTCAATCCCATCCGCGAGGT
>DATJSR010000315.1:0-4331 GCA_035504015.1 Steroidobacteraceae bacterium
CTACAAACCCGCAACCCACACGGCCCTGGTCGCGGAGTCGATCCCCACGTCGCATCCGCTGCAGCTCGTGTTCGAGCCCTTCGGGGAGATCTCCCTCCCCTGGGGCTCCATGGGGCGGGCGATCCTCGCTCACCTGCCGCCTCAGGCGCAGCGGGCGGTGCTCGATGAGCGGCCGCGAAGCCCGTTGAGCCATCGGGCCCTGCCGCCGCGACGCAAGCTCGAGGCGCAGCTCGCGGCCATTCGCGAGCGGGGTTATGCGGTGTACGAGGACGATGCGCTCGATATGGCCGGCATCAGTGCGCCGCTGTTTGGCCCCGCCGGTGCAGTCACCGGTTGCATCGGCGTCACCATGCCCGAGACGCGCTTTCGCCGGGTTGCCGCCGCCAAGCTCGCCACGGCGGTGCTGGGCAGCGCGCGGGCGCTCAGTGAGGCACTGGGGCATCGGGCGGGCGAGGCGCACCAGGCGGCAGGTCCACGCATCAAGACTCATTCCAGGTGAAGCGTCGCAGGAGCGACTTTAGGGGGCGCGATGCTGCAGAGGACGAGCCCGGAGCGCTTGCTCGAGGGCACGCTGGTCGACTCGATCCCGAAGCTCGATCTGAATCTGCTGATGCTGTTTCTCGAGATCGCGAGCTCGGGCAGCATCAGTCAGACCGCCACGAGGCTACATACCTCGAAGGCCACCTTGAGTCGCAAGCTGCGCCAGCTCGAGTGCCAGCTCGGAGCCGTGCTCATGAAGCGCGGCCCGCATCGCATCGAGACGACGGAGGTGGGCCGGGCGCTGCTGCACCGCTGCGGGCGCATCGCGGCCGAGGTGCACGATGCGAGCCGCATTGCCTCGGAGATGCAATCCCAGGTGCGGGGCAGCCTCAAGCTCGCCATGCCTTTCGGTCTGTCCAACACCTGGATCAGCCGCGCCCTGGGTGCCTTCGCCCTCGCCTATCCTGACGTCACCTTGACCGTCCACGTCACCAATCGCTGGGTGGACGTGAGCGAGGAGCCGTACGACGTGGCGATCGTCATCGGCAGCGTCCGCAACGAGCAGCTCCCGGTGCGCAAGCTGTGCGAGCTGCCGCGGGGGCTCTACGCAAGCCCCAGCTATTGCGAGCGTCGTGGGGCACCGCATTGCCCGGGCGACCTGCTCGAGCACGACTGCATCGTGCTCGAGAGTCAACTCGCCGATGGTGTCTGGACGATCGATACCTGCGATCGGGGCCCGGTCGCGATCACGCCCCACCTGCGCACGACCGACATCGTGGTCGCGCGCGAGATGGCGATCATCGGGGTGGGCGTGGCCATGCTCACCCATGCGGTGTGCGAGCCCGACGTGCAGGCGGGCAGATTGCGGCGGCTGCTGCCTGAATGGCGGCTCGCGCCGGTTGCCATCAATGCGGTGTTCCTCGATCGGCGTCACCTGCCCGTGCGTACCCGCACGTTCATCGATCTCATGGCCAAGGCCATCAGCGCAGAGGCCCCGCCCGGCGCGCTGTGGCCGGCAAACGCCTGAGCGGGCGGTCCGCAGGGGCACCTCGTGCATCCTCCCCCGCCCAACACGCTCGCGAGCGCCGGCTTCGAGCTCCTCATGCGTGCGGGCGTGCCCCCCGAGCAGGTCGTGGGCAAGAAGCCGCCGCCCCCGCCTCTGCACTGCGTCACCGACGAGAGCGGTCTGCGCATCGAGCGCAATCTGGCGGTCGCCCTGCGAGACGGCACACGCATCTATGTCGATATCTATCGGCCCGCGAGCGGCGGGGATGGCCCGCTGCCGGTGCTCCTCGGCTGGAGCCCCTACGGCAAGCACAACACGGCCGATCGCCTGCCCTGGCCGGCAGCCGGGGTCGAGCCCGGCTGGATCTCCGCGCACACCGCCTTCGAGGCGCCCGATCCACGCTTCTGGTGCGGCCACGGCTACGCCGTCGTCTATCCCGATCCGCGTGGCAGCTGGTACTCCGAGGGTGAGCTGCGCCATGGCGGCATCGGGGAGGCGGAGGATTGTGCCGATCTCATCGAGTTCCTCGGCGAGTGCTCGTGGAGCAACGGTCGGGTCGGGATGAGCGGTGTCTCCTATCTGGCCGCCATCCAGTGGCAGGTCGCCCCGCTGCGGCCGCGGCACCTCGCAGCGCTCAACCCGTGCGAAGGCTTCAGCGACTGGTATCGCGAGTTCGCCTATCACGGCGGCATTCCGGAGACCGGCTTTCTGCCGCGCGGCTGCGCCAACCTGCAGTACTCGACCACGCGCACCGAGGACACCGAGGCGAACGTACGCGCACACCCCCTCTACGACGCCTACTGGCAGAGCAAGGAGTGCGCGCTCGAGGCCATCGAGCTGCCGAGCTACGTGATCGCCAGCTGGTCGGACCAGGGCCTGCACACCCGCGGCACGCTCGAGGCCTTCAAACGGCTGTCCTCGCGGGAGAAATGGCTCGAGGTCCACGGGCAGAAGAAATGGCGCTACTACTACCGGCCCGACCGTATCGAGAAGCAGCGCCAGTTCTTCGATCACTTCCTGAAGCAGCGCGGCACGCTCGTGCCTGCGTGGCCGCGCGTGCAGCTCGAGGTGCGCGAGGCGGCCGGTCGCGGCAGCGTGCGCGCCGAAGCCGAGTGGCCCCTCGCACGCACGCAGTTTCGCAAGCTCTATCTGGATGCTCGCATGGGGCAGCTCACCGAGCACTCACCCGAATCTGCCGCCGCTGTCTGCTACGAGCCCCTCGCCGAGGACGCACGCGCGGTCTTCGAGCATCGCTTCAGCGCGCCGGCGGAGCTCACCGGCCACATGAAGCTGCGATTGTGGGTGCGGGCCGAGGGCGCCGATGACATGGATCTCTTCGTCGCCATCGAGAAGCTCGATGCGGCGGGCAGCCGCGTGCCCTTCGTCTTCTACGCTATGCACGAGAACGGACCCGTGGCGCTCGGATGGCTGCGCGCGAGCCACCGCGAGCTCGATGCCGTACGCTCCCGCCCCGAGCAGCCCTTCCATCCGCACGCTCGCGAGGACCGCTTAGTCCCCGGGGAGGCTGTGGTCCTGGAGATCGAGATCTGGCCCTCGGCCACCCGCTTCTTGGCGGGCGAGTCACTGCGGCTGATCGTGCAGGGTCGGGACATCCCCGCCCCGCAGGTTCCCAACACGCCCTTCGCCCGGCACCAGCGCACACGCAACCGCGGCCGCCACGTGCTCCTGAGCGGTGGCACGTACGATTCGCACCTGCTGCTGCCGTGGGTCGACGGTACCGGCACGTGCGGCGCGCAGCCCGTGTGAGCCAAACACCGCCCGCCTCTCGAGGAGTCGCTCGTGCAGCGTAGATCCTTCGCTCTGGGCATGCTGCTCAGCGCCGCCGGCCGCACCTTCGCCGCTGCCTCGGAGATGCCGCGCGACCCCGCGCACCCAGGGGCCGGTATCTCGGCGGATGAGTTCCGCCGCTACGTCGAGGCCTTCAACGGGGGAGATTTCCCCGGCTTCGGGGCCTTCTATGCCGCGGATGTGGATTTCCGCGGCCAGGGCGGGCAGTTTCGCGGGCGCGCGGCGGTGCTCGAGTTCTACCGCACGGTGAAGCGGCGCGTACGCGAGACCCTCACGATCGAGGCGCTGGTCGTGAACGAGCGCGCCATCCTCGCCGACATGCTCACCGAGCTGCACGTGCTCGAGGACTGGCCCGACTTTGCCACCGGCCCGCTGCATCGCGGTGAGACGCGACGTTCCGAGAACTTCATCTGGTACGACATCGAGCAGCGCCATTTCACCCGGGTGCGCTCGGCGCACTACGGCGATGGCACGGGCGCCGTCGCCCCGGCAGGTGCGCAAGCGCCCGAAGGCGAGCCGGCCATCAGCGAGACGCAGTTTCGAGCCTATATCGATGCCTTCAATCGGGACGACTACGCGGCATTCTCCCGGTTCTATGCCGAAGATGTGGTGCTGGTGCTCGCCGGCAAGCGCGAGCTGCGCGGCCACCGGGCGATCATCGATTTCTACCGGGCCGTCAAGGCGCGGACCCGCCGCACGATCCATGTGGATCGCTTCCTCGCGAGCGGCAACTTCATCGCCGCGGAGCTGCACTCCGAATTCCTCGCGCTCGAGGACCTGCCCGACTTCATCGCAGGACCGATGCGCCGCGGCGGGCGCATCTTCATCAACACCTTCGTGCTCTATGAGTTGCGCGGTGGCCGATTCGCGAGGATTCGCTCCGCGGAGTTTCGCAAGATCAATGAGGGCACGGCATCCTGAGGGATGCGCCGCACCCGCCGGGAAGAGCGGGCATCCGGCTCGCAGTTCCCGGCGGGCACGAGCGCCCGAGCTGCGGGGCCAGGGGGGACCTCGCAGGATCGGGAGCGGTCGAGGA
>DATJSR010000316.1:0-7331 GCA_035504015.1 Steroidobacteraceae bacterium
GGGGCGGACATCTCGGTCGCTTCGCTGCGGCTCGCCGCCCGCAAGGGCATCTATCGCTCGCTCGTACACGCCGACCTGCTGAGACCGCTGCCCTTCTCGGCCGACACCTTCGATGCCGCCATCTGCGTGGGCGTGCTCTCCTACATCAGCGGCGAGGAGTTCTTCCGGGAGCTGTGCCGGGTGACGCGCGCAGGGGGTGCCTTGGTGCTCTCGCACCGCACGGATCTGATCGCCTCGCGCTCGTTCGAGGATCTGCTGCGCTCCTTCGAAGAGCGGGGACTGTGGTCGCCGGTCTCCGAATCCGCGAGCCTGCCCTACCTGCCGAAGCACCCCGATTTCGCCGACCGCATTCAGGTGCGCTATTTCGCCCTGCGCGTGCGCTGAGCTCCGGCGGGGCCCGCTCGATACACCCGGCAAACTCGCTCAGTGCAGGCGGCGCACCGTCTGGCACAGCAGCTCCATGTCCGCATCGGCCACGTCGAGGTGAAAAACGAAGCGCACCAGCTGCGCGCCCATGCTGCCCGCGCGCACGCCCCGTTCGCTGAGCTTGCTCAGAAAATCATCGGTGGAGATTCCCTCGGCGAGTCGCGCAATGACGATGTTGGTCTCGACCGGCAGGACCTCGCTCACGCAGGACAGCCGTTGCAGCTCGCGCCCGAGGGTCTGCGCCTTGGCGTGGTCCTCCTGCAGGCGGCGCACGTGATGCTCGAGCGCATAGCTACCCGCCGCCGCCAGGTAGCCCGCCTGCCGCATGCCCCCGCCCATGACCTTGCGCAGGCGGTGCGCCCGGGCGATCGAGGACTTCGAGCCCAGGAGCAGCGAGCCTGCGGGTGTGCCCAGGCCCTTGGAAAGGCACACCGAGATGGTATCGAAGAGCTTGCCGTACTGGTGCGGCGCCTCCCCCCGGGCAACGAGCGCGTTGAAGAGCCGCGCGCCATCCAGGTGCAGCGCCAGGCCCTGCTCGTCGCAGACGCTGCGGATGCGGCGTATCTCCTCGAGGTCCCAACAGGCTCCGCCGCCTTTGTTCACGGTGTTCTCGAGTGCGACCAGGCGCGTGAAGGGCAGGTGTGAATCATCGCGTCGATTGATGCTCGAGCGGACCTGCTCGGCCGTGAAACGGCCGTTGTTGCCGCTCAGCAGGCGCACGGAGGCACCCGAATGAAACGCAATGCCGCCGCCTTCGAACAGGTAGATGTGCGCAAGCTCGTGGCAGATGACCTCGTCCCCGGGCTGCGTGTGCACTTTGATGCCGATCTGATTGCACATGGTGCCGGTGGGGCAGAACAGCGCCGCCTCCATGCCGAAGAGCGTCGCGGCCTGGCTCTGCAGCGCATTGACGCTTTCGTCCTCCCCGAGGACATCGTCGCCGACCTGCGCATGCAGCATCGCATCGAGCATCGCAGCGGTCGGCCGGGTGACCGTGTCGCTGCGACAGTCGACGAATCGCGCACGGAGATTCTCCACGGTGCATGCCTCCTCGAAGATCGACTGGTATCTTATCCGTCCGCTCTCTCCGGACCAAAATCATGGCGCAGATCGCCGAGCCCGCGCGCACGCTCGATGTCATCCTGGAAACCGACGTGCTGGTGCTAGGCAGCGGACCCGGCGGTCTCGCTGCGGCACTCGCGGCCGCGCGGGCAGGTGCGCGCACGGCACTCATCGACCGCAACGGCTGCTTCGGCGGCAACATCACCCAGGTAGGCGTCGAGGGCTTCGCGTGGTACCGCCACGAGCGCACGGTCGACTGCGAGGGCATCGGCATCGAGCTCGAGCAGCGCGCCCAGGCCATGGGGGCGGCGATGCCCGAGCCGCAGTCCCTGAGTCACGCGCTCGATGCCGAGATGTTCAAGTGGGTCGCCGATGTGCTGGTCGAGGAGGCGGGCATCAGGCCGCTGCTGCACCGTCTGGCGGTGGCGCCGATCCTCGAGGCCGGCACGATCCGCGGGGTGATCACCGAGAGCAAGGCGGGGCGCGAGGCGATCCTCGCCAAGCGCGTGATCGATGCCACCGGCGATGCCGACATCGCCACACGCTGCGGCGCACCCATGCGCAAGACGCCCAAGGAGAAGATGATGGCGGTATCCGTCATGTTCTCGATGTCGGGCGTCAACAAGCGGCGCTTCATCGAGTCCGTGAAGGCCGATCCGCAAACTTATGCCGACTGGTCCGGTAACGGTGAGTGGGATTACGAGACGACGGGGAAGGAGGACGCGCTGTTCTCGCCGTTCCTGCGCAAGCCTTTCAAGAAGGCGCTGGAAGCGGGGATCATCCCACCCTACCTGCACACGATCGCCGGCACCTGGGGCAGCGTCAGCGACCAGGGCGATCTCACCTATCTCAATCTCGTGCACGTGCCCGAGATCGACGGCACCGATCCGAACGAGCTCACGCTCGGGGAGATGCGCGGTCGGCGCGAGGCTATCTATGCGCTCGAGGCGCTGCGCAGGTTCATGCCGGGATGCGAGCAGGCGAAGCTGCGCAACTTCGGCATGACGCTCGGCGTGCGCGATACGCGCAAGATCGATGCGCTCTACAACCTCACGGCCACGGACGTGCGCGAGCAGGCACGCTTCGAGGATGCGATCGGCATCTTTCCGGAATTCATCGACGGGTACGGCGTGCTCATCCTGCCGACCACCGGGCGGTACTGGCACGTTCCCTACCGCGCGCTCGTGCCCAAGGGAGTCGCGAACCTGCTGGTGGCCGGGCGCAGCATCGGGGGTGACCCGATCTCGCATGCCTCGGCCCGCAACATGATGTGCTGCACCGTCAGCGGCCAGGGCGCGGGGGTTGCCGCGGCCGTCTCCATCGCTCGCGAAGAGCCCTTCGAGCGACTCAGCATCGATGCCGTGCAGCGCGAGCTCGCACGCCAGGGCGTGCGCTTCCGGTGAGCCACGCGGTCGCGGGCGGTGCCGGGGAGGAGGTCGGGAGCTCGCCGCTGCGCTGGCTCGCGCTCGCGCTCTCGGCGTTGACGATCTTCAGCAGCTACTACGAGTCGGATGTCATTGGGCCGATATCCGACCTGCTGGAGCGACAGCGGGGTCTTACGCATCTGCAGATCGGCGATCTCACCGCGGTCATCAGCCTGCCGAACATCCCGCTCGCGCTCCTCTGCGGTTACCTGATCGACCGGCTCGGCGCAGCGCGAGTGACGCTGCTTGCGGCAGTCATCGGCTTTGTGGGCGCGGTGCTGACCGCCATAGGCACACCGTACGAGCTCATGTGGACCGGCCGGCTGGTATTCGGCATCAGCGAGGGGGCCATATTCATCTCGCTCATGGCGGGGGTGGCACGATGGTTCACTCGGGCCCATGTCGCGATGGCGGCGGCACTGTTCCTATCACTCGCCCGCGTGGGATCCTACGCGCTCGACAAATCCCCGACCTGGGCAAGCTCGCTGTACGAGGCGGGCTGGCAGCCGCCGCTGTGGCTCGGCGCCGCGATCACCGCTGCGGGGCTCGTCGCTGCCCTCGTACTGTGGCTGATCGATTCCAGACGTGTCGTCGTTGAGCCGCCCACCGCCCAACCGAGGCTCGCCTGGTCCGACGTGCTGCGATTCGACTGGTCGTACTGGTACATCCTCGGATTGCACGTGCTGTATGCGGCGGTGTTCTTTCCGTTCCGGCAGACCTTCGCCATCATGTACCTGCAGCATGCCAAAGGCCTGACACTGCAGCAGGCGGGCAATGTCAATTCAGGTGTATTCCTGACGGCCGTCTTCGCCACCTCCCTGTTCGGAGCGCTGGCCGATCGCATCGGTCATCGTGCGCTGATGTTGAGCCTCGGCACGCTGCTGTTGCCGGCGACCTTCATCCTGCTTGGCTGGACCGATTTCAGTCCCTGGATCTCCACGGCGCTGATGGGCATCAGCTGGTCCCTGGTACCCGCGATCATCTGGCCAGCCACCACTTTTCTCGTCGAGCCACGACGCCTGGGTACCGCACTCGGCATGATCACGCTGGTGCAGAGTCTGGGCCTGTGGGCCTCCAACAGGGCAGCCGGATGGCTTGCCGATGCGGCGGGAGCGAGCGCCGCAAATCCGGCCGGCTACTCGGTGATGCTCTGGTATTTTGGATTGTTGAGCCTCACCGCGCTTGCCTCGGCACTGCTCCTGTGGCGGCGCGAGAGCGGCCCGCATGGCCACGGTCTCGAGCTCGCCGGGGTGCGCGGCCAGCGCGGACTCGCCGCCCACTGAGCGCCCTCACGGTGCGTAGATGTCCGTTGCTTACAAGCAACATGTCGTGCGGATTCAATTTCGCCGAGCCCGCACTGCCGCGCGCAGTGCCTACAGGCACCGGGATCAGCGCCAGGGTTGCGCCAGTCACTAAATTGTGGCTAACGTTGCGCGTTGTCGACACGCTGGCGGCGGCTAGTGGCGTCCGCAGAGGATCTGCGAGGGACGGATCCTTCGACCATCGTTAACGAGAATACGGGGAGAGGTCGCTTGAAACACAACAGAAAACTGGCCTACGCGATTTCGGTCGCGTTGGGCGCGTGCGTATCCGCGCGTGCCGCGTACGCGCAGCAGCAGCCGGCCGCTGACACCACCGCTGCGGCCACACCGAGTGAGGGCCTGCAGGAAGTGACCGTCACGGCGACGCGTCGCGCACAGTCGGTGCAGGACGTGCCGCTCACCATTCAGGCGATCGCGGGCGAGCAGCTGCAGCAGCTCAACGTCACCAACGAATACGACCTGTTCAAATACACGCCGAACGTCACCTACAGCGGCAACGGTCCGGGCACCGGCAACATCTTCATGCGCGGCCTGGGCGGCATCGGCTCGGGCAACCAGTCGCAGTCGACCACCGCCGCCTTCCCGAACGTGGCGCTGTACCTCGACGAGCAGTCGATGCAGTTTCCGGCGCGCAACGTCGACGTGTACGTCATCGACATGCAGCGCATCGAGGTCCTCGAAGGCCCGCAGGGCACGCTCTTCGGCGGTGGCGCGCAGGCGGGCGCGATCCGCTACATCACCAACAAGCCGGATCTCAACAATTTCAGCGGCGAGTTGAATGCGGGCTACGGGATCACCGCCAATGGCGGCGACCCCAACAACAACGCCAACGCCGTGCTCAACGTACCGATCATTCCGGGCGTGTTTGCCTTGCGCGCGGTGGTCTTCGACGATCACCACGGCGGCTATATCGACAACGTGCCGGGCACCATCAGCTACTTCCCCGGCACGGCTGCTGCCACCACCGGTGCCACCGCCAACAACGGCAACCTGGTGGCCAACAACACCAATCCGGTCGATTACGGCGGCGCCCGGCTCGAAGCCCTGTGGAAGATCAACGACAGCTGGAATCTGCTGCTCGAGCAGAACTATCAGGACATGGACGCCCAAGGCTACTTCTACGCCTACCCGGCCGCATCCGATGGCACCCCGCTGCAACCCTACCAGATCGAGGCGTTCACGCCGGCCTTCAACAAAGACCGGTACGAGAGCACTGCCTGGACCTTGAACGGCGAGCTGCCCGACCTGAGCATCGTCTACACCGGCAGCTACATGGTCCGCCACATCGACGGCCAGCAGGACTACTCCAACTACCTGCGCAGCTCCTCCGGATCCTATTACGGCTGCATCGGCACCGGTGCCGCGTATTTCAATCCCGGGAACAACTTCCCGCAGCTGACCGGACACAAGCTGCAGTGCGCCGCGCCGGTGGGTGACTGGAACGACAACGTCCAGAATCAGCACATCAGTCACGAGCTGCGCCTGAGCACTCCGACCGACTGGCGCGTGCGCGATCTCTTCGGTGTGTACTGGGAGAAGTTCAACATCGACGATCAGATGAACTTCAACTACCTGCCGCTCCCACAATGCACGACCGCGAACTACGATGCCTATCTCGCGGGCGGCCCGGACTGCTTGTCCGCGGTCGGACCCGTCCCGGGTGCCTTCGCCACCGACCCGGGGCTGCGCGTTGGCACGAACACGGCATTCGGCGAGGATGCCCAGCGCGGCTACAAGCAGACGGCGCTCTTCGACTCGGTCGACTTCGACATCATCCCGAAGGTGCTGACCCTCACGGCCGGTACGCGCTGGTACTCGTACGAGGAGTATGAGGAAGGCTCGGAGTTCTACACCGAGAGCGACACCGGCGGCCTGGTCGTCGATCATCCGAACGGTGCGTGCACGCTGGCCGGCGGCTGCGGCTTTCCGATCAACCTGCACAAGGGCGAGCATGGCTTTCGCAGCCGGGCCAATCTCACCTATCACATCACTCCCGATGTGATGGCGTACTACACCTGGTCGCAGGGCTTCCGTCCGGGCGGCTTCAACCGCACGAACTCGACTCCCGAGGCGATCCACCTCGCCGCCGAGGTGCCGTACTGCACCTACCCGGGCGGCGTCAAGACCTGCATACCCGACAGCGATCAGTACGAGAAACCCTCGGGCTACACCTCCGACCAGCTGACCAATAACGAGGTCGGCCTGAAGACGGAGCTCTTCGATCATCACCTGATGCTCAACTTGTCGGCCTACTACATGCAGTGGAGCAACGTGCAGCTGTCGCTCTTCGAGCCGACGGTGCTGGGCAATACGACCTTCAACGTCAACGGACCGAGCTTCGACATCAAAGGCTTCGAGGTGCAGTTCGATGCGCTGCTCTTTGCGGGGTTCAGCATCCAGGGATCCAGCTCCGTCAACAGCGCGAGCCAGTCGAACTCTCCCTGCCTCGAATCGGTCGGCGCCAATACCGGCAACGCGAAGAATGCGAACAATCCGACACCGGCCGGTGAGTGCGTCGTCGTCAACAGCCCGGTGGGCCCGGTGCCGAATACGCTCGGCGCCTTCGGTACGGCACCGGCGTTCTCCCCGCCGTGGATGTTCAATATCCGCGCGCGCTACGACTGGACGATGGGCGGTGGGGGCTACAAGCCCTTCATCTGGATCGGCGCGAGCCACATCAGCTCGATGACCAACGAGCCGCGAAACTTCTTCAGCGGCAGCAACCCGACCTACGCCAACCCGCCGGTCACGACACTGCTGCTCTACACCATCCCCGGCTACACCACCTACGATGGTGCCATCGGAGTGGTCAAGGACCAATGGACGGCACAGCTCTCCGGCCAGAATCTGACGGACGACTATGGCCCGACCAACATCTCGTCCGGCCAGTTCATCAAGTCCGAGGTACCCCTGCGCCCGCGCGTGCTCACCTTCTCGATCGGCTACAAGTTCTAAACGCGCGATGCAGCCGGCGGCGGTGCGGCGCGCCGCCGCCCGCCGTCGGACCCGGCAGGGATGCAGTACACTTGAAGGGGTGGACCTGAAGGGTCCGCCCCTTTTGTTTTCTCGAGAGCGCATGGAGTCAAGCGACAGCCGA
>DATJSR010000317.1:0-22608 GCA_035504015.1 Steroidobacteraceae bacterium
GCCGCGCCGCCTACGCAATCCTTCGATGGCATCTGGGACACGATCCTCTCGTGCCCGAATACGCGGGGCGCACTCGGCTATTCCTTCCAGTTCGACTCGCGCGTGCTAAACGGCGTGCTGCACGGGCAGAAGGGCACCCAAGGTGAGCCCGGCTGGCTGCAGATCGATGGCACGATCATGCCCGACGGATCCGCCGATCTTTATGCCAGCGGCCTGGTCGGGGCCGCGCCCTTTGCGGTGGGTCAGCGACCGGCAGGCACCTCCTACGGCTATCACGTGCGTGCGCGCTTCGCGGGGGGTACCGGCAAGGGCGAGCGTGTGGAGGGTCGCCCCTGCAGCGTCACGTTTCGCCGGCGATGAGGCTCTCGTGTCGATGAGGCTCTCGTGTCGGTGAGGCTCGCGTGACGATGACACTTGCGCTGCGATGACGGCCTCGCAAACCGATGTGCTGATCGTCGGGGCGGGCCCCACCGGTTTGGTGCTGGCACTCTGGCTCGTGCGTCAGGGCGTGCGGGTGCGACTCATCGACAAGGCTGCCTCTGCCGCCAACCACTCGCGCGCGCTTGCCGTGCAGGCACGCACGCTCGAGCTGTACCGCCAGCTCGATCTCACCGACAGCGTGCTCGCTCGCGGGCTTCGAGTGGGTGGGCTCAATCTATGGGTCCGGGGCCGCGCGCAAGTCCGTGTACCCTTCGAGCATCTGGGGGCCCAGCTCAGCCCTTACGGCCCGCTGGTATTTCCGCAGGACGAGCACGAGCGGCTGCTCGCTGCCCGTCTCGAGTCCCTGGGTGGGCAGATCGAGCGCAACACCGAGCTCATCGAGTACCGCGAGCAAGCCGCAGGGGTGAGCGCCCTGCTGCGCCAGGGTACGGCTGTGCCAGAGGTGTGCACGGCGCGCTATCTCGCGGGCTGTGACGGTGCGAGCTCGATCGTGCGGCGGCTGTGCGGCGCCCGCTTCCCCGGGGGCACCTATCAGCAGCTCTTCTACGTCGCGGACGTGGAGGCATCGGGCCCAGCCGTCGACGGCGAGCTGCACATCGATCTCGACGAGGCGGATTTCCTGGCGATCTTCCCGCTACGGGATGCGGCCCGGATACGTCTGGTGGGGACGATTGGCGACGAGCGCGCCGCGCGTGCCGACTCGCTGCAGTTCAGTGACGTGAGCGAGCGTGCGATCGCGCACATGCACTTGCACGTCTCGCGGGTCCACTGGTTCTCCACCTATCGGGTGCACCACCGCGTCAGCGACCGCTTTCGCCAGGGGCGCGCCTTTCTGCTCGGCGATGCCGCACACATTCACAGCCCCGCCGGTGGGCAGGGCATGAACACCGGGATCGGCGATGCGATCAACCTCGCCTGGAAGCTCGCCGCGGTGACAGCGGGAACTGCGCCGGATTCGCTGCTCGATACCTACCAGAGCGAGCGTCGAGCCTTTGCGCGCAGGCTCGTCGCGACCACCGACAAGATCTTCACACTCGCCACGGCCGAGGGCGCGCTCGCGGGCTTCATTCGGCTGCACATCGTGCCGCTCCTCGTCCCGGCGCTCTTTCAGCTCGCCAGCCTGCGCACGTTTCTGTTCAGTGTGGCGGGACAGCTGCTCATCGACTATGGCGACAGCCCCTTGAGCGAAGGCAAGGCCGGCCGCATCAAAGGGGGCGACCGTCTGCCCTGGGTGCGCACCGCAGCCGGCGACAACCTCGATGTATTGCGCGCCATCGGCTGGCAGGTGCACGTCTATGGCGAGCCGCACGCGACGCTCGAAGCGTGGTGTCAGCGCCGGGGCTGGCCGCTGCAAGGCTTTGCCTGGCAGGATGCGTACGCTCGGGCAGGCTTCGCGCGCGATGCCATGTACCTGCTGCGCCCCGACGGCTACGTGGCGCTCGCCGCCTACCCTCAGGACCCGCAACGCCTCGAGCGCTACCTGCTGGCGCGCGGGCTCTCAGTGGGCCGTCAGCCCGCCGTCGACGACGAGCGCGTGCCCCACCATGAATGAGGCCGCGTCGGAGGCCAGGAACAGCACCGTCTGCGCGATCTCCTTCGGATCGGCCATGCGGGCGATGGGTGTGCCCGCGAGCGCGGCGCGCTCGACCTCGGGAGCGCGCTCGAACCACTCACTGAGCATCGGTGTACGTGTGCCGCCGGGGCACACCGCGTTGATGCGGATACCGTCGCCGATGTGATCGAGCGCCGCGGACTTGGTGAGGCCCACGACGGCGTGCTTGGTGGCACAGTAGGCCGTCACGCCCGCGGTACCGATGAGTCCCCCGACGGAGGCGGTGTTGATGATGGCACCGCCGCCGGTGCGGCGCATCGCCGCAATCTCGTACTTGAGACAAAAGAACACGCCGGTGAGATTGGTGGCGAGGATCCTCTGCCACTCGCTCTCCTCGACATCGACGATCGGTGCGGGTGCGAGATTGATGCCCGCATTGTTGAAAGCGACGTGCAGCGCACCGAAGTGATCGACCGCACGGGCGACCATGGCGGCGCAATCCACGGCGCGCGCCACATCGGCATGCACGAAGGTGACGCGACGGCCCATCCTGCGTATGAGCTCCTCGGTCTCGCGACCGTGGGTCTCATCGATGTCGCTCAAGGTCAGGTCTGCGCCCTCGGCGGCGAAGGCGAGTGCCGTGGCGCGGCCGATCCCGGATCCTGCTCCGGTCACGAGCACGCTCTTGTTCTCGAATCGCTTGTTCATGGCATTTACCCCGTTTCTTTCCGATCCTACACGTGCGCGCGCGTGCGGCGGGCAGGTTTTATGCGTCTGCGCGGAGTGCGGCACCGACACGCCGCGGTGGAGCATCAAGATGAATTCTGTCAAGCCAGCGCTACTCGGCCTCCTGCTGCTGCTCGGTGCGGCGCCAGGTGCCTTCGCACAATCGTCCGGTTCAGGCGCGCCGGCGGCCCGGCACGCGGACGCGGCGAGCGCCGGGCCGACTCACCAGGAGCCGGCGGCCTGGATTCCGCACGACGTGATGGTCGCGTATCAGAACCTGCCGCAGGCCTACAGCTGTGATGCGCTGTGGCACAAGGTCGGCGACATGCTGCGCGCGGTGGGTGCGTGGAAAGCGGTATCCATCACGCCCTACGACTGCAAGCCGAGCACCCGCAGCGACGGGCGCTCTCCGCAGCTCGAGGTGCGCTTCCTGACGCTGCGACCCGTGGCGCCGCAGAATGCACGCTGGGCTCAGGCGATGGCGGCCCCGAAGACGGTGGTGCTCGAGCCGGGTCATCCTCCCTCGCTCGCCCCGGGAGACTGCGAGCTGCTCGAGCAGACGCAGCAGGACCTGCTCTCGCTCGTGCCCAGCTGGCAGGTGGCCGGGGGGAATCTGCAGTGCCCGAGCGCGAAGCGGGCTCCGTATCATCTGGCCGTGAAGACGCTGATCGCAAGCACTGCCAAGTGAGCAGGACGGCACAGCGCCGCCCTGCTCAGCCGCCGATTCTGCTGCGCAGCTGCGCGGCCGTGAGATTGCCTTGCGCGAGCGGCTGCCCGAGATCGAACTCGCGCGTGCGCGCGAGCGAGCCCACGACCACCGGATCGAACCCGGCCTCGCGTACCAGCTGGGCGGCGATCTCGAGCGCTTGGGCATCGTCCCCGCCGATCGGGATGGCGATGCGCTCGGGCTGGCGCTCGCTCGCGCTCGCCAGCGTGGCGGCGGGGATGCAGTTGAACGCACGCACGATGTGCCGGTTGTGCAGGTATTGCGCGGTGGCGATGCCGGCGCCCTTGCTTTGCGCCTCGAGCGCCATGGCACCATCGCGTCGCTCGACGGGATTGCTGGTGTCGATGATCACCTTGCCAGCCAGCTCGGCACGCAACTCCTCGCCGAGCTGTGGCATGGCGGCATAGGGCACAGAGACGAGGATGATGCTGCCGAAGGCTGCGGCCTGTTTCGGGCTGCCCGCGTGCGCGTGCGGTCCCAAACGCCCGACGAGCCCCTGCAGCTCCTCGGGATGGCGCGAGGAGACATACACCTCGTGGCCGGCCTTGACCCAGTAGGCGGCGAGCGCGCCACCGATGCGACCGGTGCCGATCACCCCGATGCGCGCCGGCGCGGCGCCGGGCGCGGGCCCCGCGCTAGCCGCACCTTGGGCCGCCGCGCTTCCCACACCCACCGCGATCAGGGCGAGCACACAGCCCGCAACGAAGCTGGCGCCGGGAACTCGAGGCATCGGGACTTCTCCCTTGCGAGCGATGGCTCGCTTGAGCGGCCCGAGTAGAGTCCCAGACCCTTGCCTTGTCAATGGATGCGGCGCTGTTCGCTCGAGGCTGGCGCGTACTACAATGCTGGGCCACGCGATCGCCTCCAGCGGCTTCGCACAACGACATACGGCGACCGGTGTGCCCGCTTTACCGATGCAGAGGATTCCCATGAAGACATGGCTTGCGCTCGGCTCAGCGGCGGTGCTTTGCGGACTGTGCGGCAGCGCACTCGCGGGCTACGCCGATGATCGTGCCGAGATCGAGAACCTCTCCAACCGCTACATGGTGGCTGTCGATGCCGGTGACATCGACACCGTCATGGCAACGTGGGCGGACGACGGCGTGCTCGAGTGGGTGGGCGGGGTCGAGAGAGGCAAGGCGGCCATTCGCAAAGCGATGTCGAACTTCGGTGGAGCGCGGCCCTATAGCGGGCCGGCGGGGGCCACTTCGCGACCGCGCACGCGACACTTCATTCTCAACCACGTGATCGACGTGAAGGGCGATACCGCAACGACGATCGCCTACTGGTTCAACATCACCAACGCCACCCCGCAGAAGGACGTGCAGCTCATGTACTTCGGGCACTACGAGGATGAGCTGGTGAAGCGCAACGGGCACTGGCTGTTCAAGCACCGCAAGGTATTCAACGAATCGCAGCCCAACCGCGCGCTGTTCTACCCCGGACTCGGCGAGAAGGATCCGCGCAGGAGCACCCCGTGAGCGAGACGACCATGAATGCCGAGCGGCTGGAGCACCTACAGGCCGTGATCCGCGCCGACATCGCCGCCGGCCTCTATCACGGCGCCGTGCTCAAGGTGGCGCGCGCCGGGCGGGTGGCGCTCGATGTGGCGATCGGTGCGGCCGATGCCGAGCAGCGCAAGCCGCTGCGCGGGGACTCGGTGTTCAGCATCTTCTCCGTCACCAAGGCATTCACCAACGTGCTCGCGCTGCGGGCCGTGGAGCTCGGGCATTTCGCGCTCACCAGCCGCATCTCGGACATCATTCCGGAGTTCTCGGGCCACGGGCGCGAGCAGATCGAGATCTGGCATCTGCTCTCTCACCAGGCGGGCTTCCCCATCATCTTCGAGGTCAAGCCCGGGATGTATATCGATCGCTTCGATGAGATGGTGGCTGCGGTCATCGAGGTGGTGAAGCCGGTCGATGCGCCGTGCGCCAAGGTCTCCTACTCCCCGCTCGTCAACCACGTGCTGCTCGGTGAGGCGGTGCGGCGCACCGACCCCAAGGGTCGCTCCTACCGCGCCATCGTGCAGGAGGAGATTCTCACCCCGCTGCGCATGCGTGACAGCTCGGTGGGACTGCGCGCCGATCTGCGTCCGCGCAAGGTGGTGCCCGATTTTCGGGGCAACTACCCGATCGGACATCGCGGGCACAGCAACTTGGGTCCGAACGGCGCCTTCGAGGAGGAGCATGCCGAGATGCCCTGGGTCGGCATCGCCTCGACCGTTCCGGATATGTTCCGCTTCGCCGAGATGTTGCGCTTGGGAGGTGCGCTCGATGGCGCGCGGCTGCTCTCGCCCGCGATGCTCGAGCTTGCACAGCGCAACTGGACGGGTGACAGGCCCAACGAGCTCTACACGCAGCGTGGCAAGGAGCGCGGCTGGGCGCCGATTCCCGCCTACATCGGTCTCGGTTTCTCCCTGCGTGGTCCGGCGCTCGTGCACCACCTCTTCGGCACGCTCGCCTCGCCGGGCACCTTCGGCAATTACGGCGCGGGCACCACGCTTTACTGGGTCGACCCGCAGCGCGAGCTCACCTTCGTGTGCCTGTCGGCGGGCCTGATGGAGAGCAACGCCAATCTCGAGCGTTTCCAGCGGCTCTCCGACATCGTGATCTCGGCCGCGACCTGAGGCGCGCGCGCTCAGGCGGCGTCGGCGCCGATCTTGGTGTCCAGCCGCTCGAGCACCCGCGGCCAGGCGATCTCGTGGCGGTGCATGGAAGCCTCGTCATCAAAGCCCGAGTGCGTGAGGCGCAGGTGCGTGCCGAGCGCGCTCGGCTCGAACTCGAGCACCAAGACGGTTTCGGCACCGTGCGTGGCGGTGGTGACCCATGTCATGTCGATGCGATGGTGCGGCTCGAGACGCAGGATGCGCCCGTAGTGGGGATGGCGCGTACCCTGATAGAGCGTCTCGAAGAAATACGGGGCGTTGAGCTCCGGGCGCAGCAGCACCGTCCCGGGCGTTGCGAACCAATGATCGAGCTGCTCGGTCCAGGCGCAGTAGAGCCGCTGCGGCGCCGCGCGCATGCAGCGATCGCAGCTCAGGTGAAAGGGACGCGTGGTGAGGTCCGGCTTGGTGACGTGCGTCGTTGTCATGATGCTTGCCTATTTGGGCCGTCCCTTGAAGCCTGCCGTGAGCATTCGAATGCGGTAGATGCTCATCGCCGTGTTGCGCACGCCCTTCGGCGTGCTCCACGGCTTGCCATCGGGCCCTACCGCGCCCATCTGACCGGCATAGAGTGTCATCTTGTCGGCGCCGGCGAAGGCGAGGGTGATCGGCACGCGAGGCGTGGGTATCAAACCCAAGTGCCGCCCGTCGGGTGCGAGCACGTGCACCCCCGAGTGCGCCGAGACGTAGAGCCGTCCTGCCGCATCGATCGTCATGCCGTCGGCGCCGCTGTCGCCCTCGAGGCTGGCGAGCTGGCGGCGGTTGCGCGCCGAGCCATCGGGCTGCACGTCGAAGGCGAGCAGCACGGTGTCGTTGGTGACGTACAGCGTCTTGCCATCGCGGCTGAGCATGAGCCCATTGGTGCGGATGTCCTGATCGGCGATGGTGCTCACCGTGCCGTGCGGGTCGACGTAGTAGAGCCCGCCGACGGTGAAATAGGCGCCGCCCTTGCCGTCGGCGATCAAATCGTTGAGGCGCCCGAGAGAGCGGCCGTCGGGGAAGCTGTTGGCGAGCAGGCGCCGCTCCGGGGCGAGAATGCTGATCTTGGTGAGCTCGGCGCAACTGGCACTGAAGGGCAGGCCCGGATCGGTGCAGGTCCTTTGCACGGCGTACAGCCGTCCCTGTGCATCGATCGAGAGCGCTCCGGCACCGTCGGTGTCGGTCAGATAGATGAACTCGTGATTCGCCGTATCGAGCTTGCGGATGGTATTGCCCTGCTCCTGGGCGAAGAGCACGCCCCCATCGGGCGTGCCCACGATGCCATCGGCTGTCTTGAAATCCGCCCACACCAGCTCCCAGGTGGCACCCGCGGCAACCACGCCGGGAATCTCCGCGACCTGGGCGGGCCGCTCGCCCGCCAGGAGCTGCTGCGCACAGGCGCTCGGCGCCCTCGCAAGCAGTGCCGCGGCCGCGCAGGCGAGCCACAGGCGCGTGGGCGGAATCAGCTCCGGATGCGTGCTTCTCATCATCTGTCCCCCCTCGGGGCGATGTTGGGCCAGTTGCGGCTGCTCTGCAATCGCCGGCAATGCGCCAAGCCCCGGCCATGCACCGCCCGGCCGGCGCACGCGATGCGAGCGAGCGGTGCGCTCTGCCCCGGGGACATTCGAGCTGTGGCATTCTGCCAACCCGGCGCGCCGGCGCCGCTCGAAGGAGAGCCGATGCGTATCCCCCGCCCTGCGTTTGCGATCCTGCTGCTGCTTGCCATGCCGGCGAGCCGTGCGGCGCCCAGCTGCGATCGGACATGCCTGGAA
Source organism: Steroidobacteraceae bacterium (assembly GCA_035504015.1). Lineage (GTDB taxonomy): Bacteria > Pseudomonadota > Gammaproteobacteria > Steroidobacterales > Steroidobacteraceae > JASHUC01. The sequence continues at coordinate 7,863 of DATJSR010000317.1, forward strand.
ACGCACATGGACCGCTTCCTCGATGCGCTGGTGTCGCACAACCCGTCCGCTGTGCAGTGGGCACCCGGTGCCGTCTACACCGAGAACAATGTCGTGCTGGCGATCGGTGATGGGCTGTGGGGAACCGCGAGCCGCAAGGGTGAGCGGCGCCAGGCGATCGTACTGGCCGATCCTGCAACGGGCGGGGTCGCCTATTTCGGTGTGATCGAGGAGCGCGGCAATCTGGATTACCTGGCGCTGCGATTGAAGATCGAGGCGGGAGCCGTCGCCGAGGCCGAGCTCATCGCCAATCGCAAGGGCGAGACGGGCCCCCGGGGGGACCCGAGCAAGCTCGTGCACGACCCCTCCTTCAGCCGCGCGGAGCCCGAGCAGGAGCGTGTGCCGCGCCAACGCATGATCGATCTCGCCTACGGCTACTTCAGCACGCTGCAGCTCAACGACGGCAAGATCTTCACGCAGTTCGCGCCGGATTGCTCGCGGCTCGAGAACGGCATGCAGTCCGCCGGTGATGCCAACGCCGCCAATCCCTACTCGCGTCTGCACTGCGAGGAGCAGTTCAAGCTCGGCAATTACCGCTGGGACGATCGGCTGCGCGAGCGGCGCTTTCCGCTGATCGACGAGGAGCGCGGGCTGATCCTCGCGAGCGGCTTCATCGATCATTCCGGCAGGCTCGACACCTATACGCTCACGGACGGCACGGTGAAGAAATCACCGATTCTGGCGCCGCACGCCTGGCACTTCCTCGAGGTATTCAAGATCGAGCAGGGGCGCATCCGCCGCATCGAGTCGGTGTTCGTGTTCGTGCCCTACGGCATGCCCTCTCCCTGGAGCGCCCGCATCGACAGGAGCCCCTCATGAGCACAACCTTCGGCACCCGCCCCTGCGGGGCGCTCGCAAAGAATCGGCGTGCACGGCTCGTGCGGCTGGTGGCGGCCACTCTGGTGCTTCTGCCGGCGAGCATCCCATGCGCACTGTCGCAGCCTGCCCAGTGCGATGAGGCCTGCCTGAAGGGCTTCATGGACGGCTATCTGGCCGCGCTCGCAAAGCACGACGCCTCGGGCCTGCCGCTCGCCGCACGTCATCGCTACACCGAGAATGGCGCGCAACTGCTTCTCGGCAGAGAGGGTCTGTGGGTCACCTTCAATTCTTATGGCAAGTACCGCCACGATGTGTTCGACCCGGAAAGCGGCGGAGTCGCCTCCTATCTGTCGATCCTCGAGAACCACGAGATCCCGTTCGCGGACCTCATCGCCGTCAGACTCAAGATCGTCGATCGTCGCATCAGTGAGATCGAGACGGTCGTGGATCGCCACGCCCGCAGTGCGGACAACCTGCCGCCTCGCGACCCCGGCTGGATGGAGACGATGGAGCGGGTGGAGCCCGCCAGCACGCGTCTGTCACGGGCAGCGCTCGTGCACGGCGCGCTCGGCTACCTGCGCTCGGTCGCCTTCCACGACGGTGCGCTCGCCCCCTACGCCGAATCCTGCATCCGGCTCGAGAACGGCAACGTCACCGCCTACGGCCCGCACGATACCCCGCCGGTGCCGATCGGCCAGCAGCCGACCGCCGTCCCCGGTGAGCCGCCCCGGCCGAACCTGCTCGGCATCGGCTGCGCCAAGCAGCTCGGCTACATGGAGTACTCGTTCATCACCGGCTACGAGGATGCGCGCTTTCCCATCGTCGACGTGAAGCGCCAGCTGGTGTTCGCCGTGTTCGACTTCATGCGTCGCGGCAACGTCGAGAGCTGGACCTATCAGGGGCACACCTTCGCGATGCCCGAGGCCATGCGCTATCCCAACGAGATCCTCAACACCGAGATCTTCAAGTTCGTCGACGGGAAGATCTCGCGCGTGGAGGCCGTCTTCGAGGGGCCGCAGGCCTACAAGCGCGGCACGGGCTGGCCCGGCGGACTTGCGGCCGAGTCACGCCCGAACGGGCAGTGATGTGGCTCGCCGCGCAGCGGCCGATCTCACCCGAAATCCACCTCGTCATCGCCGATCCACAGCCCGTGCAGGCCTGAGGAGCGAAACGGCAGGATGACCCGCGCTACGTCGCCATCCTCGAGGTGCTGAGCATCCGCGATGATGAGCTCCGAGCGCATCTCCGCATAGTTGTTCGCAACGCCGATGAGGTAGCCATCGCCCTCGGCCTTGCCGTTCCTGCGCGGCACGAAGCAGGATTCCTGCAGGCTGTGCACGTCGCCGGCGAAGTAGGAGCTCACCTTGCGCGTCTCGAGATCGAAGCGGCAGTAGGAGTTGGTCACGCGGTTGCGGATATTGCCGGCGCGCGCTGCATCGAAGGGCTTGCTCGCATCGTTGTATCCGGAGAAAGCGTAGCGGTTCGGCAAGGTCATGTAGCGCGTATCGATGCGTGCGATGTCCTGCACGGGCACCTCCCAGAGCACCTCCTCCTCGTAGCTGTCGCGCGTCGAGCCAAGGTCGAAGGTGTATTTGCGAAACAGCGCGCCGCTGCCCTTGAGCGGTGAGCCGTCGACCGATTTGAAGTACGGCATGAAGGGAATGAAGGCGCCGTCGACGTGGGCGGCATACAGCGTGACGATGTTGCCCTCGGTCTTGGCGTTGAGGATGTGCACCATGGCGCGCGCCTTGCCCTTGAACCAGCGCACGTCCTTGGCTTCCCCATCGCGCGGCAGGATGCCGATGATGCTCGGCTTGCTCGGGTCCCAACCCCAATGACAGTTGCCGGCCTTCAGCCACTCGATGCTCGTCACGTACGGACCCATGGGGAAGATGAAGTGCTTCTGGGTCGCGGCCATGTCGTGGATCATGCTCACCTGAGGCACTTGGAGCTTCCACTGGCGCGTGACCTGACCTGCTCGGTCGAGGGTGTACACCCACAGATCCGGTGAGCACAGGCCCGTTGCCTCGTAGCCGTAGGCGAGCAGCTCGCCGGTGAGCGGATCGATCTTGTTGTGCGCGGAGAAGGTCTGACTGTCGTACTTGCCGTGGAAGTTCCAGGTGCCGAGGGTGTCGAGCGTCTTCGGATCCATCTGCCAGGGCAGCGAGTCCTCCTTCAGCGCGAACAGCTTGCCCGCATGGGCGAGCGTGTGGGTGTTGGCGGAGCTGCGCAGGTACGGCCTTGCGAGCGTCTGCTCGCGGATGCTCGGATCGTCGGTGAAGGGATTGCGGTACTTGCCGAAGAGCTGCCGGTGCGCTTCGCGATCCTTGTGCCAGCGCCAGGTTTTCACCCAACGGCTCTTGTAATCGACGATGCCGCCCTTGAAGCGGAACAGGTTGATGTAACCGTCGCCGTCGACGGCGCCGTCGTCCTCGAACTTCTGCGGGAAGTAGAACTCCGGACCGACGCGCACGTACGCGCCGGTGAAGTCCGAGGGAATCCTGCCGATGACCTCGCAGTCGAAGACGTCCGCCTCGAAGCGCATCGGCTGATTGAAACCGTGCAAGCTCTTGGGAACCTCGATCAAGGCGTTGCTCCTTGGGTGCTGCGGCAGCGGCCGCTTGCGTCTAGCAGTACCCGAACTGTCCGATGAAGTCGGCGGCGCTCGCCGCGGCGAGGCCCTCACCCGAGCGTGCGCCAGCCGGTGCCCGATACGCCTGCGCGGTACCGCTCAGGTCCAGATAGGGGCGGTCGAGGTGATAGCCCACGACCGGCCCGAGAGCGCCCTCGGTAGAGGGCAGCGATGCTGCCGGGCCCGCGGGGTGGCGGTCCGCGGCACCGCCGGGCAGTGCCAGCCACGCCGGTAGCGTGCTTGCGCCGAGGAGTGCCACAGCTGCGCTGACAAAGCCGCGTCGGTCCATGTGAGAGATCCCCGTCGATGATTTCAGTCGCTGGCAGGCCGGCACGGTGGCGCTGCTCAGGTGAGGGCGAGGCGGTCCTGCGGGATCCAGTTCCCGTGGACCTGAGCGCCCAGGCGAAACGGCAGGATGACACGCGCCACATCGCCCGCCTCCAGATGATTGGCGTCGGCAATGATGAGCTCGGAGCGCCGCTCGGCGAGATCGTTGGCGATGCCGATCAGGTAGCCGTCACCCTCGGGGCTGCCTGCCGAGCGTGGCACGAACACCGGCTCGTTGAGCGTGTGCGTATCGCCGGCGAAGTAGCTCGTCTCCGCCCCCGTGTGCAGATCGAATCGCCCGTAGCAGTTGGTGACCCGGCCGCGCAGATTGCCGGCGCGAGCCTCATCGAAGGGCCGGCTCGGATCGCTGAAGCCGGTGAAGGCGTAGCGATTGGGCAGAGAGATGTAGCGGTCATCGATGCGCGCGAGTCCACTCACCGAGCGTGTGACCAGTACCTCCTCGGTGAACTCCTCGCGGCGCGAGCCCAGATCAAAGACATGGCGGCGGAAGTTGGTGCCGCGCGGGGCGCCTTCCGGATCGGCGTTGCCCGGCTCCGCGGGGAAGAACGGGAACGGGTTGGTCTCGCTGACCGGGGACTCGAGGATGACCTTGTCCCCTTCGGTCCGGGCATTGAGCGTGTGCACGATCGCACGCGTCGGGCCCTTGAACCAGCGCAGATCGCGGGCCTCGCCGTGGCGCGGCAGGATGCCGACGTAGGTCGGCAGATGCGCATTCCACGCCCAGTGGATCTTGCCGGCCTTCAGCCGCGCAAGACTGGTCTCGAAGGCGAAGACCGGGATGACGATGTGCTCTTGGGTGAGCGCGATGTCGTGAATCATGCTCACGTAGGGCACCTTGATGCGCACCTCGCGCGTGACGGCGCCGGCGCGATCGACGGTGTAGAGGTACACATCGCTCGTGGCGAGCCCCGTCGCCTCATAGCCGTAGCAGATCATCTCGCCCGAGACGGGGTCGATCTTCGGGTGGGCGCTGAAGGTCTGGCTGTGATACTTGCCGGCAAAGTCCATCGGACCCCGCGTGGCGAGTGTTTTCGGATCGAGCTCGTACGGGGGGCCATCCTCCTTCATCGCGAACAGCTTGCCGGCATGCGCGATGACGTTGGTATTGGCGAGCGTTCGCAGATAGGGCTTCTCGATCGTCTGGCGGCGGATGCTCGGATCGTCGGTGAAGGGATTGCGGTAGTAGCCGTACAGCTGCCGCTGGGCGGCCTTGTCGTTGTGCCAGCGCGCGGTGCGCACCCAGCGGCCGGTGAAATCGACGACGCCGTTCTTGAAACGGAACAGGCCGACGAAGCCATCGGCATTGAAGATGGAATCGTCGGGGAAGCGCGGCGGATACAGCCACTCGGTGCCGACCCGCACGAAGGCCCCGTTCAGGCCCGAGGGTATCTGCCCGATGACGGTGCAGTCATACACCGTCGATTCGAAGCGCTCCGGCGCATAGAACCCGCGAGCCGTCGGATCCCTGGAGAAATCGACCACTTGGCTTACCCCCTCGCGCCCGCAGACAGCGATGGCGGCTGTCCACGCTGCCGCCATCGCACCGGTGCACGACTCTAGCGCTCCGGGGGCATCGCCGGAAGCTCCGACCCCTCGAAGAGCGCCCGAGCAGGCGCGGCCTCAGGCAAGCATGGCCCAGGCCGTGAGGGCGCCGTTGACGCTCGTGTACAGCCCATAGGCATCGTACACCAGGCTGCCCCAGTCGCCCTGCACGCGCGCCGGCAGGGCGGCGTTCTGCACGGGGTCTGAAACGTTGCGCACGAAGCCGAAGGCGGTGCCTGCGCTCGAGCAGGCCTCTCCCACGAGCGCATCGTCCATCTCGATGCATGCGAAGCTCGCGTAATTGCCGCTGGTGGTGCCGACCACGAACGTGGAGGTGGTGAGAAGCGAGGCCGTGCCGCCGGTCTGGTCATCGATCTGCGGCAGCGCAGCGGCACGATTGAGCCCATGAGGATCGAGCTGGGGCAGGGTGTAGGCGCTGCCGTGCTGCTCGTTGAGTTGCTGGCACAGGGCCTGCAAATCGCTCTCCCGCGTCGGCACGGGCACGAGAAGCTCGGCAAAGCCTGCATGGTTTATCGTGGTGTCGGCTGCGTGCCAGGCATTGCGGTACTCGGGCCAGCTCGTCTGTGGGCGACCGGGCTGGTAGAGCGTGGCTGCGCTCACGGCACGCACCGTGCCGAGGTGATCGAGGGGCCTCGCACCACCGGCGGTGCCGATGGACAGCACGAGCCCCGGACGCGTCTGCGAGATCAGCAGACGGATGAGCTCCTGCAGATAGGCTCCGCCGGGCCAGTCGAGGTGGGTGTTCGACTTAAAGAGCAGCACCGCCCTGCCGCTCACCTGGACGAGGCGGTACTCGCCCCAGTAGCTCCAGTCCCGCGGTGCGCTTGCGGGCCGCTGTCCATCGAGGCGCTGCCATCCCGGCCAGCTCGAGCGTTCACGCGCGCTATAGGGCATGGCCTCGCTGGAGGAGCAGAAGACGTGCTCGAGCGCGGCCCATTCGGCATCCGCCCAGGTGATCACCACGGCCGAGGCTGCAGGCAAGCGTCCAGGCGAAGCATTGAGCGGCGTGGGGGCGCTCTTGCCGACCTTCGAGAAATCGATCGCCGGCAGCGGCGGTGCCTGCGCGATGCCGGCGGCAGGACGCGTCGCGGCCTGCTGCGCGGAGAGGCCCAGCCGCGCCTTCGGATTGTGCTGTCCGGCCATGGGTGCTTTTCCCTCACCGCAGGCGCTCGAGTCGACTCAGCCAGACAAAGGGAAGGTCTGAGGTGCAACGGGCGACCACGAGCGCCTGCAAGAACTACCTGCGAGGCGTCGGGTCGCTATCTCAGCGAGTCGTCCAGCGCGAGGCGTCTAGTCGGCCGCGGCCCGGGTGGGCGCGGAGCCGCCGCTCGCGCGCACGGCGGCATCCACCGGTACGTCCGTGGCGTTCACGAACTGACGGCGGAAGCCCGCGACCTTCACGACGTACTCGCGCGTCTCTTCCGAGGGCAGATGAGTGCGCAGCTGCTCGTACAGCTGTGCCGAGTCCATGCCATTGATGGTGCTCAGTGCCTGGCTGCGATCGGCCGCGAACACGCGCGTCACGTTATGGGGTCCGGTGTTGTATGCGGCGATCACGCAGTAGTCGCGCGAGCTCGCATTGCCGACGCTCACGAACTCCTCATTGCCGAGCACGCTCAGATAGGCCGTGCCGAGCTCGATGTTGTGGTCCGGATCGAACAGGTATTGCGGGGTCGGCGTCTGGTCGATTCCCTGCACGCGCCGGAGCGCGGCGCGTCCGCCGCTCGTCGGGACCAGCTGCATCAGGCCGTAGGCGGGGGCGCCGCTCACCGCAAAGGGATTGAAGTTACTCTCGGTGCGCATGATGGCCAGTACCAGACTCGGGCTGACGTGGTACTGCGCGGCGTACTTCTCCACGCGCGCGCGATAGCGCTCGGCGTTGCGCGCCTCGAAATTCCTGACCATGAGCAGCCGCACGAAGCGCGCGCTCTGCGTGGCCTGGTCGGCGCCCAGGGCGCGCGATTGCATCTTGGCGGGCACCAGATAGCTTGCGAATGCCTGGGCCTGCGCGCGCGTGCGGATCGAATTGCCATGCTGGTCGTGCACCAAGGCGTACAAGTAGGGCTGGCGGCCCGGCTCGAGCTCGACATCCTTGTCGCTGAACAGGTCGACCGTTGCCGGATCGTTCGGCGTGAGCAACGCGGCGGTGATGGCGGTACGCAGGCTGGCTTGCGGATCCTGCTGCTCGACCGTCTCGATGGTGATGGTGCCGTGATCGAAGTCCGTGATGACGCGGCTTTTGTAGCCCTGCGTGTACTTGACGTAGACGGTGCGGCTCGCAACGCGCGTGTCCCGCTGACCCCAGCGCTTCTGGACGTTGCTGCGCAGCTGCGCCAGCGCCGCGGCAAAGCGCTGACGTGCCTGCTCGAGATTGCTCTCGAGGGTCTTGGTGTCGGAGCTGAGCGCCTGGTTGAGCCCGGTAGTGTCCACGCTCTGGCCATTGGCCACGCGCTGGATGTTCTGGCCGACGATCTTCGAGGTGGCGCAGCTGGCTGCGATGGCGAGGAGCGCAGCGCCCAGCAGTGTCGCGCCGACACGGCGAAGCAGCATCCGATGATCCCCCGTCACTTCCCATTGCGACGAAGCATAACCGCACACCCGCGCCGGCGCATCCGTGCCGGCCGGAAAGCGAAAGCCCGAGAATTGGCTCGCGCCCCTAGTGTGCCGGGCCGGTGCGCGGCGGCGCGCCATGCGCCGCAGGCGGCGCCTCGCCGCTCCCCGAGCTGGCGGCGATCCACCCGTCGACGATGTGCTCGAGGACGCTGAGTGGCACGGTGCCGCCTGCGAGCACCACGTCGTGAAAGCCTTTCACGTCGAAGCGGGCGCCCAACTGCTGTGCGGCCCGCCGGCGCAGCTCCTCGATCTTCATCTCGCCGATCATGTAGGAGAGCGCCTGTCCCGGCCAGGCGATGTAGCGGTCCACCTCGGTATCGATGTTCTGCTGGGACAATGCCGTGTTCTGCCGCAGCAGCTCCACCGCCTGCGCGCGCGTCATCCCGTAGCGGTGGATACCGGTATCGACGACGAGCCGCACGGCGCGCCACATCTGATAGGAGAGGGCGCCGAAGCGCTTGTAGGGATCGTCGTACAGTCCCATCTCGTTACAGAGCGTCTCGGCGTAGAGCGCCCAGCCCTCCCCGTACGCATCGAAGTACGTGAAGCGGCGAAAGGCGGGCAGATCGGTGCGCTCGGTCGCGAGCGAGAGCTGCAGCGCATGACCGGGGCGCCCCTCGTGACAGGTGAGCACGGGGACCTCGTAGAGCATGCGTGTCTCGGGCCGGTAGAGGTTGACGGCCATGTAGGCGGCGCGGCTGCCATCGGCAGCCGGCTCGACCGAATACGCGGGGTAGGTGTTGGGCGCCTGATCGGCCGGAATGGCCTCTACTCCCCAGGGAATGCGCGGCAAGTGTCCGAACTGCGTGACGAGCAGCGGATCGATGGTCTTCGCCACGATCTTGTAGGCATCGAACAGCTGCTGCGGATCGCTCGTATGAAAGCGCGGAGCGCTGCGCAGGTATTTGAGGAAATCCGCAAGGCTGCCGGAGAAGTGCGCTTGCGCGAGCGCCTGCTGCATCTGCTCGTGAATCGCCCGCATGCGCTCGAGACCGAGAGCGTGCACCTGCTCGGGCGTCAAGTCGGTGGTGGTGAAATGCCGCACCAGATAGCGGTAGTAGGCCGCGCCGTCCGGCAGGGAGGTGACGGCGAGCGCAGCGCGTGCGTGCGGCAGATACGTCTGCGTGAAGAAGCGTTGCATGCGGCGGAAGGCGGGCAGCACGTCGGCGGCGATGGCGGCGCGTGCCGCGCCGCGCAGCTCATCGGCGGTGCCGGCAGCGATCGTCGGCGGCAGCTTGCGAAAGGGCTCGTAGAAGGTGCTCTGCGTGGCATCCGGCACGAGGTTCGCGCCGATCTGCGGCACGATCCGCTCGATCACGAGCCGCGGCAGCACGCGCCGCTCGGTCACACCCTGCTCGAGCAGGGCGAGGGTCTGATCCATGTAGGTTCCGAAGCTGCGCAACCGCTCGAGCCAGTCGCGGTAGTCCTGCACGCTCTGGAAGCGCAGCTGCTGCGTCAGGTCACCCGAGGTCTGGATGCCATCGAGCTGGTTGAGCGGAAACAGATATTCGTGAAAGTCGAAGGATTGCACCCGGTCGCGATAGATCCATTGAAAGAGATCGGCGTCGATGCGCTCCTCGGGGCTGAGCGCCCCGCGCTCGATGCGTCCGAGCTCATCGAGCGCCGCGAGATCCGCCCGATGCGATGCCGCGAGCGCGCTGAGGCTGCGGTCGGGCCAGCGCCCATTCTGCACACGCTCACCGCGCAATGAGGCGGCGATCGGATCCTCGCGGATCGTGCGCTCCCATTCGCGCGCGAAAAGTCGCTGCAGCTCGACGCTTGCGGCGGCGCCGGGCATCGCGCTGGCCGGCGCTTGGCTCGAGAGCGGCCCTGCCGCCAGCGGCGCCGTGAGTGCCAGCATGAGGGCCAGGGCTGCAATGCGGGCCGACCACACGCGGCTGCGGTCGCTCGCCGGCATGCCAAGTCGATCGCGAGCTTGCTGTGATGGCACCGTGAGCTCCGAGCCTCGTGGCGGGGCCGCTGAAAGTAGCACCCCCTCGGCATCCGTGGGAGAAGTACCAAAAAAGGCACCGGGCGGCGGGGAGCCGAGGCACCCGCCGCCCGGTCATCATCCGGACGATTACGGTCGCGACGTGCCTGCCGAGGCTCCTGCCTGCAGCGCTGCTCCGCCGCTTGCCGCGACGCCCTGGGTCCCCGCGCTCATGCCGCTCCGGGCGCCCGCGTTCGCGGCCCCATTGGCAGCAGCATTCCCGGGCGCCGCACCGATGGCCGCGTTGCTCGCAGCGCCTGAGCCCGCGGTGCTGGTGGTGCCGCCGGCGCTGCCGGCGACCGCGCCGGTGGTCGTGCTGCCGGCGTTAGCGGTGGCAGTGCTGCCGGCGCTGCGGGTGCTAGTGCGCGTCGCGCTACCGCTGCTGGCAGTACCGGTGGTCCGCGCGGCCGTCGCATCCCCCTCGGACTTCGGGCTCGAGGTCGTCGTCTTCCGGTGACTCTGGGCCTGCCCGCTCGCCTGTCCAGCCGCGGAAGTCGAGATGCCGTTCCCGAAGCGGCCCATCGCGCCGGCGTTGCCGCCGAAGCCACTCGACATGCCGTTCAAACTGCCGCCGAGGCCCCCGCCGAGACCCCCGCCGAACCCACCACCGAACCCGCCGAGGCCGCCGGCCTGCGCGGGGACCGAGAACGCAAACCAGGTGCTGAGCGCCGCACCGATCAGAACGTAATTGGCTTTCATGATCGCTACTCCTGTGTGCTGAGCCGCAGCTCGTACGCGGCCTTCACACAGGAATACGATCCGCGGGGGAGCTTTCTTCCCGCGAGCCGCCGTTTGACTTATTAGCGGCTCGCGAGCGCTGGCGCGGGGCGCAGCTCAGCCGCCACGAGCCCGAAGCCGTACACCGGATCCCGGCCCGGGGAGCCGAGATCGATGGCGCGGGCCGCCAGCTGCGTGATTGCCACGCGCGCGGCTTGCGGATCGGGCACCGGGAGCTGCAGAGCGAGCACTCCGGCGACCAGCGGCGCAGCGAATGAGGTCCCGCGAACGCTGCGGAAGCCGCGCGGCGTGCGCGCAGCCGCCATATCGGCGCCGGGCGCCGCGAAGGTCACCTGCGGTCCGCGCTCGGCCTCGAGCAACACGTGTCGGCGCGCATCCACCGCGGTGACACCCACGACCTGCGGGTAGGCAGCCGGGTACAGCGGCGGCGCGGCGGGGCCGTCGTTACCGACCGCGGCGACGATCACGTGCCCCCTGGCGATGAGCGACTGAACGGCGCGCTCGAGCATGGCATTCGCCGGACCGACCAGGCTCACGTTGATCACGGCCACCCGCTCGCGGGCGAGCCAAGCGAGCGCATCGACGATGGCATCCGTGGCCCCGCCGGTGGGTGAGCCACAATAGACATCGGCCGCATACAGCTGCGCTCCCGCGGCGGCTCCGTGAAACTGTGCCAAATGGCCGACCAGCAGCGAGGCAACCGCGGTGCCGTGCGCCCCGGGTGCGGCGGGGATTGCGCAGCCGTGCTGCTCGATGCGCACACCCTCGAATACCGCGTGGCGCGTGTCCACGCCGTCATCGATCAGACCGACGCGTGCGGCGGTCGGGGACGGCGCGCTGGCATCGGCAGTGGCTGCCGCGAGCGGTTGCACCGCCGCGCTCGGCACGGGCACCCCGGCACTTTGCAGATACAGGTGATTGAAGTCCGCGCTGGGCTCGAAGGCGCGCAGCCGCTCGCGCGCTTGCGCGGTGGCGACTCCGCTCGGTGCACCCAGGACGACGAGCCGGGCGCCGAGTGCATCGAGGGTGCGCTGCCGTCGCAGCTCGAAGCCTGCCGCTCGGGCCCGATCGAGGAGCGCGTCGGAGGGATCGAAAAGCAGCAGCTCGCCGCGCACGATGGGCGCGCCGGCCGGATCCGCCTCAATGAGGCGCGGATAGCGTCGCAGCAGCTCGCGCACGCGCGCACGGCGCAGCTGCTCGGGCTGCTGGGAATCGAGCGGGTCGTTGCCCTGCAGCCGCGTCACATCGCCCAGGGGCGCATTGAGCAGCCCGCCGGGCAGGCGCAGCGCGGGCACGCCGAGCTGTGCACGTGCCTGACCACACAGGAGCAGGATGCCGGCGAGCGCGAGAAGCCGTCTGCACATTTGGCGTACGCTAGTTGATCGTGCGCGGGGGTGGAAGAAAATAGGTCGCAGTTTCGTATCAGTAACAGAAGGCTATGGAACTCGAGGAGCTGCGTCGCGCACTGGTGCAGCTGCTGCCGCGGTTGCGGCGCTTCGCCCGCTCGCTCGCGCGCAGCGTGCACGACGCCGACGACCTGGTGCAGACTGCGATCGAGCGGGCGCTGCTGCGCGCTCACCAGTTGCGTGCGGATGCGCCGCTCGCCAGTTGGATGTTCGGCATCGTGCGTAACGCCTGGATCGACGAGGCTCGCAGCCGCTCGCGGCGCGCACGGCTGCTCGCACCGGCCGAGCTCGCCGAGGAGGTCGCCGATGCCGCGGCCAGCCCCGCGGGTGCCCTCGAGATAGAGGATGCGCTCGAGCGGCTGTCCGAGGAGCAACGCCTGGCCGTGAGCCTCGTGCTCATCGAGGGTCTCTCGTACAAGGAGGCCGCCGAGATCATGGAAGTGCCGATCGGCACGCTCACCAGCCGGCTTGCCCGCGGACGCGAGGCCTTGCAAAGGCTGCTCGGGGAGTCCACCGGAGCCCTCACATGAGCTTTTCGGATGAGATTCTCATGGCCTACGCCGACGGTGAGCTCGAGCCGGCGATGCGCGTTTCGGTGGAGCAGGCGATGGCGAGCGATCCGGAGCTCGCGCGGCGGATCGCAAGCTATCGGGCATTGCGCAGCAGATTGCAGGCGCACTACGCCCCCATCCTGCGCGAGCCGGTGCCCGAGCGGCTGCTCAAGTCGGTGCGCGAGCCGGTGCGCGAGCCGGTACGCGGTGCCGCCGTGCCGGCCGGCGGGGATGCCGCGCGCGTCGCCGACGGCAACGTGGTGCCGCTGCGTCCGCGGACACGCTCGCTCGCGCGCGGTGGCTGGCAGCTCACCGCGCTCGCCGCCAGCATCGTGCTCGGCGTGCTGATCGGCGTGCAGCTGCAGCCGCTGGTGGGGCGCGCCTCGCTCGTGGCAAGCCATGGGCAGCTGCTCGCGCGCGGTGCGCTTGCCGCGGCACTGTCCGAGCAGCTCGCGAGCGATGAGCAGGGCGCCTCGCCCGTGCAGATCGGCATCAGCTACCTCGCGCGCAGCGGCGAGTACTGCCGAAGCTTCGTGCTGCACGATCGTCAGGACCTGGCCGGGGTTGCCTGCCGCGAGCCGCAGGACTGGCGCGTGCAGCTGCTGGCCAGCAGCAGGCCCGAGCCACGCGCCGCCGGCGCTTACCGTCAGGCAGCATCGGCGATGCCCGATCCGGTGCGTCAGGCGATCGAGAGTGAGATCGAGGGAGAGCCGCTCGATGCGCGCGGGGAAGCCGCAGCCCGCAGCAGGCACTGGCGGGGCGGGCCCCGCTGAATGCAGCCGCCGGCTACGAGGCGCGGCACTTTCTGTCTGTACGCCGCGCTGCTGAGCGTGCCGGCGCTGGCGCAGGCGCAGGCCGGGCCTCCCTTTCTGGCGAACGACCCGGGCACCCCAGGCAACGGCAACTGGGAGATCAACCTGGCCGCCGTGCCCACCATCGGGCGGGATGCGGCGAGCGATCAGCTGCCCCAGATCGATGTCAACTTCGGGCTCGGTGAGCGCGTGCAGCTCACCTTCGAGCAGCCGTACGTGCTCGCGAGCCCCGCGCACGCCTCGACACAGGAGGGCTGGGGTAACGCCTACCCCGGTCTCAAGTGGCGCTTCATCGACGAGGGCGAGGATGGCTGGCAGGTCTCGGCATTTCCGCAGCTCGAGACCGGCGTCTCGGGCCTCGCGCAGCAGCGCGATCTCGGAGAGCCCGGGCCGCGCTATCTGCTGCCGATCGAGGCGGCTCACAAGCTCGGGCCGCTCGATGTCGATGTCGAGGCCGGCTGGTACGTGCCCGTGCACGGTGCGCACGAGCGCATTCTCGGGCTCGTGGCCGGACACACGTTCGCCTCGCACCTGGAGCTCGACGTGGAGCTGTACGACGATCGCGCCGCGGGCGCGCCGCCCCGGCAGACGACGCTCGACATCGGGGGCCGCTATCCGCTGCACCCCGGGATCATCGCGCTCTTCATGGCCGGACGCAGCGTGAGCGGCACGGGGAACGGTCAGCCGCTGTTCATGGGCTACTTCGGCATTCAGGTTCTGCTCAGCCATTACGGCCGTACGCTGAACGGGCAGCCTTGAGCGCTACTGCCGGGCCAGGTGCTCTACGGGCCGGCGCTCTCCGGAGCAGCGCTCAACGAAGCGGCGCTCTACGGAGCAGCGCCGGACTCGGGCAGCTCGAATACCCACACGGCGCCGCCGTGAGTGGGCGGATTCTGAATCTCGGGCACCAGCACCGAGAAGGTATTGCTCATGGAGCCGCCATTGCCGACCACGACGGCGAGGTACTGCCGTCCGCCCACGCTATAGCTGATCGGGCAATTGCTTGGCACGTCGTTGAGACGCACGCGCCAGAGCACTGCGCCCGTGCGCGCATCGTAGGCGCTGAGGAAGCGATCGAGCGCCCCTGCGAACACGATCCCGCCCGCCGTTGCGAGCGTGCAAGTCGACTGCGGCGCGCGCTGCCGGTCCGTCCAAAGCACCTGCCGCGTCTCTAGGTTCAAGGCCTCGAGCCGGCCGTACTTGCCGTCGCTGTCGGGGCGCGGGCGGATCGACCA
>DATJSR010000318.1:0-2080 GCA_035504015.1 Steroidobacteraceae bacterium
CACACGCTCGGGTCTGCCGCCGACGCCGATCGCGCTGCCCGGACGCGAGTCGATTCTCGCGGCCGTGCATCCCCAGGAGAACGGTGCGCTCTATTTCGTGGCGACGGGTGATGGCGACGGGGCGCATCACTTCTCGGCGACGCTCGAGGAGCACAACGCAGCCGTGCAGCACTATCTGCAGCGGCTGAGGGCCGCGGGGGCCGGCACGGCGTCCCCCGGCCCCGGGGTCGCGAGCCCGCCCCGCCCGGGCGGCAAGCCGAGCGGGGCCCGATGACTCGGGGCCGCTTCGTCACGCTTGAGGGTATCGAGGGCGCAGGCAAATCGGTCGCCGCGGCCATGATGTGCGAGTGGCTGCATGGCCGTGGCATCGGAGCGCAGCTCACGCGCGAGCCGGGAGGCACCGCGCTCGCCGAGCGTGTCCGCCAGCTCGTGCTGCAGCCCGGGAGCGAACGCATCACGCCGGAGGCCGAGACGCTGCTCATGTTCGCCGCGCGCAGCATCCATCTCGAGAATCGCATCCGCCCGGCGCTCGCCTCTGGCGAGTGGGTGATCTGCGATCGCTTCACGGATGCGACGCGTGCCTACCAGGGCGGCGGCCGCGGCCTCGCAGCCGCATTCATCGAGTCGCTCGCCGCCGCCGTGCATGCCGATCTCACGCCCGATCGCACGCTGCTGCTCGATGTTCCCGTGGCTCTCGGGCTCGAGCGGGCTCGCGAGCGCCGCGGCGAGCGCGATCGCTTCGATGAGGAGCGGGCGCCCTTCTTCGAGCGCGTGCGCGCGAGCTACCTGGCCCTCGCGGCTCGCGAGCCGCAACGCATCTGCGTGGTCGATGCCAGCCGCCCGCTCGCAGAAGTACACGCGCAGATCCGCCGCATTCTCGAGCAGCTGCTGTGAGCGGGGCAGCGCTTGCCTGGCTCACCGATCCGTTGCGCTCGCTCACCGCGGCGCACGCAGCGCAGCGCATGCCGCACGCGCTGCTGGTAGTGGCTGCGCCGGGTACGGGCGGGGAGTGGCTCGCGAGCTGGGCCGCACAGCTGGTGCTGTGCACCGGGCGCAAGGTGCCGAGCGCGGGGCCGTGCGCCCAATGCCCGGCCTGCCGCCAGGTCGCCGAGCGGCGCCATCCGGATCTGCTGTGGGTACAGCCCGCCGAGGACTCGCAGCAGATCCGCATCGAGCAGGTGCGCGAGCTCTCGAGCGAGCTCGCCCTCACGTCCCACCAGGGAGGCTACAAGGTCGCGGTCCTCAGCCCCGCCGATGCCCTCAACCGCTTTGCGGCGAATGCGCTGCTCAAGACGCTCGAGGAGCCAGCCGCGCGCACGCTGCTCGTGCTCGTGGCCGCGGAGCCCTCGCGCCTGCCCGCAACACTGCTCAGCCGCTGCCAGCGCGTGCGCGTGCGCGCCCCCACCCGCGAGCAGAGTCTCGAATGGCTGCGCGCCACGCGCGGGCAGGGTGATTGGGCCGCGGTGCTCGATGTCATCGGGGAGGCGCCACTCGCCGCTACCGAGCTCGATCCCGCGCTCGTGGCGCGGGTACACCAGGAGATCGGGCACGAGCTCGCCGAGCTGAGCGCCGGGCGCGCCGATGCGACGCTCACGGCCGAGCGCTGGAGCCGCTCGGAGCTGCCGCTGCGGCTCACCTGCATTGAGAACTGGCTCACGGAACACATCCGGCGCGGCGCCGCCGCGGGCACGCAGGATGCAGAATTGCGCGCCAGCGCGCACTCGGGCGCCCGCGAATCGGTCTTCAATACGCGGGCGCTGTTCCAGGCGCTCGATGGGGTCCGCGAGCTGCGGGCGGCCCTCGGCACGGGTATCAACCGTTCGCTCGTGCTCGAGAGCCTGTTACGCTCGCTGGGTAGCTGATCGCTGTAACCAACGCATAAAGAGTTGAACGCCCGCATGGCAGGCAACAAACCGGGGCTCCTGACGCTCACCATCAAGGACAAGAGCGCGCTGTACCTCGCCTACATGCCTTTCGTGCGCAACGGGGGCCTGTTCATCCCGACCAACAGCAACTATCGCCTCGGCGACGAGGTGTTCATGCTGCTGAACCTGATGGGCGAGGACGAGAAGCTGCCGGT
>DATJSR010000319.1:0-4475 GCA_035504015.1 Steroidobacteraceae bacterium
GCTGTTGCGTGTCAGCTCGATATTCCCCGCGCCCTAAGCGAGCGGGGCAGCAGTCGCGCGTCGCCGAGCCGCTCGGCATGGCGGTCGAACTCCTGTGCCGGCCCGCGCCACCGCAGGCTCTCCACATCGGTGAACAGAGGCGCATCGGTCCGTAGTGTCGCGAGTGTCCTGAACAGCAGCGCCAAGGCCTGTTGCTGGCCGAGGACTTCGGCAGGGAAGCTCTCGAGGCCACCGTATCGCCGGATGAGCCGCGCCGCCGTCACTGCACCGATACCGGCGATTCCCGGATATCCATCGGCGGCGTCCCCGACGAGCGCGAGGAAATCCGGGATCAATGCGGGTTTCACGCCGAACTTCTCGAGCACGCCGCCGGCGTCGCGGACTTGCTTGGATCTGCGATCGACCTGCACGACACGCGCATCGCACACGCACTGGGCAAGGTCCTTATCGGGCGTCCAGATGCGAACCTGCGCGACACGGGTGTCGGCGGCGGCAAGATGTGCGGCGGATGCGAGTCCGTCGTCCGCCTCCAATTCCGTCATGGGCCACACGGCAACCCCCAAGGCCGCAAGCGCTTCTTCGAGCGGATGGAACTGCGCGAGCAGTGCGGGCTCGATACCCTCGGACGTCTTGTAGCCGGGCCAGAGCCCATTGCGGAATGACTCGATGACGTGATCAGTCGCGACGCCGACGTGAGTCGTTCCCTGCTCGATCATCTGCAGCACGGTGTTGAGCACGCCGACGACGGCGCCGAGGGGCCGATCCTGCCCCTGGGTGAAGCGGCGCAGTCCGTAGAAGTGCCGGAACAGCTCGTAGGTGCCGTCGATCAGATCAACGATCATCGCAGTGTCCGCACCACGTCACCCCGCGCCAGATGGCTGCCTGAGCCCAATCGCGCCGCAACCGCGATTATTGGATCATACGCTCAGGGTTAAGGGATCCGGGATCGAACGACACATCCGAAAATGGGGTGCCGGGTGATAGGATTTCGCGGAATGATTGCGAGCAAGCTGGAACTGCCTTGAGCGCCGCAGCGCAAGCGACGCGCTCTGGGGGCGCAGGTAAATGAACCGACGTACGCGGTTGGTGCTGGCCGTGGCGGCCATGGCGGTGGTGTTAGGAGGGCAATGGCTGATCCACCATCCAAAGTGGCGGCAGGGCGAAGCCCCTCAGGGCGCCGTCCAGCCCGCGCATTACCGCTTGGGAGCCATCGACTTCACCCCCTGCGAGCTCAAGGCGCCACTGTCCGGCCAAACGACAGCGGCCTGGTGCGCGCCGTTCGTTCGTCCCGAGAACCCGGCCGACGCCGCGGGACGGCAGATTCACCTGCGACTGGCGCTGATCCGCAGCAGCGCCGCGCGTCCGGCGTCGGATCTGGTGCTTTTCATAACAGGAGGCCCGGGCGAATCGGCCATCAACGACTGGCCGCAGGTCGCGCCGGCGCTCGAGTCAGTGCTCGAGCACCGCGACGTGGTACTGCTGGATCAGCGCGGTACCGGTGGGTCGCATCCCCTCTCCTGTCCGCAGGCGGCGCACGCCGCTGAGCTCGCGCGCAAGCAGCGCGCCACGCATCAGGCACCGCGGCAGAGGCTGGCGCAGCGGCAAGCGCGGCAGGCGGCCGAGATTCAGGCTTGTCTCGCCGAGATCGAGCAGACCGCCAATCCGCGCTTTTTCACCACCACCGATGCCGTGGACGATCTCATGGCCCTGCGCCGCGCGCTCGGGGACCCGCGGTTCGACCTCGTGGGCGTGTCTTACGGCACCCGGGTGGCCCAGCAGTACGCGATGCGCGATCCCACCGGAGTGCGCAGCATCGTCCTCGACGGCGTGCTCCCCAACAGCGCGATCGTGGGCGAGGACATCGCACGCAATCTGCAGGATGCGCTCAAGGCCGACCTAGGTCTGTGCGAAGCCGAGCCCGCCTGCCTCGAGGCCTTCGGCGATCCCTACACGGACCTCACGGAGCTGCGCAAGCGCATCGCCCAGCACCCGCCGGTGGTCACCTATCGCGACCCCGCCACTGACGAGTGGCACACCCGCACCCTGCACGAGAGCACGCTCGCCGGCGTGGTGCGTCTTTTTACCTACTCGCCGCTCACTGCCGCGCTCCTGCCGCTCAGCCTGCATCAGGCCCTGGCGGGTGACTACGGGCCGCTGATGGCGCAATCGCGACTGATCGGCGGCGCGCTCGGTCGTCAGATCAACGGCGGCATGCAGTGGGCGGTGCTGTGCACCGAGGACGTGCCGCTCCTCAAACCCGATCCCGATGCGAAAGGCACTCTGCTTGGTGCGGGCTTCGTCGGTGATTTGCAGCGGCAGTGCGCAGGCTGGCCGCGCGGGCAGATGCCCGTGGATTTCCACCAGCCCCTGCACACCGACATTCCCACCCTGATTCTCGAGGGCCAGTATGACCCGATCACACCGCCGCGCTACGGGCGCGAGGTATCGGCGCATTTGGGCGATGCGCGCCTGCTGATCGCGCGCGGACAGGGGCACTACGTGATGGACGCGGGCTGCATGCCTCGGCTGGTGGACAAGTTCATCGCCGACCTGAAGCCCAAGGCACTCGATGCGCGATGTTTGAATGCGCTTCGCCCCACGCCACCCTTCGTCAGCTTCAACGGAGCCCCCCCATGATCGAGGTCGAGAATCTGCGCAAGTCCTTCGGGACGGTCAAAGCGGTGGACGGGGTGAGCTTCGTGGCGCGCGATGGGGAGATCACCGGCCTGCTCGGGCCCAACGGCGCCGGCAAGACCACGACCCTCCGCATGCTCTACACGCTGATGAAGCCGGATCATGGCCACGTGCGCGTCGACGGCATCGACGCCGTGGCCGACCCGCTCGCGGTCAGGCGTCGGCTCGGGGTGCTGCCGGATGCGCGCGGCCTCTACAAGCGGCTGAGCGCACGCGAGAACATCGCCTACTTCGGCCATCTGCACCGGCTGGATGAGGCGACGTTACGCTCGCGCAGCGAGGCGCTGATCGACGCCCTGGACATGCGCGAGGTTGCCGAGCGCCGTACCGAGGGCTTCTCGCAGGGCGAGCGGGTCAAGACCGCGATCGCGCGCGCCCTGGTGCACGATCCCCGGAACCTGATCCTCGATGAGCCCACGAACGGCCTGGATGTAATGTCCACCCGCTCGCTGCGCGAATTCCTGTTCCGCCTGCGCGGCGAGGGGCGGTGCGTGCTTTTTTCCAGCCACATCATGCAGGAGGTGGTCGCGTTGTGCGATCGCGTGGTGGTGATCGCGCACGGCCGGGTGGTGGCCGATGCGCCACCCCAAACCCTGCGCGAGCGCACCGGCGCGGCCAGCCTCGAGGACGCTTTCGTCGAGATCATCCGCCAGAGCGAGAGCGCCGCGGCCTGAACGACGCGCACCGATCCCTACCGGAGAGCCCATGCACGACGCGATCACCGTATTCCGCAAGGAAGTGCGCGAGAACCTGCGCGATCGCCGTACCGTCATCAACGCGCTGGTGCGGGGACCCTTTCTGATCCCGGTGCTGGTTCTCGTCATGTTCAATCTGCAGATCAGCGCGCAGTTGAAGAATGCCCAAAAGCCGTTGCCGGTACCGGTGGTGGGCGCCGCCAACGCGCCGAACCTCGTGGCGGCACTCACCCAGATGGGCATGGTGACCGAGCCCGCGCCGAAAGATCCCGATGCCGCCGTGCAGGCTCAGCGCGACGAGGTGGTGTTGGTCATTCCGCCCGGCTATGCCGCGCATTGGAACCGCGGGCAGACCGCGGGCGTGCGCCTGGTGTATGACTCCTCGCGCCGGGAGAGTGATCAATCGGCGGAACGTCTGCGCAAGATGCTGAAAAGCTACGCGTTCGTCACCGCCGCCCAGCGGATGATCGCGCGCGGCCTCGCCCCCAGTGTCGCCGTGCCCCTGGTGCCGGAGGATCGCGACCAGGCCACCCCGCAATCGCGCGGCGCGCTGATCTTTGCGTTTCTGCCGTATTTCATCGTGCTGACCGCCTTTCTCGGTGGTATGTACCTCGCCATCGACACCACCGCCGGCGAGCGCGAGCGGCAGTCGCTCGAGCCGCTGCTCGCCAACCCCGTGGCGCGCTCGAGCGTGCTGCTGGGCAAGCTCTCGGCCACCACGCTCTTCGCCATGGTGAGCCTCGCGCTCGGCGTGGTGGGATTCGCCGTCATTGGCCGCTACATGGACGTCCGGAGGCTCAACATGGTGATCGACCTGGGGCTGCACTTCTTCGCGGTCACTCTGCTGCTGATGCTGCCGCTGGTGCTGTTGCTCACCTGCCTGCAGACTCTGGTTTCCGCCTTCGCCAAGAGCTATCGCGAGGCGCTCACCTACCTGTCGCTCCTGATGTTGATCCCGGCGCTGCCGTCGATGCTGCTCGTGGTGATCCCGGTGAGGGCGCAGACGTGGATGTACGCCGTGCCGCTGCTGGGTCAGCAGTTGGGCATCATGCGCCTGTTGCGGGGCGAGACGCCCGGTGCCGTCGA
>DATJSR010000320.1:0-3269 GCA_035504015.1 Steroidobacteraceae bacterium
CGAAATCCGGCTGCGCTCAGTGCGGCGCTCGCCTCGCGCTCGATCGAGCCGATGTCCTGTTCGCCGCCGCTCAGCCGCTGTGCGGCCCGCTGCAGCTCCTGATAAAGGCGCGGGGCGAGCTGCCGCTCGGCGGGCGTCAGGTACTGATTGCGCGAGCTCATCGCAAGCCCATCGGGCTCGCGTACCGTGGGCGCACCGATGATCTGCACGGGCATGCAAAGATCCTGCACCGTACGGCGGATCACGGTGAGCTGCTGGTAGTCCTTTTCGCCGAACACGGCGATGCTGGGCTCGACGATGTTGAAGAGCTTGGTGACCACGGTGGTCACGCCCTGGAAATGCCCCGGGCGAGAGGCCCCATCCAGGACCTCCGACAAGCCCGGCACCGTCACCCGCGTCGAATGCTCGAGCCCGCGCGGGTAGATCTCCGCGCTGTCGGGCATGAACATGAGGTCGCATCCGGCCTCGGCCAGCATGCGCTCGTCCTCGTGCGGTGTGCGTGGATAGTGGGCGAAGTCCTCGTTCGGCCCGAACTGCATCGGATTCACGAAGATGCTCGCCACGAAACGATCCCCGTGCCGGCGCGCGAGCTCGATCAGGCTCACGTGGCCGGCATGCAGATTCCCCATCGTCGGCACGAATGCGACGCGCAGACCCTGCCGATGCCATTGACGCACACGCTCGCGCACTGCCGCGACCGTGGTGATGGTTTGCATGCCCCCTCCCCCTAGATCGTGCGACTGCGCAGCGGGTTGTAGTAGAGCCGCCCGCGGCGCATGCGCGTGATGGCGGCAAGCAGCTCATCGTAGTCCGCCTGGCTGTTGATCGGGTCGATGGCGGAGGCGTTGACGATGAGCAACGGTGAGGCGTCGTACTCGTGGAAGAAGCGGGCGTAGGCCTCGTTCAGGCGCTCGAGGTAGTCGCGCTCGATGCGCTGTTCGTAGTCGATGCCACGCTTGCCTATTCTCTGCAGCAGCACATCGACCGGCGCCTGCAGATAGACGACGAGGTCGGGCTTCGGCGCGCTGATGCCGAGCTTGGCGTGCACCTGCTCGTAGAGGTGATACTCCGCCTCATCGAGCGTGATGCGCGCGAACAGCCGGTCCTTCTCGAGCAGATAGTCCGCCACGCGCACGGGCGCAAACAGGTCCTGCTGATTCAGCGCCGCGAGCTGCTGCGCGCGCTGAAACAGAAAATACAGCTGCGTCGGAAACGCCGTGGCGCGCGGGCTGTGGTAGAAGCGCTCGAGGAAGGGATTCTGCGAGGCCTGCTCGAGCACCGCCTCGGCCTGAAAGCTGTCGCTCAGCCGGCGCGCGAGGCTCGTCTTGCCGACACCGATGGGCCCCTCCACCACGATGTAGCGGAAGGGCGATGCGGGCGCCGGTGTTGCGCGCTCCGGCTGGGATTCTTTCGGTGCGTTCAAGGGAGCCGCTGAATGCCTTCGGCCGAGACACGTCTCTTGAGCTCATGGACGCGCCCGACCCCCGGAACCTCCAGCTCGGGCGCAATGTCCGCGAGAGGATACAGAACGAAGTTGCGCTGCACTACACCGGGATGCGGCAGCGTCAGCTGCGGGTCGTGCAGCTGCAGCCGACCGTAGAGGAGCAGGTCGAGATCGAGCACGCGCGGACCCCAGCGCTCGCGCACGGACGGCCTGCCGAAGGCGCTCTCGAGCTCGCGCAGGCCCGCGAGCAGCACCGCGGGCTCAGAGCGTGTCAGCACCCCCGCCACCGCATTCACGAAGTCAGGCTGGGCGATCGGTCCCATGGGGCTCGATCGATACAGCGGGGAAGCGAGCACCAGATGCGTGCGTGGCAGCTGCGCGAGCCGCTGCAGCGCGCAGCGCACCTGTCGCACCGGATCCTCGAGATTGCTGCCCAGCCCGATGTAGGCCGGTTGCCAGATGGGCACCGGCGCAAGCACTGGCACCGCACTCAAACCGGGTTCGCGGGACGTGGCCGCCGGCGGCGGCGGCGCGGGCCACGACGCGCCCCTTCGCGCCGCTCACCGGCGGCGGCGCTGCCGGCCAGGGCATCCGCCATCTCCGCACGCTCGGGCGGTGAGACTTCCTGCACCCGGGTCCACCAGCGCGCCGTCTCTTGAGCTGCCATGCCGAATTGCGCGCGCAGCAGCAGCAGATCGTAGGCGGCGCGAAAGCGCGGATGCTCGAGCACACGCAGCGCACGGCGCCCGCGTGGATGCTCGAGCCGCGGCTGCAGGGCGAACATCTCGCGCACCCCGAGCGCGAAGCGCCGCGGGATCGCGATGCGCCCCTGCGCCTCGCGCACCGCTCGATCGCAGGCATCCAGGATCGCCGCGAGTTGATGCCACTGCTCGTGCGGCAAGGACTCGATGGCCTGCGCGATCGGCCCGTAGAGTAGCAAGGCAAAGAGAAAGGTGGGCGTCACCGGCTTGCCCGCGAGCACACGCGAGTCGGTGTTCTTCAGCCCGAGCAGCAGCAGCTTCTCGACGAGACTGCCCGGGTGCGATTTCAGGTAGGCATCAACCGTCGGCAGCAGCACCTCGAGCAGCCCACGCGCGCGCAGTACTTCCAGGCTGCGCGCCCCCTGACCGGAGAGAAAGAGCTTCAGCGTCTCATCGAAGAGACGCGCCGGCGGCACTCCCGCGAGCAGCTCCCGGTGCTCCGCGATCGGCGCCGCGGTCGCCGGATCCAGGTGAAAGCCGAGCTTCGCCTCGAAGCGCGCCGCTCGCAGCATGCGCACCGGATCTTCCCGATAGCGAGTCTCCGGATCCCCGATCAGCCGCAGCGTGCGTGCCGCGATGTCCTCGGCCCCCCCGACGTAATCCCAGAGCGAGAAGTCGGCGATGTTGTAGTAGAGCGCATTGGCCGTGAAATCACGCCGCCACACGTCCTCATCGATCGAGCCATAGACGTTGTCGCGCAGGATGCGGCCGGTCTCATCCAAGACCCGCTCCGAATCATCATCCGCGTCCACCACTCGCTCGCCCGCCCTCACCTCGCTCGGGAGAGGCTCATCGAGCTCGGGGGCCTCCCCATCCTCCGGATCGGCATCCGGAAGCGGCTCCTCCCCCTGCGAAGGGGCGGTCGCTGCGCGAAAGGTCGCCACCTCGATCGTCTCCTGACCGAAGAACACGTGCGCGAGGCGAAAGCGCCGCCCGACCAGGCGGCAGTTGCGAAACAGCCGCTTCACCTGCTCGGGCAGCGCATCGGTTGCCACGTCGAAGTCCTTCGGCTCGATGCCCAGGAGCAGATCGCGCACGCAGCCCCCGACCAGGAACCCCTGGAA
>DATJSR010000321.1:0-7809 GCA_035504015.1 Steroidobacteraceae bacterium
CAGATCCTGGCGCAGGTTCGGCGGCAGCTGAAACAGCAGTGCGCCGGCCTTCTCGCCCAGGATCCGCGCCACCTCGAGAAAGCGCTGCACGCGCTCGGCGCAATCGCGCAGCCGCGCGTGATGCGTGATCCCCTGTGGCGCCTTGAGCGTGAGGCGAAAATCCTGCGGCGTGGCCGCGGCCCAGCCGCGCACCACGGCCTCGGTCGGCATGCGATAGAAGGTGTTGTTGATCTCGACGGTTCGGAAATGCTCGGTGTAGTAGCCGAGCATGCCCGAGGCCGGCAGATCGGCGGGGTAGAAGCTGCCCTTCCACTCGCGGTAATTGTAGCCGGAGGTGCCGACCCAGACGCTCATGCCTGCGCGTGCAGCGCGGCGCTAGCGACGGCTCGCCTTGCCCGCGGACTTGGCCGCCGGCTCGAGCCGTCGCGGTCCCTTGCGGGGACCCAGCCGCGCACTGGACTCGGCGGTGGCCGCGGTATCCGTCGATGCGGCAGCTGCGACCGCAGCGCCTGCGGTGGCGGTGCGGCCGGGGCTCGCCGTCGCGGGACCCTTTTGCAGGCTCGCGCGCAGGGCTTCCATGAGATCGATGACCTTGCCGCTCGCCGCGGGTGCGCTCTCGGAGATGCTGATCTCCTGCCCTTCCACTTTCTTCTGGATGGCAGCCTCGAGGCGCGCATGCAGCTCATCGGTATAGGCCGTGGGCTCGAAGCGGGGCGCGCTTTGCTGCTCGATGAGCTGGCGCGCCAGCTGCAGCTCCCCCGGCTTCAGCTCCGCGGCGGGGACCTCGATGTCACCGACGGGACGCACCTCGGCGGCGAAGTACAGCTGTTGCATCGCCAGCACTTTGCCGATGGGCCGCAGGACGACGATATGCGCACGGCCGCGCGAGGCCCAGCGTCCGAGCGCGCAGCGCTTGACCTCGCGCAGCGCCTCTGCGAGCAGCGCATAGGGCTTGGCCGCGCCCTTGTCGGGGGCGAGGTAGTAGGTCTTGTCGAAGTACAGCGGATCGACCGACTCGATCGGCACGAACTCGGAGATCTCCACCGCCTGCGAGCCCGCCTCCTCGAGCGCCTTGATCTCCTCGGGGTTGAAGGTGACGTACTGATCCTTGGCGAACTCGTGGCCCTTCACCATGTCCTCGCGCTCGACGAGCGTGCCGTGCTTGATGCACACGTACTGCTGCTTCAGGCGCGAGCCACAATCCTTGTGCAGGAGGTTGAAGGAGATGGCATTGCTCGTCTGCGTCGCGCTGTAGAGCTTGACGGGAATAGCAACGAGCCCGAACGACAGGGTAAGCGAGCCGATTGAGCGTGCGGCCATGATCCCCCCGGTGAGAGTCGCCGCGAGCTCAATCCGCCCGGGCCGGACCTAAGGCCTTGGCCAGACTTTGCTTGGCGAGCAGCGCATCATGCCACCGGTCACCGGTTTTTTCCAAGCGTGCCAGTATGTTAGTGATGCGAAAGTCGAGCGGTTCGGCAGCTTCGAGCTCTTCCCAGCTGAGTGGCAAGGAAATTGGCGCTCCCGGCACCCCGCGGGGTGAATATGCCGCGTTAAGGGTTTTTCCCCGCACGTTCATGTTGTAATCGATGAAGATCTTGCCCGTTCGCTTCTCCACGGCCCATTCCATCGTGATCTCGCGCGGATGGGCCGCGAGGAGGTACCGGCCGACGGTTTCGCAGAGGTGGCGCGCCTCATCGAAGGTGACGGTTCGCTCGATCGGCACGAACACGTGAAGGCCGGTCTTGCCGGAGGTCTTGACGATCGCCTGCAGCGACATCTCGGCCAGGAGCTTGCGCAGCCACAGTGCCACCTGCTTGCCACCGGCAAAGCCGCGCGTATTGAGCTCGGGCTCGGCTCCCTTGGGCTCCTTGCCGGAGTAGATGTACGGATCGATGTCGAAGACCAGGTAGTCGGGATAGTTGAGAACCGATTGCTCGAGCGCCGCCAGCGAGCTTGCGTAGTCGGTGCCGTGCGAGAGCGCATCCGCACCGGCCGCGGCCCGGGAATGCCATACATGAAACTCCAGCGTCCCGTTCTGTCCGAGCCACAGAAGCGTCGGCAGATTGTTCGCGAGGAGATAGGTGCCCGACTCGGAGCGATGCTCGGAGTAGACGGTGAGCGTCTCGACGAAATCCGGCAGCGTCGCCTCCCAGTGCTTCTGGAAGAAGCGCTCCCCCTCGATGCCCTCCGGCATACGAATCATGGTGAGCGGTCGGTCCGCGAGGTGCGGCAGCATGAATGGCGCGACGCCCGCGAGATAGCGCAGCAGCGCCCGCTTGTCGACGGCCGCGTAGCCCGCGCCTGGATCGGCGGGCCAGTAGATCCGATCCAGATGCGTCAGGCGGATGCGGGCGCTGCCCACGTGCAGATCGAGCCGCGATGCGGGCTGCCGCAGCTGCTCGAGTACCGCGTCGATTTGAGCGCGCAGGTCAGCGTGGAGCGCGCTGGCCACGGACCCGGACACCGCCCCGGACCCCGACACCGCCGCGGGCCTGGACACCACCACGGACCCGTTCACGGGCCTGGGCGCGGAATCGTCCGCGCGCCGCGGCGGACCCTGTCGCGTGTCGATGCGGCGCGCGTCGAGATCCTCGCGCAGCCTGAGCAACACAGGCGCCCGCAGCAAGCCATCCGGCGTCCAATCGGCGTAGCTCACCTCGACCACGAGGCGCGGCTGCAGCCAGTGCGTCGGGCGATGCAGTGGGGGACGCTCGCGAAAGGGGCAGCGATCACGCTCGAGGGCGCGCAGGCGCTCCAGCAAATCGCGCACGCCGGCATCGCTCAGTCCCGAGCCCACATGGCCCGCGTACTGCAGCGCCTTGCCCCGCCAGTAGCCGAGCAGCAGCGCACCGAGTGCCTCGCGGGCACCCTTGCCGCGCGTGTAGCCGCCGACCACCAGGTCGATCGTGCGCGTGGCCTTGACCTTCTGCCATGCCGCCGAGCGCTTGCCCGGCTGATAGATGCCGTCGCGCCGCTTGGCGACGATGCCTTCGAAGCCGCTCTCGAGTGCCGCGCGGTAGAGCTCCTCGGCGTCCGCGCTCGCGTGAACGCGCTGCAGGTGCTCGCTCGCGAGCAGGCACTGCGAGAGATAGCGGCGCCGATCCGCGTAGGCCGCACCACGCAGGTTGCGACCGTCGAAGTGCAGCAGGTCGAAGCACACGAGCACTGCGGGCGAACGAGCCCGAGCCTCGGCGATCTCCGCCGCGGCCTTCAACTGCGCGCGGTTCTGCAAGGCGTTGAAGGATGGCCGCCCGTCGGGCCCGAGGGCCACGATCTCACCATCGAGAATCATCGCCGCGCCTTGCCCGGCAAGCGCCTCCACGATCTCCGGAAAGCACACCGAGAGATCCTGACCGCGTCGCGAGAGCAGCCGCACGCGCGGCGGCTGCACCCAAGCGAGCGTGCGATAGCCATCGAGCTTGGGCTCGTACAGAAAGCGCGGATCGGAGCGCGCCTCGCCGCCCGCCTCCGCGAGCATCGGCAGGAGCCGCTCGGGGAGCTTCTCGGGGCTGCCCTCGGGTATCAGCCGCGCTGCCGGCAAGCGAGCCATGCTCGTGCCGGTTGCGGCGTTCGCGAGGCTCTCGAGCGTTTCCCCCGAGAGCACCGAGGCGCTCTGCGCGAGCAGCTCGTGTCCGCCCACGAAGCGGTCCGCATGCTTGAGCAGCAGCCATTGGGTAGCGGTGGCGGTGCGCACGAGCGCGAAGGAGCCCTTGAGTTTCTCACCGCGCAGAAAGAAGCTGAGCTTTCCTTGCGCGAGCGAGGCACGCGCACGGGCCTCGGCCTCGGCGCGTGTTGCGGGCGCGGCCTGCTCGGGCTCTCCGGGTGAATACACCCCGCAGTCCCACACGATGACGCGCCCGGCGCCGTATTCCTTTTGCGGGATTACGCCCTCGAAGGAGGCGTAATCGAAGGGATGATCCTCCACCTGCACGGCGAGCCGTCGCTCGTGTGGGTCGAGCGAGGGACCCTTGGGTACCGCCCAGGACTTGAGAACACCATCGAGCTCGAGCCGAAAGTCATAGTGCAGGCGCCGCGCGGCGTGCTTCTGCACTGCGAAGAGCAGCGGCCCGTCGCGTCCCGTGACGGGCGCCGCGGGTGGCTCGGGCGTACGCGCAAAGCGGCGCTTGGCAGCATAGCGCTCGAGCGCCCGGCTCATGGCTCGCGGGCCGCGCCGGGCATCATCCATCTGGCGCGAGAGCGGCGCCGCACCTCACGCGACCGGCTCAGGTCCAGTCGTCGCCGCCCCCCACGCCGAAGTCTCCACCACCGCCACCGCCGTCGCTGCCCCAGGAGTCGTTATTGAGGCCGAAGTCCTGTCCGCCCATGTCCTGGTTGGGATCCGGTGGCGGCGGTTCGGCCGCCTCGGCCGAGGGAATCACACCACCGCCGGAGTGCCCATCGAGCACACGGTGTGCGAGTTCCTCGCCGGCAGCCACGCCTGCGCCGACCGCGAGCCCGGTGCCGAGACTGCCGAGCAGACCCGAACCAGCCCCGCCGTAAGGCATACCGCCGGGACCGTAGGGGTACGGGGCACCCCCCGCGCCCATGCCAGGGGCACCGGGTGCGCCCGCGGTGGGATAGCCGCCCCCATAGTAGCCAGCGCTACGGCGCCGAAACAGCATCCAGGCGATCGCAACGACAGCGAGCACGATGATGATGACGCTCCAGGGAATCCCCGAGGAGCGCGCAGGCGCAGCCACGAAGCCGCCGCCGGCTTGGCGTACGACCACCGGTGCGTACAGCTGCGTGCGCAGCTCCTGCACGGCTCGCGGCGAGGCGAAGGACAGCGACGGGTCGAGGCTCTGCGCGCTGGTCAGCTCCCGCCGCGCGACCGGGTAGTCACCGACTCGCGCGTAGACCTCCGCCGCCACGTAATGCGCCTTCGCATCGTTCGGGTGATCGCGCAATACCTGGTTGATCATCTCCTCCGCCTGCACGTAGTTGCCCGCCCGGACCGCGTCGTAGATCTGGCTGGGCTTGGGGTCGGCGGCGAGCGCGAGCGTAGTGCCGGCAAGCAGCAGCCCGGCGCACACGAGCATGGAGAGTTGCTTGAACATGGACGGTCCCTTCCTGTCAGAGGACATTCGCCATATGGCATCGCCGCGCGCGCGGATCAAGGTCCGCGGTGCGAAATACGCGCTTTTTTTGGCTGGATCGCGCGCCAGTGAGTTCCCGGTGGGGCACGGGCGGCCATAACACGAATAAAAACAGGATATTACCTGAGACTGGCTCCTGGGCGGCACCGCTCGTCCCTCCCCGTGACACGCTCAGCCGGGGACGGCCGGCGCGGCGGCTGGATCATTGCCTTGACCTTCGCGACGGTGATCGGCGCCGAGGAGCAGGTAGACGGCCGGCACGACGAACAAGGTGAACAGCGTGCCGATCGAGAGCCCCGAGCACAGCACGATGCCCATGGCGCGCCTGCCTGCCGCTCCCGCGCCCGTGGCAATGACCAGCGGCACCACACCGACGACCATGGCTGCGGTCGTCATCAGGATCGGCCTCAGCCGCACGGCCGCCGCCTGCTCGATGGCGGCGAGCTTGGCGAGCCCGCCGCGCTGCAGCTGGTTGGCGAACTGCACGATGAGAATGCCGTGCTTGCTGATGAGGCCCAGCAGCGTGACCAGTCCCACCTGGGTGTAGATGTTGAGTGTGGCGAAGCCCACATTGATGAAAAGCAGCGCGCCAAAGAGCGCCATCGGCACCGATACCAGAATCACCGCCGGATCGCGAAAGCTCTCGAACTGTGCCGCGAGCGCCAGATACACGATGATGAGCGCGAA
The DNA here is from genome assembly GCA_035504015.1 of Steroidobacteraceae bacterium. Taxonomy (GTDB): domain Bacteria; phylum Pseudomonadota; class Gammaproteobacteria; order Steroidobacterales; family Steroidobacteraceae; genus JASHUC01. The sequence continues at coordinate 5,784 of DATJSR010000321.1, forward strand.
GGCGAGCGTCACCACGAAGCTGCCCGAGCCCAGCACGAACTGGCGCGACTGCCCGGCGTAGTCCGCCGTATAGCCCAGCGGCGCGACCTGCGCGAGCGTGCTGCGCAGAAAGCCGAGCGCCTGCGCATCCGATACCGCCCCGACGGCGGCGAGCGTGGCGGAGTTGAGCTGCTGGAAGTGGTTGATCGACTCGGGGACGGTCGCGGTCTGCAGCCGCGCCACCGTGCGCGCCGGAATGAGCGTGCCGTCCCCGGAGCGGATGTAATAGTCGAGCACCTGGGGCGGGTTCTGGCGATCCTTCTGCAGCACCTGGGGAATCACCCTGTAGGAGCGGCCGGCGATCGAGAAGTAATTGACGTAGCCACCCCCGAGTGCGGCGCCGAGGGCGGCCCCCACGTCTTGCTGGGTGAGGCCGAGCTCGCCCACGAGGCTGCGATCGACGAGGAGCGTCGCCTGCGGCTTGTCGAGCTTGAGGTCCGCATCGATGAAGAAGAACAGCCCGCTCGAGCGGGCACGGTCGAGCACCTGCTGGGTGATGCGCGCGAGATTCTCGATCGGCTCATTCGTCGTGATGACGAACTGGATGGGCACGCCCATCGAGCCCGGCAGCGCCGGCAGCTGAAAGGCCGCGATGCGCACCCCGGCGATGCCGTTCCAGCGCTGCTGCAGCTCCTGCTGGATCTGATTGGCGCTGCGGTGCCGCTGATTCCAGGGCTTGAGCAGCACACCGCCGAAGCCCTGGTTGACCGATTGCTGTCCGAGGATCTCGAAGATCGCATCGTACTCGGGAACCCGCGAGAGCTGCGCCATGCGGGCCGCGTACCGCTCCATCTGCTCGAGCGTCGCATTGGGCGGTCCGATCATCTGCGCCGCGACGAAGCCCTGGTCCTCGACGGGCGCGAGCTCCGACTGCGAAGTCAGGAAAAGGTACACGGCACCGGCGAGCAGCAGCACGCCGAGCAGCACCGGCACCTGCCAGGTCTCGAGCGCGTGGGCGAGCGCGCGCTGGTAGGCATTGCGCACGCGCACGAACAGCCGATCGAGCAGCCGCGCGAAGCGCCCCTCCTCCTGCTCCGCACGGAACACCTGTGCGCACATCATCGGAGAGAGCGTGAGGGCGATGATGCCGGAGACCGTGACCGCGCCCGTGAGCGTGAAGGCGAACTGCGTGAAGAGTGCGCCGGTCAGACCGCCCTGAAAGCCGATGGGTACGTAGGCGGCCACGAGCACGATGGTCATGGCGATGATCGGGCCACCGAGCTCGCGCGCACCGGTGAGCGCTGCACCGAGCGGGGTCATGCCCTCCTTCAGGTGCCGATCGATGTTCTCGACCACGATGATGGCATCGTCCACCACCAGCCCGATGGCGAGCACGAGGGCGAGCAGCGTGAGCAGGTTGATCGAATAGCCGAGCGCGAGCATCACGGCGAAGGCCCCGATCAACGACAGCGGCATGGCGATCGTCGGGATCAGTACCGCGCGCGGGGCGCCGAGGAACAGGAAGATGACGAGCGTCACGATCAGCAGCGCCTCGACGAGGGTCTTGATGACCTCCGCGATCGAGGTGGTCACGAACTGCGTGGTGTCGTACACCAGCTCCTGATGAAGTCCGGTCGGTAGCTGCGCTTGCACCCGAGGCAGCAGCGCGCGCACGCGCCGCGCCACATCGAGCACGTTGGCCCGCGGGGCGGTCTGGATGCCGATGAACACCTCGTGCCGGGCGTTGAAGGCGACACTGAGGTCGTAGCTCTCGGAGCCGAGCACCACGTTCGCCACATCCCTCAGCCGCACGATGGCATCGTTCTGCTGTCGCACGATGAGATTGCGAAAGCCCTCCAGAGTGTGCAGATCGGTCGAGGCGTTGAGGTCGACGCTCACCATCTGGCCCTTGGTGGTGCCGAGCGTGGTCAGGTAGTTGTTCGCCGCGAGCGCGGCATAGACATCGCTGCCGGTGACACCGAAAGCCGCCATGCGCTCGGGGTCGAGCCAGGCGCGCAGCGCGAATTGCCGGCCACCGACCACCTCG
>DATJSR010000322.1:0-4627 GCA_035504015.1 Steroidobacteraceae bacterium
TGCGGATTGAGGGGACACCTCAGCAGCAGCATGGAGACTTCGTACCCGTTCACGTGCCCGGTAACGATCCCCTGAGCCGTGGTGTTCGGGCAGTCTCCCCGGTATCGGCCGCCCACCCGGCCAAGGAAATCGGGGGCATCGACGGTGGCGCCGCGAAAGATCTCGACGGTCAACATCTGCGTCCAGTCGTCGACCGACTGGCCCGCGGGAATCAACTCGGTGATCGAATTGTTGCCATGCCTCGACTGGTAGCCGATTTGAAAGCCCTTGGGCGGGGCGAACAGCAGGTTCTCGTCGACCAGCGACGACTGCGCCGACACGAGCTCGGTGGCGCAGCAAAGAAGCAGCACAGCAGCAGCACCTTTTACTCGTCCCGTCACTGCGATGCTCCCCTGCGCGTAGCGAGCGACCATCTTAACAGGGCCGGCGCATGCAGGCCGTCTCGTGGCCGCCGACCCAGTCGTCTCCCGCGGGCGCGCGCGCTGGCGATCACGGGCGTTGAGCGAGTATCGCCGCGCGTCCCTGGGCAAGCAGCGTGCCCGCGTGGCGGGCGCTGAATCGGTACTGGGCACTGGCGCCGTCGGCGAGCAGCCGCCGCGCCTCGATCTCGAGCTCCCCGCTCAACGTCTCGAGGTAGGCCACCTCGAGCCGTATCTCGCGCAGTGACACGAGCAATCGGGGCATGGGGCGCTCGCCGGCGCGCTGCGCCAGCAGGCCGCCGTGCACGGCCATGGCCTGCGCCCCGTATTCGCACAGATGCAGCGCACGCAGCCGGCCGGCATGCGCAAGCGGGTGATCCGGCGCCCGATGCGTGCGCGTCGTTGCGATGAGCTGCTCGCCATCCCACGCCACCACGCGCTCGAGCAGACACATGCGCCCCTGGTGCGGGATGAGCGCTGCGATCTGGGTGGCATCGAGCATGGCTAAGCGGCTGCCTGCCGTGCATTGGCCGGCGACGGCACGGGAATCAGCAGCAGCGCCAGCAGGAAATTGCTTATCACGCCGAGCACCACGGTCACGCCCAGGGACTCGAGCACCGGCAACGGGGAGCTGGCGAGGACCGCGAACACGACGCAGGCCGCCGTGGCGCACACCAGCAGGGCGTGCAGCGTGCGACGCTGCTGCCCGGGATCGTGCGTCGAGCGCTCGAAGAAAAGCGCGTAATCGAGCCCGAGTCCGGCGGCGAGCACCAGTGCGATCAGGTGGAAGAGGTTGAGGCGCACGCCGGCGCCGTGCAGCACCGCCAGCGTGAGAAGCGAGGCGAGCGCCATCGGTACCAGCACGCGGCGCGCGCGCCGCGCCGAGCGCAGCGACAGCAGCACCACCAGCGCAAGCAGCACGGCCGCACCGCTCAGGCACCACAGGATGCGTACGCGCTGGTGCGCGACGAGCTGCTCCGCGGCACTCTTTAGATCGAGCAGCTCGAGCTCGCCGCCCGATGCCGCTGCCAGCCGTGCGAGCGCTGCCGGATCGTGCACCTCGGCGAAGGTGACGATCCCCGTCCAGTGACCCTCGCGCGGCACGAGCAGGCTGCCCACGGAGAGCTCGAGCGGCGTGCCGGCGAGGCCCGAAGGGGTGAGGGGTGGGAGCTGCCGGGCACGGGCCACGTCCTGCAGAAAGGGCGTGAACGCGTCGGCCCGGAAGGCGAGCCCGGCGCTCGCACGCTCGAGAGCCGCGCGCAGCTCGGCATCGTTCGGCAGTGCCGCTCGGCGGCGCTCCTGGGTGGCGGCACTCGGCAGGTAACGCGCCGCATCGTCGAAGCCTGCGATCGCGCCTCGCGCGGCGAGCTCGTGCAGCGCGCCGCTCAGGCGCTCCTCGCGCTCGAGCACCTGCTGCGCGCTCGCACCCTCGAGCGCGAGCAGATAGCGCACGTCGGGTGCTCCGAGCTCGCGCTGCAGCGACTCGTACTGCAGCAGCAGCGCGGTTGGCACCGGGGTCAGGCGGCTGAGGTCGTTGTCCCAGAGCGGCCCGGGAACGGCGAGCAGCACCGTGAGCGCGCCGAGGGCGAGCAGCGGCGCGAGCCAGCGGGGGTGCGGCAGGCGCCCATGCAGGCGCGCGAGTGCGCCAGGCAAGGCGGTCTCCCCGTAGTCCCGGTGCGTGCGCGGCAGCACCTGCGGCAGCCCGAAGCGCGTGGCGAGCCCGGCCGTCGCCAGGCCGGCGATGTTGAAGCAGGCGAGCTGCGCAAGCCCTGCAACGCCCGAGGCGAGAAACGCGAGATACGCGATGCAGAGCCCCGCCACCGCGATGGCGAGTGTCGGCCCGATTGCACGCGCGGTCTGCGCCGCGGCGCTCTGCGGCAGCTGGTGACTGAAGAGAAAGATCGGATAATCCAGTGCCACGCCGATCAGTGTGAACCCGAAGGCGATCGTGATCCCATGCACGGTGCCGAACAGGGCGCTCACGAGCGCGAGCGCGACCGCACCCGCGCTCGCCAGCGGCAAGGCGCCGAGCAGCACGTAAGCCGCTCGACGGTAGGCGAGCCACATGAGCAGGATCATGCCGACCGTATCGGCGATGCCGGCAAGGCGTGCATCGGCCTCGCTGCGCGCCTGCATGAGCACGCTGAAGGCGCCTGGACCGCTCACCGTCAGGCGTATCGTGGCAGAGGTGCGTGTGCGCTCGAAGGTGCGGCGCAGCCGCTCGATCGTCAGACGCTGCGCCTGCGGATCGAAGGCCGGCGCCGCCGTCTCGAGGATGAGCAGTGCGGCCGTGCCCTTTGCATTGAACCAGACGTCATCGATGAGACGTGGCTCGCGCGCAGGCTCCCAGGACTGCAGGAGCTTCAGGATCTCGAGCGTCGGGTCGCGTGCGATCCAGCGCGTGAGCAGCGCGGCGGCCGGGGAGGACAGGTCGCGCTCGCGCGCCTGCAGCTCCCTCCGCAGCAGCGGCTCATCGAAACGGGCGTGATCGAGCGTCGGGGACAGCAGATAGCGGTACGGCAGCAGCTGCGCCGGCAGGTCCTCGAGATGTGCCTCGCCGTTCGCGATCAAGCGAAACTGGCTCTGCCCACGCAGCGCGGCCGCGAGCCGCTGCGAGGTTTGCGCCAGCTGCTGCGACGGCGCGCCGCTGAGCTGTGCCAGAAGAATGCGCGTGGCGGGACCCTCGCTCACCTCATCGAGCATCAGCCGCTCCGCGCTCGTGTGCGGAGTGGGCATGAACAGGCGCAGATCCCCGCTCACGCGCAGGTGCGCGCGGGCGAAGAGCGCGAGTGCGACGAGCGCGGCGACCCAGGCCACGGCGAGAAGCGCGGTACGAGCGGGGACGGGCACCTGGATAGGCCCGCTAGTGCGGCGCGGCGCGGCACTGCGCCTCGAGCCAGGCGAGATCGACGTTCGCGGGTACGCTCTGCTGCGCGGCACTGCCGAGCAGCATCACGGTGATGCTGTCGCTCGCCTGGTAGGTAGTGAGACAGCGCGGCTCGGCGCCGCGCCCGCTCACCAGGATCGCGCGCACCAGCGCGCGCACCTGCGGATCGCGGGGGGTGAGACCGAGTGTCCACGCCCGCGCATCCCCGTGCAGATCGAGCGTGAATTGCCGCTCGAGCGCTGCGCGATCGCCACTGAGCAGTGCCGGAAAGCTCGCGAGCAGGCTGCGCAGCTGCGGGACGCGCTGCAGGGAGAATTGCCGCGGGCTCTCACCGCCTCGCTGCACGGTGACGCTGTCGTCATGCACGTCGTCGTGCTCCTGAAAGGGCATGCGCACCGTGCGGCTGAGATGATCCGGGCCGAGATAGTCGAGCCGTCCCGTGACGATGAGCGCTCGCGCGAGCAACGGGGAGAAATCCGCCTGGATGAAATCGGTCGCGGCGGGCGCCGGACGGGCGAGCCGCGCGATGAGCGCATCGACGGTGAATCCCGCAGCCTCGACCGAGGCGTGCACCGCCGCGGCCGCTGGTGCGATCGCGATCGCGATCGCGAGCAGCCGCGCCCCCCGAGCGCTCATGCGGCACCCAGCAGCAGCGTGCCGCTCGCGATGCCGCGCCCGGCGTGCTCCAGGCGAAAGGTGAGTCGCGCACCCTCGATCTCGAGCAGCGCACGGGCCGGTTGCCCCGGCAGCAGCGGCGCGCTGAACTTCACTTGCGGGATCTGCACCGGCTCTAGTGCTCGGCCGGTGTGCGCCTGCGCGGCCTGCAGCAGCAGATCGAGCAGCAGCACGCCCGGGGCGACCGGTGCGCCGGGGAAGTGACCGGCGAGCGCAGGGTGCTGGTGCGGCACGCAGATCTCTACCCGCAGCCGCTCGCTCATGCGCGCCGCCCCAGCCCGTCGCGGCACTCGCGCCGCGCGAGCGCCCGCGGTGCCACGGCGCTCAGGCGCCTGAGGAAGTCGAGCATGCCGGTGTAGGGCTGCTGCGGAAAGCGCCGCCGCCGGTACGCATACTCCAGCACAAAGAAGAGCGCGACGATCGCGTACTCGAGGAAGTTCGCGAACAGCGACCAGGTGCTCTGGCGCACGCTCACCGCCGGGGTGATGCCGAGGAGCGGCAGGATCCCGTTCGGCCGAGCGATGAGAGCGAGTGCCAGGCTCACGAGGGCGAGCGCAGCAAAGAGCAGCGCCCAGACGCCGGTCAGCACGCGCGCATAGCTCACGATGCTCGCCTCGAGGCGCTCCTCCCGGGCATGCATCAGCCG